>JBJTWN010000161.1:0-8136 GCA_046081785.1 Cyanobium sp.
CCAAAACCAGCCCCTGATCGATCCCTATGCCGTGTATCAGCTCTTGATGGACCAGTGGGCCGACACGCTGCAAGATGACGTGTATGCGATCAGCGCCGAGGGCTGGCGGGCGGAGACGTATCGGCTCACGGAAACCACCAAGGCCGGCAAGCTGAAAGATCGGGGCTGGGCCTGTGATCTGGTGCCCAAGGAGCTGGTGGCGCGTCGGTTTTTAGCAGACGACCTGGAGATGATCGAAGCCCTTACCGCCGAATTGGAAGAGGCCACCAGCCGCCTGGCGGAGCTGGAGGAGGAACACGGCGGCGAGGAGGGTTTCTACGCGGAGCTGGACAAGCTGACCAAGGCGGCGGTGGCGGCCCGGCTCAAGGAGCTCCGCAAGGATCCCGAGGCGGAGGAGGAGCGGCGCGCTTTGGAGGAATGGCTGCGGAGGCGGAAGCCACCAGCAAGCGAGCCCTGCGCAACGCCGAGGCGGCCCTGGACGATCAGGCCTATGGCCGCTACGACTCCCTCACCGAGGCGGAGGTGCGGGAGCTGGTGGTGGACCACAAGTGGCTGGCCGCCCTGGAGCAGGCGATCGCCAGTGAGGTGGAGCGGGTGAGCCAGGGGTTGACCGCTCGCCTCAAAGTGCTGGCCGAGCGCTATGGCGAAGCCCTGCCGGTGATCACGGAGCGGGTGGAGGAGCTGGAGAAGCGAGTGGCCGGCCACCTAGAGCGGATGGGGTTCGCATGGAACTGAAACCGGGCTACAAGCAGACGGAGGTGGGGGTGATTCCGGAGGATTGGGATGTAAAGCCCTTGTCAATGCTCCCCTGCGAAGCAATAGACTGCCATTACTCAACGCCAATCTGGAAGGAAAGTGGCGAACTTGTCATTCGCAACCAAAACATCCGCGATGGCAGATTGAGTCTTGAGGCGCCAAGTTATACCGGTGAGAATAACTTTCAGGAGAGGACTCGCCGCGCGGTCCCTCGTCATCCTGATTTGGTGATTACACGCGAAGCGCCTATGGGTGAAGTTTGCATGATTCCTGTGGGCTTGAAGTGCTGTCTAGGACAGCGCATGGTTTTGTTGCGGATCCAATCCGATAATGTTGATGCGTCTTATGTGCTACATGCACTGCAGTCGCAATCATCTAGGTGTTTCATTGGCTCTGTCGGTGGCACGGGATCAACTGTTGGCAACATTCGCATACCTATTCTTAAAAGCCTCCCGGTCGCTCTGCCTGAATTTGTTGAACAAACAAATATTTCAGCGGCACTAGACGATATCAACACTCTTATCATAAAGCTAGAACGTCTCATTGCCAAGAAGCATGATATCAAGCAAGCCGCCATGCAGGAGCTGCTCACCGGCAAGCGGCGGCTGCCGGGGTTTGAGGGGGAGTGGGTGGTGAAGAGGTTGAAACAACTCGCCGAAATCAGTACTGGCATTAATAAGCCTTTGAGCGAGATGGGGTCTGGGGCTCTCTATGTCACCGTGCAAGATCTATATGATAAAACCTCAATTCGCACAGATAGATTAAGCCGAATCAAAGTTTCAGCGGGCGAGATAGAAACACGAAGCCTCACCAAAGGTGACATTGTGTTCGGAAAGTCGTCTGTCAAGCGAGATGGCATTGGCTATCCAAGCCAGTTTTTTGGTTGCTCGGAGCCAGTTGTTTTTTCTGGTTTCACCTATCGCGCTAGAGCACTACGAGGAATCGCAGACCCAACCTTTTTATTCTACGCGCTCCGAGCAGAAAAGACACGGCGCTGGTTGATCGACAACTCGCAGGCCTCGGCTCTGACAAACATCAACCAAAAGATTGCTGATTCGATTCCTATAAGTGTGCCACCTTGCCTTCTTGAACAAACAGCTATCGCTGCCATTATCTCCGAAATGGATGCAGAGCTGTTTGTCCTTGAAGCCCGTCGCGGCAAAGCTCACGAACTCAAGCAAGGAATGATGCAACAGCTCCTCACCGGCAAGATCCGTCTGTCATGAAGATCTGCACCGAATTCACAGCGAACTCTTCTGATGTGCTCGACAGCCACCACCCTTGGAAGCCTGCCACCAATTCACCGGCTAACCTGCCAGCACAAGCACCTGCTCTTCACCACCACACCCTCGAAGCCAGATCATGCTGATCCGCGAGCTTCACATCCAGAACTTCCGTCGCTTCGACGATCTGAGGATTTCGTTCGAAGAAGATCTCACCGTGCTGGTGGCTCGTAATGGCCATGGCAAGACAACCATCCTTGACTCCATCACTGTGCTGCTAGGACCCTTCGTTGGAGCATTTGATCTTGGACGCTCCACCCGCTTTTACTCTCGTGATGCAAGGCGTCACTTGGATCCCAGCACTTTGGAACCAAAGGAGGACTGGCCAGTGCGTGTTCAGGGCAGAGTAGCGTTTCCAGAAGTGGAAGATACTTTAATCAGGAATACCCTCTATGATCGAACAATCGCTCGAGAGCTCCCTGGTCCAAAAAGTCACACGACAATTCGCGAGGTTGCAGATCTCATAAAATACGGCAAATGGCTGCAAGAGAATGTCCATCATCTCCAATCGAATATTCTTCCAGCAGTTGCTTATTACGGCACTGGCCGGCTTTGGAAAGCACACAAAAATCTCGAGCGGAAGAAATTGCTGAGTGAGAATCGTTCACTTGGTTACGAAGATTGCCTGAGCCCAGCATCTAGCTTCCTTCAGGTCCAGCAATGGATGGCAAAGGCAACCATGCTAAAGATTCAGGAGGCAGAACGCCTGGAGCCACCGCGCGGCCTGATCATGGCAACAAGACTCAGCGCTATTCAGTCTGCTGTGGATTCAATTCTTGAGGAGGAAGGCTGGTCTCAGTTTGCCTACAGCTTTGACTTTGAAGAGTTGACCATGTTTCATAAGAATCATGGTCGGCTTCCCGTCAGTCAGATGAGCGATGGTGTCAGGGGTGTTGTCTCTCTTGTTGCCGACCTTGCATTTCGATGCGTTCGCTTGAATAGCTTCTTTGGTGATAGGGCCTTAGAGATGACGAACGGCATTGTGTTAATTGATGAAGTTGATCAGCATCTCCACCCCGGCTGGCAGCAGCGCATTCTTCAGGCCATTCGCAATGCCTTCCCAAAGATTCAGTTCATCGTTACCACCCATAGCCCTGAGGTGTTGACCACTGTTGAATCGCGCCAGATTCGGATCCTCGAGGATGGGAAGTGCTTCGGAGCCCCGGCCGGCACATTGGGCGCGGAAAGTTCACGTTTACTTCAAACCATCCTTGGCCTCAAGGACTTGCGGCCACCAATTAGTGCGGTTACTGAACTCAACGAATACCTTGAGTTAGTCTATACAGGCCGCTGGAGGGATCCTCGCGCAATGGCCCTTCGTCAGAAGTTGGATCACCTATATCAAGGAGAAGAACCTGCCCTCATCGAAGCCGATCTCCAGATCGAGAACCAGGAATGGGAAACAGCATCAACGCCATGAAAAAGGTTCCCAAGTCGTCGGCGACGCCACCCCAGCTCGTCTCCTTCCAAAATCACAATCCCCATGCAACCTGGGACGACCTCAGAGCTGAGGGCCGTGCGGTCTTTGACGAGATCTGCAAGACGCTGGAGTTGGATCAGGGTGGCATCTGCGCGTATTGCGAACGGTCGGCAACCAGGGATGCGGATTCCCTTCAAGTTGAGCACATCGTTGCAAAGTCATCTCAAGATCCTTCCTGCAACTGGAACCTGGAGTGGCTCAACATGTTGGCCGTCTGTCGAGGAGGCTCACAACGGGCTAGAGAGCGGGATCGCTTTCTTGAACCTCTCCCAGCCAATCTGAGCTGCGACCAGCACAAGAACCATCTCGTCAACAACCGTTCACTCGGCGGAGACAGCAGAGGGTTCATCGTCAATCCTTTGGAACTCCCTGCATTTCCGCCATTGGTTGTTGTTTTGCATGATGGGCGCTTGATCCCCCATCCCGATGCGTGCTCAAAGGTTGAGATCAGTCCAAACGCCTACTCCACAACGGAGGAACTCATTGCCAGATCGATCGAGCATCTCAATCTGAATTGCGCCCGCCTTTGCCTGGCAAGGTCGGTCGCAGCTAAAAATGTAGCGGCTGAACTTAAAAGGTCCAACCCCGAAGCACTTTGCCCAAAGTTCCTAAGCCTGCACCGTGGGCGCCGTCGTCAGTTTTTCACTGTCTACCGATGTCGTCTTGGCAAAGCCGCAGAGATGTTCTTGGCAGAATCTGGATTTCAGGGTTAGTCATAAAAATCGCTGACATCGATGTGTTTTCCAAAATGGCCAAATTCCCCACGACCCGCCACCCAATCTTCCTCAACAGCGAGGGGATCTCGTGCTCGCCCACCTCAGCTGCGCCGTAGGCAGCCTGCCGCCAGCCCTCACCCTCGCTCAGCTGCGCCAGCCCCATGGCTCCACCCCGCCAATCTCCTGCTGGCCGAAACCCCTTACCTCACCACAACCATCGAACGCCAGAGCACCGGCGACATGATCCGCCGCTGCCGCGAAGCCGGGCCGCCCCAGCCGTCTTCCTCAGTCACTACGGAAGAAACTGAGGATCAGAGGGGCTCCGCAGTCGCCAGCGGCAAAGCGCCATCAGCCGCGATGCTGGCTGCTCTGCCAGGAAGACCGGAATGAGCACCGCGGACGCCCGGATCTGCCGCATCATCGCCGGCCCCAACGGCGCAGGCAAAACCACCTTTGCCCTTGCATACCTGCGCCAATTTCCCGATGCCCAGGCCTTTGTCAACGCTGATTTGATCGCCGCGGGTTTGTCGCCCCTGGCGCCGCAGACGCAACTGCAGGCCGCCAGCCGCCTGATGCTGGCGGAGATCGAAAGCCACATCCAGGCACAACGCAGCTTTGCCTTTGAAACCACCCTCTCGGGCCGTGGCCACCTGCGCCTGATCCGCCGCCTCCGCGGCGCCGGCTGGCGGGTGGAGCTGGTCTACCTTGCCCTTCCCTCGCTGCAGCTCTCGATCCTGCGGGTGGCCGAGCGCGTGGCCCACGGGGGGCATGACGTGCCGCTCACAGTTCTACAGCGCCGCTTTCCCCGTAGCATTCGGCTCCTGCTCGATCCTTACGCCCCTGCGGTGGACCATGTGCTCTGCAACATGAACGCTGGAACGATGCCCTTACCTGTTTTCTCCCAGACTGGCCAGAAGCGCACCATTGTGGATCCCCAGCTCTATTCCCTCCTGCTTGATCTATCCCGATGACACCCACCCTCTCTCCCGCTGATCGGCAGATTCTTGAGGCCCTCCAACAGGCCGTCACCGCTGAACTCGTCCGCAAGGCACGCCTCGGCCACTATGCCGTGATCTGGCAGGACGGACGGGCAGTGATGCAAGGCCCAGATGCCCCGCAGGCTCCAGCGGATCTCGCGGCGATGGACCCAGTGGATGGGGAACCATGAGGGGCGAGGGCTTTGAACGGGCCAGCCAAAACCGGGTGATCAAGCTCTTCACCCACAAGCTCGGCTATCGCTAAGGGGGCGACCGTTCCAAATGGCCCAACAACAGCTTCCTGGATGAAACCATCCTCACGGATTATTTGATCGGCAAGCACTACAGCCCAGCGGAGATCAGCGGTGCGCTCTATCAACTGAGAAAAGACGCTGCTCTGGGCCAGGGTGGCCTCTATGAAGCCAACAAGTGTGTCTACAGCCTGCTGCGCTATGGCGTGCAGGTGAAAACCGCCGTGGATCAGCCCACCAGCACCGTTCACCTGATCGATTGGGATCACCCTGAGGCCAATGATTTCGCTATCGCCGAGGAAGTCAACCTGCGGGGCCCCCTGGAGCGACGCCCCGATCTGGTGCTCTATGTGAATGGTCTTGCGATTGGCGTGCTTGAGCTCAAACGCAGCAGCGTCTCCATTGGCGAGGGCATCCGCCAGAACTGCTCCAACCAAAAACCAGAGTTCAACGAATGGTTTTTCGCCACAGTCCAATTCGTTCTGGCCGGTAATGATTCCGAAGGCCTGCGCTACGGCACCATCGAAACGCCATCCAAATACTTCCTCACCTGGAAGGAAGGCGCGCCAGAGCCCTCCTCCACCCGATTGGACCAGGATCTGCTCAAGCTCTGCCGCAAAGACCGGCTGATTGAGCTGATGCGGGATTTTGTGCTCTTTGATGCCGGCACCAAGAAACTACCCAGGGTGCATCAATACTTCGGCATCAAAGCCGCTCAGGCCTTCATCCGCCGGCGGGAAGGCGGCATCCTCTGGCATACCCAAGGCAGCGGCAAAAGCATCGTGATGGTGCTCCTCGCCCGCTGGATCCTGGCCCACAACCCCAACGCCCGCGTGGTGATCATCACCGATCGCGATGAGCTCGATCAGCAGATCAAAGACGTGTTTGGTGGCGCCGACGAGCGTGTCCACCGCAGCAGCAGTGGCGCCGACCTGATGGCAGTGTTGAGCCAGCCCAGCCCACGCCTGATTTGCTCCCTGGTGCACAAATTCGGCGCGCGGGGCGTTGAGGATTTTGAGGCGCACATCGCCAAACTCCACAACGAGCCCTGCAACACCTACGGCGAGCTGTTTGTTTTTGTGGATGAATGCCACCGCACCCAAAGCGGCAAGCTCCACCGGCTGATGAAAGCCAGCCTCCGCGACGCCACCTTCTACGGCTTCACGGGCACCCCCTTGCTCACCAAAGATCGGGCCACAACCCTGGAAGTGTTTGGCCGCTACATCCATGTCTACAAATACAGCGAAGCTGTTGCTGATGAAGTGGTGCTTGATCTGGTGTATGAAGCCAGGGACGTTGATCAAAGCATCAGCTCTCAAGAGAAGGTGGATCAGTGGTTTGAAGCCAAAACCGCTGATCTCAACCCCTGGCAGGTGCGCGAACTCAAGCGCTACTGGGGCACCATGCAGGCGGTGCTCAGCTCCAAATCACGCATTCACCGGATCGTGATGGACATCATCTATGACATCGCCACCCAAGCAGACCTGGCCACTGAGCGAGCCACCGCCATGTTGGTGGCCTCCAGCATCTATGAAGCCTGTCGCTATTTCGAGCTGTTCAATCAAACGGAACTCAAGGGCCGTTGCGCCATCATCACCTCCTACGATCCCAAGGCCCGAGACATCACCCAAGAGGAAACGGGCGCCAACACGGAAACAGACAAGCAGTTCATTTACAACACCTACACCAAGCTCCTGGAACAAGTCCAGAGCAGACCTGGACAATCACGCACGGAAGCCTATGAAGAAAGGGCGAAGCAGTTGTTTGTGAAGGAACCAGCCCGGATGAAGCTGTTGATTGTAGTGGACAAGCTCCTGACCGGCTTTGATGCTCCTTCCTGCCGGGTGTTGTATATCGATAAGAGCATGCAAGACCATGGCCTGTTTCAAGCCATCTGCCGCACCAACCGCCTGGATGGGGAGGACAAGACGTTTGGCCGGATTGTGGATTACAAGGATCTCTTTAAAAAGGTGAAAAACGCCATTGCGGTTTACAGCGATGAAGATCTCGACCACACAGCGGCTGGGGCTGACCCCAATGTGGTGCTCCAGGATCGCCTGACAAAAGCCAAGGAGCGCCTGGATCTGGCTCTGGAACAGGAGCACTTGATGGCGGAGTCCGTTCCTCCGCCTCAGAACGATTCAGCGATCCTGCTCCATTTTGTTGGGCCGAGTGATCAGCCCAATGCCCAGCAAGAAAAAGAGCCTTTGCGTGTGGCCTACTACAAAACAGTGGCCGAACTGCTTCGGGCATACTCAGCAATTGCCAACGAGCTCCCTCAGGCGGGTTACGCCACCGAAGAGATCCACAAATTGATCCAGCAGCGCGACCGGGCACTGGAGTGGCGGCAATTGATCCGCTTGGCGGCTGGCGAAAACCTCGACCTGAAAGACTACGAAGCCGATATGCGCTTCCTCATTGACGCCTACATCGAGGCGAAGGACTCCCGCAAGATTTCCGCCTTTGATGACCTGCCCCTGCTGGAGCTGATTGAGAAGCTGGGAATCCACGAAGCCATCGAAAAAAGTCTGGGCAAAGGCGCCAACAAGGATGCCGTGGCGGAAACCATTGAAAACAACATTGGCACCACCATCAAGAGGGAACAAGCCAACGACCCGGCCTTCTACGACCGGATGTCTCAAGTGCTGCAGGAGATCATTCGCCTGCGCAAAC
>JBJTWN010000162.1:0-28273 GCA_046081785.1 Cyanobium sp.
TAACCGCCTCTCGATCCTGCCTGTTCCCGAAGACACAGCCCATCGCCTGCTCGAACTGTTGTCAGATCCAGCCAGTCCTGGGGCGACCTGAGCCGGGTGATGGGGAACCCGCCTGGCTGCCGGCCAATTGATCAGGCCACCCGCCGCTGAGGGCCGCGTGGGTCAGGTTCGGGTCGGTGCCTGTTTGGTGCTGGAGCCTTGTCAGGCCATGGTGCTGTCGCAAATCCCCCCTGGCCGGGGAAGAGATTGGCCAGATAGCAACGGGTGATGCCACGATTATTGACGCCTTTTTGCACCAGGAAGCCCGCCAGGGCGGCCTTGAACAGCCGGTATTGATCCCAGTTCGGATGGGCCTCAATGAAGCGCCGCATGGCGAACAACAGGGGCTCAGGGACCTCAGCGCAGAGGCTGATGGTGGGGCCTGAATGTTCGGCTGCAGCAGCCCCAATCCTCTTCGAATACGCCATTCGCGTCACCTCGGCTTCGGCACACCAGTTGGCCCACATCAGGCCTGTGAAGTCAAACCCGCTTCACATCCAGCAATCGCAGCGTTTCTCGCGGCAAGACCGCTACGTCCACGGGGCTTGGCAGTGGTGGCTCAGCCGATCTGCCACCACAACATGCCATGGAGCATGAGAACGTCAACCAGGGAAAAGCCTCGTGCTTCCTAAATCCCCAGCTGTGCGGCAGGAATGAGGCTCTCCAAGGGGTCAGCCTGGGGAAATCCGGGGGAAAAGAACCGCCAACCTGGGGGGAAGCCTGGCAGTGTCAAATCGATCAGTAGTCCTGATCAAAGCGTCAGTGCCGGCAGTCTCAACCGCTGGGCTCCTGCCGGGCCTCCTTCAGGTTGCAGCCAAGTTGCTCGAAGGCCGCGATCAGCGCCGCAGCAGCGGGCGCGGGCCAACATCCCTCCAAGCCTCTGCTGCCATCCGCTGGAGTGAGCACGAACCTCAGGCTCCAACCCCGGGGATCGCCATCCAGTTCCAGCCAGAGGCTGCCTGGCATCAAATCGAGTTCAAGCTCCAAGCACAACTTCTCCCCGGGCATCAGAGTGCTCGCAAGCTCCAGACGTTGCTGGCAGAGCCGCCGAACCCCGGCGATGAGGGCCCGCGCCTCCCCGGATTTGAGCTCGGCAGCCCAACCCTCACCTGCGATCAGCACAGAAAAGGGTTGGCGGTTGGCCTCATGGACCAACCGCCAACCCTTGCCCTCTTGGACCTGCATCGGCCGTAGCGGTCAGCCAGGCAGAAGATCGGGCTGATCCTGCTCGTCGCTGAGTTCCACGATCGCCCGCTGGACTGGTTTCACCATGGATTCATCTAGGAGGCCATCGAAATCGTCAAAGCGCCTTAGCTTGGCCCGATAGGCGATGCGAACAGTGGTGAGATAGCGGTTGCTCGAATGGCGGATCAGGCTTTCCGCCCGCTGCGCGAGATCCTTGGGGTTGAGATCGGGACCGCTCTGCATCGAAGCCTGCGCGTTTTCCTCACCCTAATTCAGGCCCCTTTTGCCCATGGCGGGAACCCTCGCGATCGACCTTGGCAGCACCACCACCGTGGTGGCCTGGCAAGAGGACAATGGCGAGCCAGGTTTGTTGTCCCTTCCCCCCTACAGCGGAGGGGATCCGGCGGTCATTCCAAGCTTGCTCTGGCTGAGTCACCCGAGCCATGGGGAGCCCTTGATCGGCCGTCAGGTGGTGGAAGCGGGGCTGGCGGAAGCCTCGGGTCCCGGATTGTGTCGCGACTTCAAGCGCTGGATCGGCGCCCCGGGGGGGGCGGCGGAGGGATCGCCGCCCCGCGAGTCCTGGTTATCGGCGGAGCAGGCGGGTGCCCTGCTGTTGCGACGCCTTTGGGCGGCGCTGCCCGAAGCCCTGGAGCCCAAGCGCCTGATCCTCACCGCCCCTGTCGACACCTTCACGGGATATCGCCGCTGGTTGCTGGAGGTGACGGAGGAGCTGGCGGTGCCGGACATCGCCCTGGTGGACGAGCCCACCGCGGCGGCCATCGGCCGGGGCCTTCCCCCCGGAAGCAAGGTGCTGGTGGTGGACTTCGGCGGGGGAACCCTGGATGTGTCGCTGGTCGTTCTGGAGGGGGGAGAAGGCAGGGCGGCTCCCGTGGCCCAGTTGTTGCGCTTCGCGGGCCGGGATCTCCAGAGAAGCGGCCAGAAGCTGAGGACGGCCAGGGTGGTGGGCAAAGCCGGGGCGCCCCTGGGCGGTCGGGATCTGGATCGCTGGATTGCCTCCGCGCTCTGCCCGGAGATGGCGCTGACGGCCGAGCTGTTGGGCGCCGCTGAGGCCTTGAAGTGTGCCTTGAGCGGCCAGGAGGACGCCCTGCGAATCCTGTCCCCCGAGGGGGGAGCTCCGTTGGAACTGCGCCTCAGCCGGGGGGACTTCGAGCGGTTGTTGGAGGAGCGCGGCCTGAAGGTGGTGATGGACGATCTGCTGGAGGCGATGGAGGCGGCGGCCCGGCGGGAGGGCCTGGATCTTCGCCGGCTCGACGCCGTCTTGCCGGTGGGGGGCGGCAGCCGGATTCCCTGGCTGCGCCGTCTCCTGAGGGAACGCCTGCCGGGAGTGCCGCTTCGGGATGAACGCCCCATCGACGCCGTGGCCCTGGGGGCGCTGGCCCTGACCCCGGGGGTGCGGATCCAGGACGTGCTCAACCGGGGCGTCTCCCTGCGCTACTGGGATCACCGCGGCCGTTGCCATCTTTGGCATCCCCTGTTCCTGCCCGGCCAGGTGTGGCCCACACCCCAGCCCCTGGAGCTGGTGTTGGCCTGCAGCGATCCCGAACAGTCGGCCCTGGAGCTGGTGCTTGGCGAACCCCTGCCCGAGGAGCGCGGCGAGGTGGTGTTTGAGGGGGGCGTGCCGGTGATTCGTCCCCGTCAGGCGGGAGCCGTGCCGGTGCGTGCGTGGCCCCAAGCCCCGGCCCTGTTGCCCCTGGCCCCGCCGGCGGTGGCGGGCGCCGACCGCTGGCGTCTGCGCTTTTCGATCAATGCGCGTGCGGAGCTGGAGGTGGAGGGGGAGGATCTGCAAACCGGCCAGCCGTTCCCCCTGCTGGTGTTGGGAACGGTGCGTTGAGGGGCTGCTTCTGCTTGAGTGCAGCGGCCTTGGTCCAGGTGAGCCTTGTCGAGGGAGATTTCGCGAATTCACCGCTGGGTGGGCTTGCCCTTTCTGGCATTCACCCTCGGCATGGCGGGGTTGTGGGCTTGGAAGCAGCAGTTGACGCGCCAGTTGCGGGCCGCCTCCGCCGATCAACGGCTCGAGGTCTGCCTGCAGGTGGAGCGTCGCCTGCAGAGCCTGGAGTGGGTTCCGAGTCCGCCGGCCCAGCAGGATGCGGGCCGCTGCCGACGGGAGGCCGCCCAGCGCCTCTGGGAGGCCCAAAAGCGCGAGCAGGCTTTGGGGTTGCAGGAGGAATTGGTGCGATCCCAGGCGGCCACCGATGGGGATCTGCAGCGCTTGCGGCAATGGAAGGCGCAGTTGCAACGCTCCGCCCTGGCCGCTTTTGAGAAGGGGCAACTGGATCAGGCTGTAGCCCTGCTGCGGTTGAGTGCACCCCGCGGCGGTGATCCCGGGGTGGCGGCCATGGTGCGGCAGTTTCAACAGATCTGGGCGAAGAACAAAGCCGACCTGGAACGTGCGGACGTGCAGGCCTCCAAAGGGCAGTGGTGGGAGGCGCTCGCTGCGCTCAACGGGCTCAGCCATCCCTATTGGCGTCAACGCAGCCTGGCCCTGCGAAAAACTGTGGAAGCGGGTTTGGCCAAGCAGGAGAACAAACGGGTGCAATCGCATGGGCCCTTGCCCTACGCCATCCCGCGACAACGGTTGGATGCGCTCATTCAGAAGCGGGTGGCTGCCGGCGTTCCAGACTGGCAGGCCTTTGGCGAAGCCTGCCGGGCGTTGGGGGGAAGGGTGGTGGATGCGGGGCCTGAGGCCACCTGCCAACCTTGACGTGGGCCGTCAGTTGCGGCTGGGGCGTGACAAGATGACGCCGAGCCGCGAGGGTGTATGGAGCCTGGTGATCGGGTGACTGTGAGTTCCAGTGTGGTTGTGTATACCCATCCCGAGCATCGGGGCCGCCCCTTCGACCTCCAAGGTCAGGAGGGGGAGGTGGTGAGGGTGATCGACGGTTGGAAGGGGCGCCCCCTCAGCCCAACCCTTCCAGTGGTGGTGGCCTTCGGCAAGTTTCGTGCCCACTTTCGGGATGATGAGCTGACCAAGGTGTAGAAACTTGCACTGCCCTCAAGGGTGCAGGAGAAACACTCCTTCCTCCCCATCCACCGCCTGCAGACAGAGCTGGATGCTCTCCTGCCGGGAGGTTGGCACAATGCGTCCACAAAAATCCGGCTGGATCGGCAATTCCCGGTGTCCGCGGTCGACCATCACCACCAATTGCACCTTGCTGGGGCGCCCCCAGGCCTGAAGCGCTTCCAGCGCTGCTCTCACCGTGCGACCGGTGTAAATCACATCATCCACCAGAACCACCAAGCGGCCATCCACCCCTTTAGGCAATGAGGTGGCTTCCACCAGGCGAGTACCCACCCGCGCCAGATCGTCCCGGTGAAACGTGGGGTCCAAGCTGCCATGGGGAATGGCATGGCCGGCAATGGCACTCAGCCGTTCGGCGAGCACCCTTGCCAGAGCGACGCCCCGGGTGGGGATTCCCAGCAAGAGAAGATTGTGGGCATCGGAGGCCGACTCCAGCACCTGGGAGGCGAGCCGATCAAGCGTGCGACCCAGCTCCTGGGCGGAGAGGATTTCGATGCGGGAGCCGGGCTTGGCGGGGAGTTCGGACAAGCGCTTTGCCCAGCACGCACCTGCCATGCTAAGGGACACGTTTGCCAGTCCGATGTTCCCAAAGCCTGACGCTTTGTCACCCCCCCCTGGCCAATGGAAGGGGCGGATGTAGTTTTGCTTTGGCAGTGGACCCATCAGCGAGCAGGCCTAGGGTGAATTCCATCCCTCCTTCTAAGCAGGCCCTACAAACAGCGGCCACATCGGTGCTCCATCTGGCTGATGCCCCTCCCGTTGCACCTGTTGTTTTGGCCATTTTGGATGGCTGGGGTTACAGCGAACCCGGTCTATCCAATGCCATTACTTCCGCAGATACTCCTGTGATGGACGCTCTGTGGGAGGCCTATCCCCACACGTTGATCGCGGCGAGCGGAGCCGCGGTGGGCCTCCCGGATGACCAAATGGGCAATTCGGAGGTAGGGCATCTAACTATTGGATCGGGACGGATCATTCGCCAGGAGTTGGTGCGGATTTCGCAGGCTGTGCGCGATGGCTCCCTCGCCCACAACCCGGTCCTCAACAAGTTGGCTGACACGCTTTCTGCCAATGGTCACACTCTTCATCTGTTGGGTCTTTGCTCCAATGGCGGCGTCCACAGCCACCTCGACCATCTGGGTGGGTTGTTGCGTTGGGCCGCTGGACGCGGCCTGAAAAAAGTCTGCATCCATGTCATCACCGATGGCCGTGACACCCCTCCCACCAGTGGTGAAGATGATTTGCAGCGGATCACCGCTTTGATTGAAGAGGCCGGTGTGGGGGAAATCACCACCCTCTGCGGCCGTTACTGGGCCATGGATCGCGATCACCGCTGGGATCGCACGGAAAAGGCCTATCGCCTGCTCACCGAGCCCAGCCCGCTTTGTGAGGAGACTGCATTTGAAGTGCTGGCTGCCTCCTATGCCGCCAACATCAGTGATGAATTTCTTGAACCGGTTCGCTTCCAGCCCACCTTGCTGGAGCCTGGCGATGGGCTGGTGTGTTTCAACTTTCGTCCCGATCGGGTGCGCCAGCTGATTCGGGCCTTGGTCAGCTCCGATTTTGACGGCTTTCCCAGGGAGAGGATCGATCCCCTCTATGTGGTCACCTTCACCCAGTACGAGCAAGGTCTGCCCGTGGCCGTGGCGTTTCCCCCGGAATCACTGGATGGATTGCTCGGTCAAGTGGTGTCTGAACACCACCTGCGTCAGTTCCGCACTGCCGAAACTGAAAAGTATCCGCATGTCACCTATTTCATGAATGGCGGCATCGAGCAAGCCTTCCCTGGCGAGGACAGGCATCTGGTGCCTTCACCGCGCGTGCCGACCTACGACATGGAACCCGCGATGTCAGCTGAAAAACTCACCTCCAGCTGCATTGCCGCCATCAACAAAGGGATTTATTCCTTGGTGGTGATCAACTACGCCAACCCAGACATGGTGGGCCATACCGGCCAACTGCAAGCCACCGAAGCGGCGATCAGCACCGTCGATCGCTGTGTGGGCAAGCTGCTGGAAGCCACCTCAAAGATGGGCGGCACCATGTTGATCACGGCGGATCACGGCAACGCGGAGGTGATGCAGGGGCCAGATGGTCGACCCTGGACAGCCCACACCACCAATCCCGTGCCGGTGATTCTGGTGGAGGGCGAAAAGCGGCAGCTTCCAGGCCACGGCACAGACGTCAAGCTTCGTGAGGGAGGCGGTCTGGCGGATATCGCCCCCACCTTGCTGGACATCCTCGGCCTGCCAAAGCCGGCCCGCATGACCGGTGAATCCCTGATCCAGCCCAGCGGATCGAGAGTGCTCCTGGATCGGCCTGCCCAGGCCTTGCGGGTCTGAGCCCTAAACTTTCTCCATGCTCAAATCTGTCCTCTCTTGGATTTGGATGCTTACGGGCATCTTTTTGGTGATCACCATCCTGCTGCACAGTCCCAAGGGGGATGGGCTAGGAGGTCTGGTGTCTGGTGGCGGCGGCATGTTCACCAGTGCCCGCAGTGCGGAGGCCACACTCAATCGCATCTCTTGGACGTTGATGGCCATTTTTCTTGTTCTTGCAGTCATCCTCAGCGCGGGCTGGGTGGGTTAGGCGAACGTGACCCAATCCCGCCGCGCCTGGCTCCGATCGGGCCTTGGTGCTTTGGTTGTTGGTTTGACGGGCTCCTGGCCGCTTTGGGCTGGCGCTGGCAGGGCTGAGGCCGCTTCCAAAGCCAAAGACCCGCGCTGGCAGTTGAGTGAAGCGGAATGGAAGCGTCGCCTCACCCCAGAGGCGTATCGGGTGTTGCGGCTGGAGGGGACGGAGGCGCCGTTCAGCAGCCCGCTGAACAAGGAGAAGCGCCAGGGGGTTTACCAGTGCGGTGGCTGCCGGCTGCCTCTCTTTGCGTCTGCCGCGAAGTATGAAAGTGGCACGGGTTGGCCTAGCTTCTGGCAGCCTCTCCCCGGGGCGGTTGCCACCAAAGTGGATTTCAAGCTCATCGTGCCCCGCACGGAATACCACTGCCAGCGTTGCGGCGGCCATCAGGGCCATGTGTTCAAGGATGGGCCCCAACCCACAGGCTTGCGCTACTGCAACAACAGTGTTGCCCTGGTGTTTGAACCGGGCCGCCGTTGAAGTGGATGGAGATCCGTTGCGGAAGATTGCCACCCTTTCCAGCCAGTGAAAAACCTGTCAGGATCTCCTATCAATCCCTGATGTGCGGGAGGCATGGGAAGCCCGATCAGCAAAGAGACATTTCTGCAACGGGCCAGGGCTCGCTTTGCTGATCATTACGACTACAGCCTGATCCTTTACAAGAGCTACAAGACGCCGATCCAAATCCGCTGCACCCTCCATCCGGTGAAGCTGATCACGATCACCCCGGAAAAGCATTTGCAAACCAGCGGCGGCTGCAAATTCTGCCTAAGGGAAAGTCGCATTCGCATGTTGGAGCGAGAGTTGCAGCGTGATGCCGCCATCCGACAGTCCCCGCTGTCCTCCCAGCACTTGTCGGCGTCCAGTTGAGGGTGCAAGCCGGGTTGGCCCTATTGCTTGGCCTGAGCGGACTGGCCCATGGCGCGGATCTACAGGCTTGCCGTGAGCTTCGCCAACGACGCGAGGCCCTTTCCTCCCGTGCCATGGACCAGGAGCTGGCTTTGGTGCGCACCATTCGGGGTCGCCTCTGTCCTCGGCTGGCCATGCAAGCGGAAGGCGCCAATGCAAGGGATGGTCGCTTCACACCGATCAACTACGCCGACTGGAACCGCTGCCGGTTGGAGGCTGAGCGTGAGTTGGAAGCCTCCCATCCGATCCGCTATCGCAACAGGCAGAGATTCACGTTTTTCACCGTTGCGGGGGCGGACTTGGCGGCCCAGGCCGATCAACTGATGGCGCAGTGGCAGGCGCAAGGGTGCCAGTGATGGCTCACGCTTCGCTTAAACCAAAGCAGCCAGCTCTACCGGACCTGCCACTTCCACAAGTGCGGTGAGGCGATCGCGTGGATCCTGCTCCAATCGAGTCACCGTCACTGCTGCTCCTCCGTAGAGCAGTCTGGCAGCGGCTTGCAGGTCGGGTTGAAGGGCGGCAAAAGCTTCATCCGTGTTCGGAGCGAGCAGTCGGTCATTGGCCTTGTAAAGGAAGGCTCCGCCCTCCAATTTCAGCTGACCCGCCAAGCGTTCGTCCGCTTCCAGCAAGGAGCCAAAGAGCGCCAGGCGTTTGGCAAGAGCCAAAATGCGTTCTTGGTGTGTGAAGCCCTCCCCCAGCTTGCGTTGGGCAGAAAGGCCGAATTGGCCGTCGCCATGCTCCATGGCGTAGTTGATTTCGTGGCTGATCAGCATGATTCCCGGACCCTCTGGCACATGGCGATAGTCCGCTACATCAATCAGGGTGCCGGGCAATGTTTTCAGACGGATCCATTCGTGAAAAATTGGGATGAAGCTGGCCTCATCCACAGTTGCTTGGCCTTGGCGGGCGAGAAATTTAAGGCAAAAACGCTCGAGATCCATTGGGCTGGTCAACAGTTGATTTCAATCGGTTTGGTGCGGGAGGCGATCAGCTGCTCACGGGTTGCCGTTCCTTGAACCAGCGTTGGAAGGCTTCAGGTGTGGCGATGCCGGCCTGCACCATGCGTGTGTGGCACTCATAGGCTGCCTCGATGAATAGCCGCGCCTCTTCCACGGCCTGCTTGGCCCGATCGAGGGAGGCCGGGAGCTGACGATTCTCATAGGCATTGAAGAGGTAGCTTGCAAACTTGCCACGCACGAAGGGGTCAAAGAAAAGCTCCGTATCGTAAAAATAGCGGCGGAAATCTTGCAGGATGACATCTGGATCATCGGCAATATCGATGTTTTGAACTTTGAGCAGCGCCTGAGCAGCCTTCACCATGGCGGCCATCGCTTTGTCGGCGGCTTTCTGAATGTTGCCATTTTCTCCACCACCCTCGAGCAACAAGGTGGCATCAAAATTGAGACTTTCGGCAATGGCCACATCGAAATTTGTCAGGGAGACCACCTCACCTGCACACTCGCCGATGCCGATGTCACCGATGGTGTATTCGCGTGCATCACCCCAATCGGTATAGAAGGATTGATCCACCGCGTATGGGGGAACTTCTGTGAAGGGCTGCACACGTTCCTTGATTGTCTTTTTGCCAATTCGATTAACAAACTGTGAGAACTTCTCTCCATTCTGCTTTTCCTTCAAATAAAGATCCAGCAGGAAATCCACAACTTCGGGGACGCGCTTGGTTGGAATCACTCCCAGCGACTGGCCATATTGCATGGCGTTGTTATCCCACTCTCCACCCAAAATCAAATGGAGATGGGGCACGCGGTGCCGATCAATCAGCCGGTTTGAGCCATAGAAGCCAATTTCTGCCACCGTGTGCTGACTGCAGGAGTTGAAACAGCCGCTCACTTTCACGCGGATGTCCTTGACGGCCTCGTCGTATTGATAGCCCTTGAGGGCCAAGCGCTGCCGCAATTCACCGGCCAATCCACGGGAGCTGGCGATGCCGAGTTTGCAGGTGTCCGTGCCGGGGCAGGCGGTGACATCGGCGATGGTTTGGGCGCCGGCGGCGTGCAGGTTGAGGGCCTTGAGGGCGAGGTAGAGGGCGGGCAGATCCACCCCATGGATCCAGCGCAGCAGGAGGTTTTGCTCCACCGTGGTGCGGGTGGCGTCGGGGGTGAAGCGGCGAGCCACATCTGCCAGGCCTCGCATCTGCTGGGCGGTGAGATCACCCAGGGGGAGATTCAGGGTGACGCAGACAAATCCGGGTTGTCTTTGGGGATAGATGTTGGTGGAGCGCCATTGCTCAAAGGCCTCCTGCGCATCACCCAGATCAACCACCTGCCCTTCGCTGACAGGGCTGGGTAAGCCTGTTTCCGTGTATTGGGGGATGGACTTGAGCCATTCGGTCCAGCTGGGATCGGGCTCCAGGCTGGCCCGTTCTTCCAGAACGAGACGGCGAAACTCGTCGATACCGAGCTTCTGCACTAAAAACTTGATGCGGGCTTTGTTGCGGTTTTTCTTCTCTCCCAGACGCGCATAGACGCGGGCGATGGCCTGGGACAGGGGCATCAATTCTTCGGGAGGCACAAACTCGTCAAAGAGTTTGGCCAGATGGGGAACAGCCCCAAGACCGCCGCCGACGAGCATCTCAAAACCGATTTCCTCCTTGCCCTCGTGGATGCGCTTGCGGGCGGTCAAGCCCAGATCATGCATGTAGGTGAGGCCGCAGGGGTGTTGCGAACAGCCGGAGAAAGCGATTTTGAATTTGCGGCCAAAATCCTGCACATCTCGGTGGCCAAGGAAGTAATTGGCCGTTTCATTGGCATAGCCCGTGACGTCAAATGCCTCATCGCGGCAGACACCAGCCAGGGGGCAGGCGGTGACATTGCGCACGGAGTTGCCGCAGGCTTCCCGCACCGTGATGCCCACAGCGGCGAGGCGCCGGTGCATGTCGGGTGCATCCTCCAGCGAGAGGAAGTGCAGCTGGATGTCTTGACGGGTGGTGATGTGCAGGATGTTGTCGGAATACTCTTCCGCAATGTCTGCGAGCACTTCCATCTGCTCGCAGGACAGGCCGCCATAGGGAATTTTGATCCGCTGCATGCCAGGGGCTTCCCATTTGGTCTCGGGGCCCTTGGTCAATTCGGGATGGGGAAAGCCGATCTCTTGCGTCTTTTCGCCGTCGTGGCGATAGCCGTTGTCATAGCGCTGTCCGTAGGCGCCGCGGCGCAGCCGCAATTCCGCAAACACCTTGTCTTCAATCTTGCCCTGACACCGCAACACCATCTGGTTTTCAAAGGTGTCGATTTCCTCCGCCATTTGGGGGGGGATTTGATCGGCCAATTTGGCTTTCCAAGATGGAGGCTGGGGCGTTGTCATGTTTTGTTTATTTTGAAGGGGCAATGATTAAAGGTTTGCTTGCCAGGAAAGACAGTTGCCCCATGCTAGTTGGCGGTGTGAACAGCGCCGCCCCAGCCGGGGGGGCTTTCGCAGTCTCTTAACAATCACACCCATCGCCGGGCTCTAGAGCACACCCCAGTCCGATCTCCCATGCCTCCCTGACTCTGCGATCCACCGATGTGGTGCTGGCGGGGCCGTCGCTGGTGGTTGCCCACGGCCATTTGCTGCGGGTGTTGGCGGCCCGCTGCCGGCCACGCAAAAAAAAGGAGGGCTTGCGCCCTCCAGAGTTGGTTTGCTGGCTGCGGCTCAAACCGCTGATCGGGGTGGCGATCAGTAGTCGAAGTCGCCGCCGCCCATGCCGCCGCCGCCAGCGGGAGCAGCTTCCTTCTTCTCGGGAAGGTCGGCCACGATGCACTCGGTGGTGAGCACCATGCCGGCGATGGAAGCTGCATTTTGCAGGCCGGAGCGGGTGACCTTGGCGGGATCGACGATGCCTGCGGCGAGCATGTCCACGTATTCGCCGGTGGCGGCGTTATAGCCCTAGTTGAAGGGCTTGTTGCGCACGTGCTCGGCGATCACGGCGCCGTTGGCACCAGCGTTTTCAGCGATGCGCTTGAGGGGGGCGTTGAGGGAGAGGGCCACGATCTGGGCGCCGATCAGCTCCTCGCCGGAGAGGTTGGCTGCGGCCCACTCCTCCAGGGCGGGGGCCAGGTGGGCCAGGGTGGTGCCACCACCGGGGACGATGCCTTCCTCAACAGCCGCCTTGGTGGCGTTGATGGCATCTTCCAGGCGCAGCTTCTTGTCCTTCATCTCGGTTTCGGTGGCGGCGCCCACCTTCACCACAGCGACGCCACCGCTGAGCTTGGCCAGGCGCTCTTGCAGCTTCTCCTTGTCGTAAGAGGAATCGGTTTCCTCCATCTGGGAGCGGATCTGCTCACAGCGGGCCTTGACAGCCGCCTCGTTGCCTTCGGCCACGATGGTGGTGGTGTCTTTGTTGATGGTGATGCGACGGGCGGTGCCCAGCGAATCGATCTTGGCGTTTTCCAGCTTGAGGCCGGCGTCTTCGGTGATCAGCTGGCCGTTGGTGAGCACGGCGATGTCTTCGAGCATGGCCTTGCGGCGGTCACCGAAGCCAGGGGCCTTGACGGCGGCCACGTTGAGCACACCGCGCAGACGGTTCACCACCAGGGTGGCGAGGGCTTCCTTCTCGATGTCTTCCGCGATGATCAGAAGGGGTTTGCCGGTGCGGGCGATTTGCTCGAGCACAGGCACCAGATCCTGCACCAGGGCGATTTTTTTGTCGGTGATCAGGATGTAGGGCTCATCGAGCACTGCTTCCATGCGCTCGGTGTCGGTGGCGAAATAGGGGGAGATGTAGCCCTTGTCAAAGCGCATCCCTTCGGTGACCTCCAATTCGGTGGTCATCGACTTGCCTTCCTCCAGGGAGATCACCCCTTCCTTACCCACCTTGTCCATGGCATCGGCGATCATGCGGCCCACCTCTTCGTCGTTGCCGGCGGAGATGGTGCCCACCTGAGCAATGGCATTGCTGTCGCTGATTGGCTGGGCGTGCTCCTCGATCTTGCTCACCAGGAAATCGGTGGCTTTGTCAATGCCTCGCTTGAGGGTGATCGCATTGGCGCCAGCCGCCACGTTGCGCAGGCCCGACTTGACCATGGCGTGGGCCAGCACGGTGGCGGTGGTGGTGCCATCGCCAGCGGCGTCATTGGTTTTGCTGGCGGCTTGGCGGATCAGAGCAACGCCGGTGTTTTCGATGTGATCTTCAAGCTCAATCTCCTTGGCGATGGTGACACCGTCATTGATGATTTGGGGAGCGCCAAACTTTTTCTCAAGCACCACATTGCGGCCCTTGGGCCCCAGGGTGACAGCGACGGATTCCGCCAGGATGTCGATGCCCCGCTCGAGGGCACGACGAGCCTGCTCGTTATAAATTATGCGCTTGGCCATGGTGATGAATGAAGGGGTTACAGGTGGAAGAGAAAGACGTTGATCAGTTCACAATTGCGAGTATGTCCTTCTCAGAGAGAAGCACATACTCATCCGAGCCGAGCTTGATGTCTGTGCCGGCGTATTTGCTGTAGAGCACCTTGTCGCCAACGCTCACTTCAGGGGACTGGAGAGAGCCATCATCGTTGCGCTTTCCAGGACCTACCTGGACAACCTCGCCGACCTGGGGCTTTTCCTTGGCCGTGTCTGGCAGAAGGATGCCGCCAGCTGTGCGCTCTTCGGATTCAGACACCTTGATGAAAATGCGGTCGCCGAGAGGCTTGACCGTGCTGACGCTGAGGGAAACAGCTGCCATGGATGGATGGGAGAGATGAAACAACAGGCATTGCGAAAGGGGCGGAACCAGGCCTTGAAGCAGGGCCTTCAAGCAGAGGATCGGAGCAGACCTGGCACTCATGCCCTTCGAGTGCCAACTTATGCCTCAGCCCATGATTCACGTAACCCCCGCGTTGTGCGGGTGACCGAACTCCCCTGCCTCCCCCTCGCTTTGGGCGGGGTCGTCCCAAGCGGCAAGGCGCGGTGGTAAGGTTTGGCCGCTTCAGCGGGTCTGGAGATCCGCTCCGCCCTCCCGCCCCTCTCCTTTTTTTATGGCAGCCGCTGCACCCGCCGCTTCCGGCACGACAGGCATTGTTAAGCAGGTGATCGGGCCGGTGCTCGATGTTGAATTCCCTGCTGGCAAGCTTCCCAGGATCTACAACGCTCTGCTTGTTCGGGGGAAGAATTCTGCCGGTCAAGACATTGTGCTCACCGCTGAAGTGCAGCAACTTCTGGGTGATCGCCGGGTGCGCGCCGTTGCGATGAGCAGCACCGATGGCTTGGTGCGCGGCATGGACGCCCTCGACACCGGTGCTCCCATCTCCGTTCCCGTTGGAGAGGCCACCCTCGGGCGCATCTTCAATGTGCTCGGTGAGCCGGTGGATGAGCAGGGTCCGGTCTCCTCCAGCCTCCGCTCCCCGATCCACCGTGAAGCGCCCAAGCTCACCGAGTTGGAAACCAAGCCCAAGGTGTTTGAGACGGGCATCAAAGTGATCGACCTTCTGGCTCCCTATCGCCAGGGCGGCAAGGTGGGCCTGTTTGGTGGTGCAGGTGTGGGCAAGACTGTGTTGATCCAGGAGTTGATCAACAACATCGCCAAAGAGCACGGCGGCGTGTCGGTGTTTGGCGGGGTGGGCGAGCGCACCCGTGAAGGCAACGACCTCTACGAAGAATTCAAAGAATCCGGGGTGATCAACGCCGGCGACCTTTCCAAATCGAAGGTGGCTCTCTGCTATGGCCAGATGAACGAGCCCCCCGGCGCTCGTATGCGCGTGGGCCTCTCCGCTCTCACGATGGCGGAGCATTTCCGTGATGTGAACAAGCAGGATGTGTTGCTATTCATTGACAACATCTTCCGCTTTGTGCAGGCCGGTTCTGAAGTGTCTGCCCTGCTGGGCCGCATGCCTTCGGCTGTGGGTTACCAGCCCACCCTCGGCACCGACGTTGGGGAACTGCAGGAGCGCATCACCTCCACATTGGAGGGTTCGATCACGTCGATCCAGGCCGTTTACGTGCCCGCTGACGACCTGACCGACCCGGCTCCCGCTACCACCTTTGCCCACCTGGATGCCACCACCGTGCTCAGCCGCGGCTTGGCCTCGAAGGGCATCTATCCCGCCGTGGATCCCCTGGATTCCACCAGCACCATGCTCCAGCCGGCCGTGGTGGGTGACGAGCACTACCGCACAGCCCGCGCCGTGCAAAGCACCCTGCAGCGCTATAAGGAACTCCAGGACATCATCGCCATTCTGGGTCTGGACGAACTGTCTGAAGATGATCGCCGCACGGTGGATCGGGCCCGCAAGATCGAGAAGTTCCTGTCTCAGCCCTTCTTTGTGGCTGAAGTGTTCACCGGCATGTCTGGCAAATACGTGAAGCTGGAGGAGACCATCAAGGGTTTCCAGATGATTCTGGCCGGCGAACTGGATGAGCTTCCCGAAGCGGCGTTCTATCTGGTGGGCAACATCGACGAAGTGAAGGCCAAGGCCGAGAAGATTCTCGCCGACGCCAAGAAGGGTTGAGCCAATGACCCTCAACTTACGTGTGCTCGCTCCTGATCAGAGCGTTTTTGACGGCCCCGTCGATGAAGTGATCCTCCCCAGCAGCACTGGCCAGCTGGGGGTGCTCACCGGCCATGTGTCCCTGCTCACCGCTCTGGAGAGCGGTGTGTTGCGGCTGCGGGAAGGTTCCTCCTGGACCTCCATCGCCCTGATGGGTGGTTTCGCCGAGGTGGAGTCCAACGAGGTCACCGTATTGGTGAATGGCGCCGAGCTGGGCGGAAGCATTGATCGTGCCACCGCTGAGCGCGAGTTTGAGGCCGCTGAGCAAGCCGCTCGCAGCTTCGAGGGCCAGCAACCCAGTCCGGAGAAGCTCAAGGCTCAGGATGCCCTGGCTCAGGCGAGGGCTCGCCTTTCCGCCAGCCGCGGCAGCTGAGCTCCAGCCACAGCTCAGCCCGATACGCCTTGGCTCTGCGTCTGCTGATTGATTCGGCCGATCCCCAATCTTGGGCAGAGCTTTGGCCGTTGGGGTTGTTCACTGGCATCACCACCAACCCCACCCTGTTGCAGCGTGCAGGTTTTCCTTGCACGCTGTCGCTTTTGGAGCAGCTCAGCTGCGCAGCCTTGGCTTTGGGCTGCGACGAGCTCCAGTTGCAAGCCTGGGGAGCCTCGCCTGACGACCTTCTCGCCTGCGCCAAGGCTCTTTTGGCCTTGGCACCGGAGCGGGTCGTGGTGAAGTTGCCGCTCACGCAGGTGGGGCTGTTGGCAGCTCGGCCTCTCGTTGCCGCGGGGGAACGGGTGACCCTCACCGCCTGCTTCGGGGTCCCCCAGGTGTTGGCGGCGGCCGCCTTGGGCTGTACCTACGTGGCTCCCTACCTCGGGCGGATCAGCCGGAGCGGCAGGGATGGCTGCGCGGAGGTGATGGCCATGCAGCGATGTCTGGCCGGGGTGGGCTCTGGAACCCGTCTACTGGTGGCCAGTCTCCGGTCGACGGAGGAGATCAGCCGCCTGGCCGCTGCTGGTATCGACACGTTCACCCTCGCCCCGAGCCTGGCGCGGGAACTCTGGATGGATGCGGATACGGAAGCGGCGGTGGCGCAGTTTGAAGCAGAGGCCCGAGGGCCTCTGCCGGAAGGGGGTGCCGAGGCGCCCCTGGCTTGAGCCAGTTCAAGCCAGGGCGCAGCCCTCAGGGGCTCTAGGCGGTGCCGCAGAAGGTGACATCGGGGAATTTCAGCTTGGCTTCTTCCAAGCTCTTGCCACGGCCCTCTTCCTGCCAGTAGTTGATCACTTCGGTGGCCTTGTTGAGAATTTCCACCCGCTCGTTATCGGTGATCCAGCTCTTGCGTTCCAGTTCCCCTTTCAGGGTTTCCCAGGCATCTTCCCTGGGCCAGAAGAAATAGGCAGTGAGCGGGCTGGGGCCGCCGCCGACGATCTGATCCACCGCCAGGGCCACGTTGTCGGGCAGCCAAAGAATCTTCAGCAGAAAGCGGCCTTCATCCGGTTTCGGGGTGTAGCCGGAGGGCACCCCATCCTCATCAATGGTGGCCGTGGCCAGAGCGGCGCTGCCTCCGCGCATCACTGGGCGACCAGTGGTGGGCTCCGCCGCTGCAGGCAGCTCGGCAACCTCCTCAACGACCAAGGCCGCTGCAGGGTCTTGCGTCTCCCTCTCTGGTGCCATCATGGTCTCTGCGCTCAAGGCCAGCGAGCAAACCACTAACGTACCAGCCAGGCCGTTCTGCTCGCCCTGTCCAGCCCTTCCACGCCGCTCCCCGCCAGCGCCATCCTGCTGTTTGATCTGGATGGGGTCATCCGCGACGTGAGTGCCAGCTACCGCCGTGCGATTCGCGCCACGGTGGAGCATTTCAGCGGTTGGTGTCCGGATCCGGCGGCCATCGATGCCCTCAAGGGCGAAGGGTGTTGGAACAACGACTGGCAAGCCAGCTTGGAGCTGCTGCGCCGCCACCGGCTGGCCGGCGCCGATGCAGGCGCCCCGGCAGGCGCGGCCGCCCTGCCCGAGCTCGACGCCGTTGCGGAGGTGTTCAGCGGCTTCTACTTCGGCGGCGACCCCAGTGGCCCGCCTGCGGATTGGCGAGGCTTCATTCGGGAAGAGGCCCTGCTGGTGGGAGGCGACTTTTTTGCCGATCTCAGCGCGGCAGGGTTGGCCTGGGGCTTCGTGAGTGGCGCGGAACCCCCCTCCGCCCGGTTTCTGCTGGAGGAACGGCTGGGGATCTCCGATCCGCCCCTTGTGGCCATGGGGGATGCGCCGGAGAAACCCGATCCCACGGGCTTGCTGGCCTTGGCCGAGCAGCTCGCGGCCGGGCGAGGCCAAGCGCTCGGCCGCGAGGGCCCCCCCGTGGCCTACCTGGGCGACACCGTGGCGGATGTGGAAACCGTGTTGCGCGCCCGCCAGTGCAGGCCACATCAGCGCTTTCTCGCCTTGGCAGTCGCTCCGCCCCACCTCCACCTGCCGGAGCAGTCGCTCCAAAGGGAGGCCTACGAGCAGCGGCTGCGGGCCGCCGGGGCCGACCATGTTCTGGGCCGGACGGCTGAGCTGCAGGGGGATCCGCTGGCGTTGCTGATGTCTCTGTTGGCCGAAGTGGCCCCGAGTTGATGCAAGTCTTTGGGGTGATTGACTCACTGTCGATCGTCTGCTTCTGCGCGGAAAGAGATAGGTATTGGCCTGGTACTGATTGCTGACCGCTCCCGCAAGTCTCGCCAAAAACCTTGCGATAAAGCTGCTATTCTCGTCAGCGATATCCTTAGATTTCACCTGGAATCCTTGCCAAACCACCAGCTCTCAAGACTCGGTTTCGGCACGTCTGGAATCATGGGTGCATCCCTCACGACTGCGGGTCGATTGCGCCTGCTCGAACACGCGTTTGATCAGGGCATCCGCCATTTCGACACCGCTCCCCTCTATGGGATGGGCCTTGCTGAAGAGGTGGTGGGCCGTTTCGCGCGGGGTCGGCGGGGAGAGATCACGATCACCACAAAGTTTGGCTTGGCCCCCCGTGCCATTCCACCGCTGCTGCGGCCGCTGATGCCGATCGCCAGGGCACTCCACCGCAAGGTGTGGCGCCGCTGGCGATCGGGCGATCTGGCCATGGCTGTGGTGATCCCGCCAAAGCCGCAGGGGCAAGCCCCTGCGCTTGAACCAGTCGCCGCAAGCGCCCCATCGCCTCCAACGGCGGTGCCGCCTGGCCCGGCTTCAGGCGAGCAGGCAGGCGGCACCCCCTATAGCGAAGCGGCGATTCGGGAGAGCTTGGCAGCCAGCCTGCGCAAACTTGGCTGCGATTACATCGACTACTTTCTCCTGCACGAAGGCCAGAGCGGCCATTTGAACGAGGCGGTGATCGCGCTGCTGGAGAGCTTGGTGCAAGAGGGAAAAATCAGGCATTACGGCCTGGGCTCCGGCCGCAGCGCCAGCTGGTCGATCCTGACGCGCTGGCCGGCCTTCCAGGGGGTGGTGCAGATCCCGGACCACCTGTTTCAGACCGACACCGGCTGGTTTGCGGCCCATGCGGCTGGGCCCCTGTTCACCCACAGCGTGCTTCAAACACCGCTGCGCACGGAGCAGATGCGCGCCAGCCTCGATCAGCTCCTGCTTGCTTGGGCGGAGCGCACGGGGCAGGATCCAACCCGGCCGGGGTTGCTCAGCGAGCTTTTGCTCATGGGGGGAATGCTCAACAACCCGGAGGGTTGCGTGCTCTTCTCCACCAGCAGGGCCGATCGCATCGCCGGCCATGTGCGAACGCTGCAGGCCATGCCCGGCGTTGCGCCCGTGTTGCAGCAGTTGTTGGCTGACACTCAGGCGGATCGGCGCGGGGGTTGAGCGATGTTTGTCTCGTTTGACGAGGCCCAGCAGGTTGATGATCCTGGCGCCGACCTCTGTCTGGTGGGGGCCGGCGTGATGGGCCTGGCCCTCGCCTCCCACCTGCTCAGCCACAGCCGGTTGAGGATTCTGTTGGTGGAGCAGGGGGGCCTGATCGACACGGATGCCCTCTCTGCCGTGCCGGAGGAGTTGAACAGCGGTGATGTGCCCTCTGGAGTCCTCAGTTCACGGGCCATGGGCTTCGGGGGTTCGAGTCGGCGGTGGGGGGGGCAAGCTCTGCCTTTTTTGCCTTTGGATTTCAGCGAGCGTGCCTTTCTGCCCGGCAGTGGCGCCTGGCCGATCAGCCACGCCCAGCTGCAGCTCTACTACGAAATGGCCGCAGAGTTCCTGGCGCTGAGCCCCCTGCCTTTTGCGGCGGATCTCTGGCGCGATGCCAGCTTGCGCCAGTGGTTTGGCCCCAGCCAAGCGCTGCAGATCAATTTCTCCAAATACAGTCCGATCGCCTACCTGGCCTCCCACCTCAAGGGGCGCATCGCCCGCTCGCCGCGGGTGACCTGTCTGTTGGATGCCAAGGTGGTCGATCTGCAGCTCTCGCCCGACGGTCGATTGGCAGAGGCGGTGCGGGTGCGCTCCCTTTCCGGCAGGGAAGCCCTGCTGAAGGCCCCCACCATCGTGCTCTGCAGCGGGGGCATCGAGAATGCACGCCTGCTGCTCGCTTCCAGGCAGGCTGGGCGGCTGGGCGTTGGCAATGGCCATGATCTGGTGGGCCGCTACTACCAGGATCATGTGGGCTTTTATGGGGCCAGGTTGGAGCCCATCAACTGGCGATTATTCGAGCATTTGTTTGCCAGTTTTGTTGCGGGCAAGCATAAGTATTTGCCAAAGTTGCAACTCAGCCAAAGCGAGCAAATCGCCCACTCTTTATTGAATGTGACAGGCAACATTGCCTTTGAGGCCTCGCCGCAATCGCCCCTGCAAGCGGCGCGGCGCACGGTGCGGCGCCTGCGCGGGCTGCCGGGGGAGGGCTCCAGCCTGGCCGATTTGCGCCTCCTGCTTCGCTCGCCCTTCAGCTTGGCGCCGATCGTGGCGAGCTATGTCAAAGGTCGCACCAATCTCCCCCGCGACGCGCGCTTTTTCCTGATGGGCAATGCGGAATCGGAGCCTCTCAGAGACAGCCGGATTCTGCTCTCGGATCAAACGGACGCCTACGGGGCCGCAAGGCCCATGGTGCATTGGCTGCTGGGTGATCAAACCCTTGAGGCCCTGCGGGCCTACTTCCAAGCTGTGAAGGTTTCGCTGGAGGGGGCTGGAATCGCCAGGGTGCATCTGAGCCCCTACTTGAGCGATGGCCAGCTGAATTGGAAAGACAAGGCCTACAGCCTTTATCACCACATGGGCGCCACGCGGATGGCCGCCAGTCCCCGCGAAGGCGTGGTGGATGCCGACTGCCGGGTGCACGGGGTGGCCAACCTCTATGTGGCGGGCACATCGGTGTTGCCCACGGGCAGCGCCTCCAATCCCACCTTCACGAGTCTGGCCCTCACCTTCCGCCTCGCCCAACACCTCGCCAGCCAGCCCGGCCGCTGAGACGCCCCATGGCCATTGCTCACAGGCCGTAGAGCAGCGCCATCTCCGCCGCGGCGCGCACCACCAGGCCATGGCGCTCCACCATCGGATCGAGGTCGTCGTAGCCGCCCCCGATCACCGTGGCCACGGGCACTCGCTGCCGCAGGCAGGTTTCAAGCACCATGCGCTCCCGCTGCAGCAGACCGCCATCGCTGAGGCAAAGCCGCCCCAGTCTGTCCTGCCGATGGGGATCCACACCGGCGTTGTAGAAGACCAGATCGGGTTGCACCTGGCTCAACAGATCGGGCAGCACCTCGGCTATCGCGGCCAGGTAGGGCCCATCCTCCATGCCATCGGGCAGGGGCAGGTCGCAATCGCTTTGCGCCTTGCGCAGCGGGAAATTGCGCTCGGCGTGGGCGGAGAAGGTGAACACGCAAGGGTCGCCGGCAAACAGGCTGGCGGTGCCATCCCCCTGGTGCACATCCAGATCCACCACCAGCAGGCGCCGCACCAGCCCCTCTGCCAGGAGCACTCGGGCCGCCACGGCCACATCATTGAAGATGCAGAAGCCGCTGCCCGCCGCGCCGAAGGCGTGGTGGGTGCCGCCGGCCAGATGGCAGGCGAGGCCGTGGCGCAGGGCGAGGCGGGCGGTGAGCAGCGTGCCTCCCACGGCCAGCCAGCTGCGGCGCACCACCTCCGGCGTGGCGGGCAGGCCGATGCGTCGCGCCTCGGCGGGGCTGAGGCGTTGGCGGCTGAAGGCCTCGTGATAGGCGCGGGGATGCACGAGTTCCAGCCAGCGACGGGGCACGGGCAGGGGCCTGTGGAGCTGCTCGGCTGTGAGCAGGTCGAGCCGGCGGAGGTGATCGGCGAGGAGCTGAAACTTGGCCATCGGAAAGCGGTGGCCCTCCGGCAGGGAGGCTGAGTAAGCCGGGTGGCTGACGAGCGGTGGTCTCACCAGGTGGGATCCGTGCAGAACTCCACGATGAGCTCTCCGCCGGGATCGGCTGGCACAACATCGAGGCAGGCCCTGACGGTGTGGCCGTTGACGCTGATCTCACAGGCGCCGCAGCTGCCCCCGAGGCAGCCGGTGGGAATGGCGATCCGGGCTTCCCGGGCCGCCTCCAGCCAGTCGGCGCCGGGCGGCACCGCTGTTTGGCTGCCGTTCGGCCAGTGGATGCGCATCAACCCGGATTCAGCCACCGCGCCCCAGCAAGGGTTCCAGGTTCACATGCTGCTCGAAGGCATCGGCCAGCCGATCGAGCAGCGCCTCCCGCTGACGGCTGTGGTGGGGCTGATCCTCGCTGAGGGGCGCCAGCCCCTTGCGCTGCCGCAGCTGGTTGAGCCAGCGGCGCCGCCAGGGGCCGCTTTCAAACACCCCGTGCAGATAGGTGCCGGCCACTAGGCCGCCTCGGGCGCCATGGCGCTGCACCCAGCCCAGATCGGGGTCGTGGCAGAGGGGCTGACAAGGGGGGGCATCGGGGTGGGGGAGCAGGTGGCTCAGGCCCCTGTGCAATTCGAAGCCTTCGATCGCCAGCGCCGTGCTCTCCCCGTTGTGGGCCGGGGGCCAGAGGGCGGCGCTGCGCCGCTGTCTGAGCACCTTCTCTGCGGCGAAGACGGTGCGCAGGGGCAGCAGGTGGAGGCCGGCCGCTGTGGCGTCCGCCCCGCTGGATCCCTCCAGGCCCTGCGGATCGCACACCTCACGCCCGAGCATCTGCAAGCCGCCGCAGAGGCCAAACACCTGGCCGCCTTCGCCCGCGTAGCGCTGCAGCTGGCGGGCGAGGCCGCTGCGGTGCAGGGCGGCCAGATCCCGCAGGGTTTGCTTGCTGCCGGGCACCACCACGGCATCGGGTTGGCCCAGGGGCTGGCCGGGGCTGAGCCAGCGCAGGCGCACCGTGGGTTCGGCCTCCAGTGGATCGAGATCGGAGAAATTGCTCAGGGAGGGCAGGCGGAGCACGGCGATCTCCATGGCGGCCTCCCGTTTGCCGCCGCGTCGCTCCAGCAGATCGAGGGAATCCTCCGGTGGAAAGAGCTCCTCCAGCCAGGGCATCACCCCGAGCACCGGCACGCCGGTGTGCTCCTGCAGCCAGCGGCGCCCCGGCTCGAAGAGTTCGCGGCGGCCGCGGAAGCGGTTGATCAACAGGCCCTGGATCAGGGGACGTTCGACGGGGCGGAGCAGGGCGAGGGTGCCGACGATCTGGGCAAACACCCCGCCGCGCTCGATATCGGCCACCAGGATGCAGCGGGCCCGCAGATATTGGGCCAGGCGCAGGTTGGTGAGGTCGCGGGGCTGGAGGTTCACCTCCACGGGGCTGCCGGCCCCTTCGAGCACGAGGCGGCCCGCGGGATGGCGCTGCTGCAGCTGGGCGAGGCCCTGGCGGATGGCGGCCCAGCCGGGACGAAACCACTCGCGGTAGTAGGTTTCCGCCCGGGCGAGGCCCACGGAGCGGCCGAGATGGATCACCTCGCTGGTGCTGTCGCCCTGGGGCTTGAGCAGCACGGGGTTCATGGCGCAGGCGGGCTCCAGCTGGGCGGCCCAGGCCTGGAGGGCCTGGGAGTAGGCCATCTCGCCGCCGCCCTGATCGACCCAGGCGTTGTTGCTCATGTTTTGCCCTTTGAAGGGCACGGGCCGCTCGCCCCGGCGCAGCAGGGCGCGGCAGAGCGCCGCGCTCATCAGCGACTTACCCGCCCCGCTACTGGTGCCGAGCACCATCAGGGGCGCTGGAGGGCTCACGGGGGGGGCAGATCGGTGTGGCGGATGGGTTGGAACAGCCAGCCCGCTTCGCCAGCCACGAGCTTGTAGACGATTTCGCGGCTGCCGCCGGTGGCCTTGGCGTTGCTGTCGGCTGGTCTGTAGATCGGAAAGCGGCGCACCAGGTTGGTTTCCACCAGGGCGAAGCGGTCGTGCCCCATGTAGCCCTGGCCCAGCTTGCCGCTGAGCTCGGGCAGGATGATCGGCTCGAGGCGGCGGTTGCCGGCGCTCCAGGCCTGAACGCTGCCATAGCTGCCGCTGCCGCCGCTCTGCACGAACACCACCAGCTCGGGCTGGCCATCGCTGTTGAGATCCTCCACCTCGGCGCTGCTCACCCGCCCGATCAACTCCTGCTTCACCAACGGGTAGGGCTTGATGCCCTTGTTGGCCCGCACCTGCAGCAGCTGGGTGGAGCCTTCCCCGACGGCCTGCACCGCAAAGGTCACGCCCTGCAGTGTGAGGGTTTGCTTGAACGGCGCGGCCAGGGCTGCGGCGGCGCTGGTGCTGAGCAACAGGAGCGAGAGGGAGAGGAGGCGTCTCATCGGGGGGGGGGGGAGCCGTGGGAAGGGGAGCCGCCCTGGCCTTTCACCATACAAATGTCCCCGCCGTCAGCCCCGGGCCGCTGTTTCGCTCCGGCGTCGTTACCATCCCAGCAAGATTTGTCCTCCCCCCTGCTGATGGCCGTCACCTACCCCCGCAAGATTCTCAACACCGTTGGGCCCAAACAGGTGATGGCTGAGGTGGTGAAAGAGCGCAAACTGCAGATCCTGTTTCTCAACAGCTATCGCTTCAATGAGCAGCGCTCCTGCCACGAGCTCACCACCTTGATCGAAGCCCTCGATGGCAAGCCGCGCGAGCTGGTGCGAGAGTTATCGCACCACATCAGCGATGAGGCCCGCCATGCGGTGTGGCTCACGGATCTGCTTTACGACCTGGGCGAGGAGATGGGCAACCCGAAGAGCGGTTCCTACATCGATGAATTGAATCGCCTGTTTGACAAGAGCGGCGACGATGTGAAAAGCGAGGACGGCCTGATCGCCGCATTGGCTTCGATCAACGCCACGGAAAAGCGGGGCTGCCAGGCCTTCTCGGCCCACATCGCCGCCCTGCGCGAGGCACCGGCCAGCGAGGACAATGTGGCGATTCGCCAAACCCTGGAGAAGATCCTGCCGGAGGAGGCGGCCCATGTGAGCTGGGGCAGCCGCTGGCTGGGCCAAATCGCCAGCCGCAGCCCCGAGCATCGCGCGCGGGTGAATGCGGCGAAGCGCAAATACGCCATGATCGAGCATGCGGCTTTCGAGGCCGGCATGGACATCACCGCTGGCGCTGAGTTGCGCCGCCTGGGCAATTTGGTGGAGATTGCCAACACCCTGCCTGCCTGGGAGCGGCCGGGCTATGTGCTGGAGCGGCTGCCCCAGGCCCTGTTGTCGCCGGATCTCACCAAATCCCGCCTGTTCGCCGTGAAGCGGGTGTGGGAGGAGAAGCCGGAGAAGCTGGTGGAGCAATTCATTCCGATGTTCCTGGGTGGGCTGCGCAACCTGCGCCCCTCCCTGGCCACCCCCCAGGGCCGGGCCTGAAGCCCGCAGGGCAGGGCCAGGCGTGCAGGGCCTCGCCCTCCTCGATGCGTTGCAGGGGCGGCGGATGGGTCCGAAGCGGTGAGCCAGAAAGATGGGCAGCGGTGAGGAGAACGCGTCCACCCGGAACCAGCCGCTTTTCTTTTTGTTGTTTCTCCACAGCGAGCCATTGGAGAGTGATCTGGATCACAACCGTTTGGTGCGGGCAGTGGTTTGCAACGGTATGCCCTCGGGCTGCAGCGAGTCACCACCTCGATCAGATCGATGTGCTCAACCGAGATCCCCTGGGTGTATGCAGCCCTGCCCCCGATATCCCATGCAGTGTCGTCTGTCTTGCCGGATCAACAAATCACCTGGTGAGAGGTTTGCGGAAAAGACAGCCTCCGGTTGCGCGGTTTGAAATGGATAGGTCAGAGATCTTTTCTGTGCCAATTGACGGCCGTGCATAGCTGATGAGATTTAGCATTCAAGAATTCGTTATGACTCTCCAAGGTGGATGACGATTCACTGAAAATATCACCGCCGATTTATATGATCGGGATGAAGATCAGATGTTGGAGGTGCGGAGAAAGAATGCCGGCAATAGCATTCTTAGCACCGTCGGTTGAGGGCGCAGATGATCAGGTTTGTGTCCTGTCAGATGTTGTTGCTCTTCCTAAAGATGTGCTTGGATACGTGCAGAAACGAGTGCCTACTTATCAGCTTAGCTACTCGAAAACAGTTCAAGGCAAATACTATGCAAATGTCTGCCCCAAGTGCAGAGTGTTGTCCGGTGACTTCTTCCTGCATTCAGAACCAGGGGCACCGTTTTTTCCGACATGCCCAGAGGAAGCTGGTCTGCTTTATCTCGTAGAAATCCCTGTGCAGGGTCCAGTGCGCATTCGGGCTGGTTTTCACGTGGGAACGGGCAGGTTGATCCTGAAGCATGCGAAACGAATCCCATAAACAGGCGCTGAACAAGCACGGCAAACTCGCACGCACTTTTGGGCAAAAGCTGCACGTCGGTATAGGCGGGCGTTCGAAGGATCGGTGCAAGCTTGCATTTGCAATCAACCATGAAGGGGCGCAAAGAGTTCAAATAGCCGCAGTCTGCCAAATATGTATAGACCTAAAATGAAGACATCCCGGTTTTAGTAGCTCATGTCAAGTGGCTGGGCTCGGGACGCGGGAACAGGCTTTTGTATCACGACGAGCGGTTATAGGCGGATCCGCCTATGGCGACAGGGTCTTGCAAGGTTATTATGAAACTCATTGCCACAACAGGGATCTGGCCATGGCTCCAGCTTGCAGCAGTTGTGATAGGCGGCAAAAACGGTGCCGCGACACTTCATACGAGGATCCGTCCATTTAGCGTTAGAATGACAAAAAGAAAGCAATGACAGGAGCTAAATGAGCAACTTACAAGGAGAGGTCGAAATTGCGAAAATAGCCGTCAATACAGATACGGTCCAGATATCTCTTGGAGAAGTTGCCTCAATGTATGCCGCCAAGGAGCTGAATATACTTCCAGACTTTCAAAGACTATTTCGATGGTCACCCGAAAAGAAGTCGGCATTCATTGAGTCGATTCTGATAGGTATACCCATACCTCCTGTCTTCGCCTACGAGAAGGACAATGGGACGTGGGAACTGATAGATGGCCTTCAGCGAATTTCAACAGTCCTTGAATTCATGGGTATCCTTAGGGATCCAGATAGTTCTGATATTACAAAAGCGCCTTCAATTCTGCTGAAGACAAAGTACCTTCCTTCCTTGGAGGGGTTGCGCTGGGAAGAGACTGAAGGCTCACAGGCACCTGCCTTTGAAAAGTCTATGCAACTCTTTTTTAGGAGAGCTCGTATTGACTTTCAGGTTTTAAAGTATCCTAGCGACCCAAAAACAAAGTATGATCTGTTCCAAAGACTCAATCGAGGCGGCGCATATGCTAATGAGCAAGAAGTAAGAAGTTGTGCGATGGTCCTCGCCAATCCTGTTTTAACGTCGCAGATTAGAGAGATCGCCGCTGGGCTTCCGGCCAAGACCATTTTTAGAATCAATGAAGAGCAGGTAAAAGTGCAGAAAGATATAGAGTACGTTGTGCGGTCAATAGTGTTTACTGCGATTGACTTTCGGCCTGATTCCGACGTTCAGGATTTTATTGACAAGGGCATTATTGAGATCCTTGCTGATAATGATACGCACAACACAATCAATTCTGTTGCTTGGACTATAAACAGACTTCACCACCTCAGGGGTGAGAGCGCTTTGTTGCCAAGTAACGATAATCCTGATTTGGCAAATCGCTTTTCACTTAGGGCGCTTGAGGGCATCGTTGTGGGAATTGCTTCAAGCATGACCACTATAAGCGCAATGACTGACCCTGATGATTTTATAAATGAACGAATTGATAGTTTTTGGGCCCAGCCTGAGGTTGAAACAATGAGTGCCTCTGGGCTCAGAGGAACTACGCGGCTTCAGAGATCAGTTCCCTTTGGCAAAAGATGGTTCCACCCCAATGAAGAAGCTTGATAGCTATTTATCAGACATTGACCTTATTCGGCTCCGAAGGGCCAAGGAGCTTTCTGAAGTCAAGTCTTGCTTCGCAAGCAGCGGTGATCGCCTTCCGTTTCATGTCAGCACCAAAGCTGTTATTGTCCTTGCCTATTCTCATTGGGAAGGGTTCTATAACGACTGTGTTGATGCGTATCTGTCCTTCCTTCGAGATTCGGGGAGGACTGTGAGCAATACACAATGGTCGATGCTAGCTGGAATTGTATCTTCTGAGCTTGATCGAGTTAGAGATCGAAATCATTCGCCACAGGCGCGTCTTGAATTTGTTCAGACCTTGTCTGTACTCATGGCATCAGACTTTTCAGGCTTTAAAGCTTCAATTGTTCTGGCTCGATCAAATCTAGATTTTGCAAAACTAAGCCATAATTATCAAATCCTGGGCTTCGACCTCGCTAGATTCCAGTCTAAACGGATTCGAATTGACAAGGAGTTGGTTGGCTGGCGACATCTGGTTGCTCACGGTGACAATCCAGACTTGACCTTGGCTAACTCAGAGTCCCACATCAAGTTTACGCAGGATCTGATTTTGTCACTTGCCGACCAGTTTCAAGAGGCAATCGTCTCAATCTATTAATTTTGATTTGCATTCTAACCCCGCCATGCACCTGAGCCGCCGCCTTTCAGTTTATGTTTTGAGCAATTGCTCCTTGCGGCCAGGTGATGGCGAGCGTTCACCCCACCGGCTCCAGCACATCCAACACCGCCATCATCTCCCCCTCAGGTTTGAGAAAGAGCACCTCCCGAGCGGCTGAATCCATGGTGCACAGGCCCTCAAGGAGAGCAGCCAAGCGA
>JBJTWN010000163.1:0-24281 GCA_046081785.1 Cyanobium sp.
AAGGTGTTGGCGCCATCGGGCCGCCGGTGCCATGACGCCGTGGCCCTGGGAGGGGCGCCGCCGTGGATCACCGCCTGTCTGGGAATGGGGGCGAAAAACACCGGGGGCCGACCCTGCAGGCCGCCCCGCCTCAACCTCACGCTCTCCCGATAGATCCCTGGCCAGATCAGGATCGTTTCCCCAGGTTCCGCGATCTGGGCAGCCCGCTGGATGGTGCGCACCGCAAAGCGGCGCGACTGCCCCACGTAGCCATCAAAGCCATCCGGCGCCACATGCACCACACCCCGACGCAGCCAAGCGCTGGGCAGCTGCAAATAGTGCAACACGGCGATCAGCAAGGCCGTTGCGGCCAACCCGCCGGCAATGCCTTGGCGGCGGAGAGCCATGCCACCCCCGAGCCCTTGCCTCAATTTATGGGTGCTCCCGCAGCTTCTCCTGCAGTCGGCGTCGACGCGCCCGCAGCATGCCTACCAACCCTCGATCCTGGCTCGTGACGGGATCATTGAAGGCGGCCGGCAGCAGGCTGAAGCGAGCCACCACTCGCAACCAATCGATGGGGGAGGAGCTGAGGGAGGCCCGGCGGCGCACGGTAGCCAGCCAGTGGCCCGGATGCCAGGCGCCTTCGGCGGTGAGACGCGGGGGTCGCTCCTGGGTCCATCGCGCGCGCGCGATGGCTCTGCGGCACTCGGCCCTGCTGAGGTCGGTGAACGCCAGGAGCTCTTCGCAGCCCGTGGCATCGAAGGCGGCGGCGCAGCTGAAGCGCACGGTTTTGAAGCGACGCAGCCGCCGTCCTGCTTCAGGGGGCAGTTGCCGGGCCAGCAGAGCAAGGTCCACCAGCTGGCGCAGCTCCATCCACTGATCGGAGGCGGCGTGCAGGCAGGCATGTCGAAACGCATGCTCCAAACCCAGGGTGGGCACGCTTTGGCGGTTGAGGGCCAGGGTCTGGCGCCCATGCCAGAGAAGATCGAAGGGGGGCAGGGGTGCGCGCACCGTGTTCAGGGCCCAATGCAGATCCAGCCAACGCCCCCCCCGCTTCATGGGGAGTTCGTGGCTCGCCCAGCGGCTGTAGCGCCCCCAGAAGGAGCAGAGCTGGCGGGGAAACTGACCCGCGGGCCTCTCGTAGCCCAGCGCCTCCAGCAGGGCCACGGCCTCGGGCAGATCGGCCGGGGCTACGAGCACATCGATGTCTCCCCCGCCCCGGCGCCAGGGCTGACCGGTGGTCTGCAGGGCCAGGGCCGGCCCCTTGAGCAGCAGGGCACGCAGGCCAGCCTCCTCAAGGGCGGCCACCACCTTCAGGGTGTCGACGATCAGGGGAAGGGCCGCTCGTTGCTGCTGGTGGGCCTCCTGGCGGAGGGCGGCGAGGGTTTCAGGGGGCCAGGGAAGGGCCTCGGGAGAGGCGATCAGAGCCAGGGCCAGGCGATGGCGCCGCACGGCCTGAAGAAGCGTGGCAGGATCCCCTGGATCGGAAATCGAGGAGGAGCTGGCCTCCGGCTGGACGGCGAACCGTCGGCGCAGAGCCTGCCGCAGCACGGGCAGCGCTCCGGCTGGGCTGATCGAGGGAGGGTTGCCTTCTCTGGAAGGGTTCTGCAGCGGGATCGGCTCCCAGGGATTGCCCCATCGCAAGGGGGCGGATCCGAGCATTCTGAAACCGGGAGGAGATGACGTCTAGACTCATCACAACGATTCGCCACTCTCGCCGCGTGATGGCCGTTCCCCGCCCCCTGGCTGCCGTGATGGTGGGGGATCCAACACCCTTGGCCCTGGCCAACCTGCAACGGCTCGCCACCTGGTGCGACCTTCTCCTGACCGAGGCCACCGTGACCTTTCAGGGGCAACCGCGCACACCCCTGCGGGGGGGCTGGAGAGATCTGCTCAGCCTGTCTCCGGATCAGCTGCGGGTCTACACCATGGATCCGTCTCAGGGTTCGGGGGCCTGGGTGCAGGACCTCCAGCGCAACGGTGTGCTGCCAGCCCTGTTGCGGGAGCAGCCGGATCGCCCTGTGCTGCTGATGGATGCGGATGAATTGCTGGATGCCGGCGCGGTGCTGGCCTTGCTTGCCGCCGGGTTCAGCGAGCCCTGTCGGCTCGGGTTGGCGCCCCTGTATGGCGCGATCGATCGGGAAGCCCTAAGCAGCCACTGCTGCTGGAAACCGGAGTTGAGCGAGCTGCGGCTGGGCCCACCCCAGCGCCCCTACTTGTTCCATGGTCCGGTGCTGGCCACGGTGGCGATGCTACGGGAGCGCTCGGCCAGCCATCTGCGCCGAACCGCTGGCTTTAAGGACCGGGCTCGCAGCTTTGGCGTGCACGCAACGCTGGCCGGAACGATCGATGAGGTGATTCGCAAGCTCCGCTCATCTCGGCATGTGTGGGCGCCGCGCATCCTCGACCCGCTTCACCTCAACACCATGCTGTCTGCTGGGATCCATCATGCAGGGTGGTGGGTGGCTTCCTACAGATCCCCGGAACCCTGGTTGAGGGAACTGGCGAACGTGTGTCAGTTGCGGACCGCAGGCAGGCCACCTGGCAGCTCTCAACTCAAAAGACTGAGAGCATGGGCAGAAGCCAGATTAGATCCAGTGCTCCCAGATGAACTAGTGAGTATCGTTGATATCAACGTCTCACGGCATATGGAGAACAATAAAGGTTTTAACAAACTGGATGCATGGCTGTGTGCAAAGGCCACGAGGCACAACGGCTATGGTTTGCCATTGCCTGAGTAATAACAGTTGGCATTAACAACATTCTCAACAGCAGACAGGTTTGCTCCTCCACTAGTGGCTTGGGCTGGAACCACATCGAATCCGGGGGAAACCCACGCTGCTTTGACCATCGAGGGATGGGATTGATCAGTGAGGGGCATTGCTAAAACGGTTGTTTTACAGAGCACCATACCACATTGCGCTCTCTTCTGAACTTTGCTGCGCACTTGTTGAGGAGATCAAGATACAACTCTTTCACAGGGTTGTCTCCACAGTTGCTGTGAGCAGCTGATGCCCTTCAAGCCAGCACCGCAACTGGTGGACCCCGTCTGGTGGATGCAGGGTGGCCATCGGCACACCGCCCTGAAGCTCGGCCGTGGCGAGAAAGTGGCGGGCCTCCAGCCCCATGCCCCGCACGAATTGATGTTGGAACGTGTGGGTGCGCAGGTGCAGGGCCGCCTCCTTCTGGCTCGGCACCGGCTGAATCGTTTCTTCATCTCCCGCGCTGCTCTCAGGCAGCCGCCCGCTCAGCACGTAGAAGGCCTGAAGGGGCACCGGGTGGAAGGCCCGTTGCACGGCAGGGCCCATCACCACGAATTTCTCCACCCTTCTCCTGATCCTCGGCAATGAATCCGGATCCAGCCCGAAGGTTTCGGCGGCGTCCTGCCAGAGCTGAATGCGGGGGATGCCTGGCAGCACGTGGCCGTCGGCGCTGATCACCACCAGATCATCGGCCAACAGCTGCCAGCCCTGAAGCATCAGGGCATAGGCCAGGGTGGATTTTCCGGCCCCGGAGTGGCCGAGGCACACGATCGCCCGCCCATCCTTGGCGAGGGCGTTGCCGTGCAACACCAGCAGCCCGCGCTGAATGAGGGCCGCCCCCACCCCCGAGCTGAGGGCCAGGGCGCTGATCTCCAGAGCGCTCACCGTGGGGTCGTGCCGCTGCCAGGCGATCCGATCCCCCCCAGTGATGCGGAAGCCCGCCGTGCCCTGCACCGTGAAGCGCAGATCCATCGGCCCCATCTTCAGGGTGGGGTTGTCATGGGGGCCGGGGGGCAACTCGGGCCAACTGGATCCCGTTTCGTCGCGCAGCGTCACCATGGCGTCTGGTGAACAGGCTTGATCAGCCCGGGGCAGCTCCGGCAATGGCAGATCCGGGGAATGCCAGTGCAGCCCGAAGGCCGTGTAGGTGGCCGTTGGCAGGGGTTCAGCCATCGAGCCCCACCCACCAGTGGCTCAGGCTGGCCATCGTTCGGATGGCGTCATAGACCCCGTGCAGGTTTGCCATGGTGCCATCGGTGCGGTCCACCATCGTTTCGGCCTCTCGGCGGATGGCCTCCAGATCCCACCAGCGCCGCAGCGCCGGATGCCAGCTGCCGGCGGCATTGAGGTGATGCACCAGCACCGTTCGCCGCTGCTCCATGAAGCGCTGGCGGCAGGTCTCCAGTCCTTCTTCCGGCACACGCCCTTTGGCGGCATGGACCTGCAGGCGCTGAGGGAGGAAGGGTGCGAAGGCCCGGCGGTGGATCAGGCGCCCGCGCTGCTGCCCCTCCCCGAAGAGCAGCGGATCCTGGTGCAGCAGGGTGGCGATCAAGCGCTCATCCAACAGGGGATAGGCCATGGTGATTCCGTGAGCGGCCGCCATGCGGCTCTCTTCATCCACCCGCACGGCCAGCCAGTCGCTGAGCACACGGCGGCGGATGGAGACCCCTTGCGGCACGTAGCCATCCAGCTCCCAGGGGTAGTCGTCCTGGAGATGGGGCGCCAGCCAGGCCTGGCCCGCTTCGGTGAGGGCGCGCTCCAGCAGATCTCTGCTGGGACACTCACCAGTTTTTGCCAGCACCCGGCCCTCCGCCCAGGGGCGATGGGCCAGGGCCAGGGCACGGCCGGCGGCGATCCTCAGGGCCCGCCGCCGGCCGCCCACCCAGGCCACCAGATCCCCCCAGCGGCCCTGGGCCACGAGATCGGTGGGCACATTGTTGGCGTTGTGGCTGATGGCCTGATCCCCTCCGAAGCCGCTGAACAACAGGGTGCAGCCCTGGGGTGCGAGCAATGCGCAGGCCAGGGGATTGCCCCCGTTCTGCCCTGGTGCGCCGAACACCTGAAGCTCGCGGTTGAGGCGGCCATCGGGATCGCGCCAGGGGTCGAAGGGATCGGAGCGATGGCAATGGGCGGGGTGCAGACCGTGGAAGGGCCGGAACTGCTCCAGCAGGGGCCCTTCTCCTCCACTCTCCTGGCTCCAGGTGTGCAGCCGCTCGGGCGGAACCCCCACCCCGTGCACCAGACCCCCCAGCACCGCATTGGAATCATGGCCGCTGCTGTGCTCACAGCCGATGGGGCCGCTGTGTCCGACCAGGGCCTGCTCCAGATGCTCGATCAATCCCTGGCGCAGAAAGGCATGCAGCTGCTCGGCCGGCATGGCCCCCGCGCCAGTGGCCAGGGGGTTGTAGGGGCTGGCGTGCAAGGCCCCATCGGGCTCAATGAGCACCTGATGGGCCCTCGGCATGCGGTGGATCCGCCGGTAAGGGGCCACGGAGGCAGCATCCGTGCCGCGCAGCAGGGCCGCCACATAGGCGGGGTTGACATCCTCAGGCCGGGCGGACCCATGGAGGGCATGGGCTTCGCCCCAGCTCCGCACCACCACGGGTTTCGCCGTGCCCTCGCGGGGATGCACGGCGAACAGGGGCCTGCGGTGGAAAGCATCGGTGCTGTGGATCCCTGTGGGCAGGGGCCTTGGGTCGGAGCTGGGAAGCTGCAGGGCCATGGCCACCTTCTCAGAGCTGGGTGAGCGCAGCACCCGCCCCCTCGCTCAGCCCCGGAGTGAAGAGCCGGCCGCTCGCCGGATCCTGCAGCCAGGCATGGGGAATTCGGCGCCCGTCGCTTTCCCAGTTCATGCCGAGATGGAGTTCGTTGGCGACGCCAATGCCATCCAGCAGCAGACGACCGCTCAGGGAGCGACTCAGGCAGGTGCTGCCCCAGCCGGCGCGACGGCAGCGTTGCCGCAGCAGCCAGGCGATCCGCCCTTTCCACAGCTCCTGTTTCCCAGCCGGCAGGGGACTCAGCCAGCGCTGCCAGGGCCGGTGGCGGGCCAGGCGGATCACCCGGGGACCCGGAAGCAGATGGATGAGCAGCCAACAGCCGTGGTCGAGCAGGCAGAACAACCCGTAGGCGAGCCATCGCCAGGGCCTGCGCAGGGGCTTCCTCATGGCTCGGCCGCTTCCTCCAGCAGCATCTCTCGCTCCAGGGCCCCGGTCAGGAACGTTTCCGTGTCGCGCCGGCAGTCCGCTTCATCCACCGCGTAGCGCTCCAGCAGCTGGCGGATCAGCTCCTCGCGCTCCAGAGGGCTGTCGAGCAGGTTCCAGATGGCTGATCCGCTCGCATTCAGGTTGAGATATTCGCCCCGCTCGGGATGGAAGAGGCAGACCTCGCCATCGAGCTCGGCCGCACAGATCACGGGATTTCTCAGCAGGGGCACCGGTGGGCTGGCTGTTGGCGGTAATTGTCTCAGATCTTTCCGGCTTTGGTGGGGCAGCCTGTGGCCCGGGAGCCAGCCAGTGGGCTGTGGGCCTGCGATGCTGCCCCAGGCGGAGCGTCGGCCCTGGATTCCCTTGCCCCGTCAGTCGATGTCCTCCGCCGTTCCCTCGCCCCTGTTCCCCCGAGTGCGGCAGCTGGCGCTGCTGGGGCGGCTGGCCCGGGAGGCCGGGTGGCGCCATGGGGCCCTGCTCGCCCTGTCCTCCGCCCTGAGCAGCATGCTCGACATCGCAGGCCTCGGAGTGGGCGTGTCGCTCCTGCTGGGCAGTGCGAACGGTGGCTCTGGTCTGGGCCTTCAGTTGCCGGTCCGCTTGCCTCTGGAGCAGGGACTGGCCCTGCTGGTGGGGCTGGTGCTGGTGCGTGGGCTGCTCCAGGCTCTCATCGCCATTGGCCAGGAGCGGTTACGCTCCGGCTTCACCGATCGCTTGCGGCAGCAGCTGCTCCAGCAAGTGGTGCTTGCGCCTGCGGTGCAGCTGGAGCAGGTGGGTCGCGGGGAGCTCCTCGGCCTGCTGATGGCCAACATCAGCCGCAGTGTGTTTGCCCTGGATCAGGGCTTGCGTGCGCTCCAGGCCCTGCTGGCGCTCACTCTCTATGCCAGTGGCGTGGTGGTGGTGGGCCGCCAGGCGGCCATTCCCCTCGTGCTCGCCTTGCTCGCCACGGGAGCAGCCGCCCTGCTCCAGCGCTCTGGCAGTTGGGAGCTGGGACGGCTGCAAACCCGCCTCAACAGCGCCCTGCAACGCACCGTGGGGGATGGTCTCCATGGCCTCAAGGCTGTGCGGGCCGCTGCCGCCGAGCCCTGGCTGCTGCAGCGCTTCGCCGCAGACAACCGCCGCTTTCGGCAGGTGTTGCGGCAGACCGTGCAGCGCCAGGCCCTGTTCAATGCCCTGCGCGACACCCTGGTGGTGGCGGTGGTGGGAGCGTGGCTGGTTTGGGGGCGCTCGGGTCTGCCGCCCACAGCCATGGCCACCACCCTCCTGCTGGCCTACCGCAGCGGCACCTCCCTCAGTACGGTGATCGGGGCGCAGCGCATGTGCCTGGGGGAACTGCCGGGTTATGAGGAGCTTTGCAGCCGCCGCGCGATCCTCACCCCTGCGCCGGGCCAGGAGCAGGGCACCAGGGTGCCAGCTGCCGCCTGCGAGGCACTCGCTGATCCATTGGTCTGGCATGGCCTCTGCTGGCAGCAGGCCGCGGCGGCGCTCGCTCTCCAACCCGGAGCGCTTGTGGCGGTGGTGGGTCCGTCCGGCAGCGGCAAGACCACCCTGCTCGATCGTTTCTGTGGCCTCCTGGGAGAGGAGCACAGCCAGTGGCGGATCCGCAGCGCCATGGGAGACCTCCAGATTGGTGGTCCTGTCGGAGCCCGCCAGCTACGGCAGCTGCTCGCCTATGCCCCCCAGGAAGCCGTGCTGTTTGAAGCCAGCCTGCGCCACAACCTGCTGCTCGATCGCCAGCAACCCACAGAGGTGATTGAGGCCTGGCTGGAGCGGTTGGGCCTGGCCCATCTGCTGCAACGCCCCGGCGGCTTGGATGATCCCCTGCCCCTGGCGCTCGACCATTTTTCCGGTGGCGAGATCCATCGCCTCGGACTGCTGCGGGCCTGGCTGCGGGATCGCCCCGTCGAAGTGCTCGATGAACCCACCGCCTTTCTCGATGCGGAATCGGCCCGGCGGGTGCAGGCGATCTTGCTGGAACGCTCCAGGGAGCGGCTGGTGCTGGTGAGCACCCACGATGTCGATCTGATCCGGCAGGCTGACCGCATCGTGCGGCTGGAGGCCAGTGACCGACAAGCCGCGGAGCGGCAGCATCATTTGGCCCGCTGATCTGCCCCGGTCGCCTGCTGCTCAGTAGCTGTAGTTGGCCACAAACAGGCTGGCGTCGTCGGAAGGTTCGCTGCCGGCGGCATAGGCGCCGCGGCTGGCGGCCCCATTGGCCCTGGCCCGCGCCAGCAAGGCCGCCTGGCCGGCGGCGCGGTCGCTGCCGCCCCAGTGCTTCAGGCAGGAGTGCTGCAGCGCCCGGCCGAACGAAAAGCCCAGGTGCCAAGGGGCAAAGCCCAGTGCCGCCGCCTGATTGATGGCGTTGAGGCCGAGGCTGGCGTCTTCCTCGCTGAGGCCGCCGGAGAGAAAAAGGATCGCTGGCACCGCGGCCGGCACGCTGCGGCTGAGGGTGCGCGCCGTGAACTCTCCCACCTCCTCCAGGCTGGCAGGAACGGCGCTGTCCGCGCCAGCGGTGGTCATCGAAGGTTTGAGCAGGCTGCCCTCCAGAAACACGCCGTTCATTGCCAAGGCTTCGTACACCGTGCGCAGCACCCACTCCTGCACCGAAGCGGTGGTGGCGATGTCGTGGTCGCCATCCATCAGGATCTCCGGCTCCACGATCGGCACCAGGCCCTGCTCCTGCACGGTGCGGGCATAGCGGGCCAGGCCCCAGGCGTTCTCCCGCACCGCCAGCTCACTGGGGCATCCCCCGGCACTGATGCGCAGCACGGCCCGCCACTTGGCGAAGCGGGCGCCGCGTTTGTAATAGCGCACGGCCCGCTCCGCCAGCCCCTTCAGGCCGGTGCACCAGGTTTCGCCCTCGAGTCCGCCGGCCAGGGGTTCCACCCCTTGATCCACCTTGATCCCGGGAATGATGCCCTGCTGGGCAAACAACTCCACGATCGGCGCGCCGCCTGCTGCCGTGTCGCTGTCTTGAAAGAGGGTTTCCTCATAGAGGATCACGCCACTGATGTGTTCCGCCAGGCCTGCGGTGGTGGCCAGGAGGCTGCGGTAGGCGCGGCGGTGCTCCTCCGTGTTGGCCAGGCCGATCGCCTCGAAGCGCTTGCCGATCGTGGCGGTGGATTCATCGGCGGCGAGCAGGCCCGTGCCGGGCGCTGCCAGGGCTGCCGCTGTGGCGGCCAGATCGTCGCGGTGGGCATCGAGGGTCATGGGCGAGGGCACTGCCAGAGAGGTTCCCCATCGCTAGGGGCGGCGGCCGGTGGCGTCAACAGCGCGGCTCCCGCTGCCAGGGTCGCGGGCAAGGCGTCGGCGGGGGTTTCTCCAAATCAAGCTGCTCTGCCTACTTTTGGCCCAATGCCTTCCTTATTCCATGCTCTCCCCTGCGCTGCGCAGCTCCCTCCTCCTGGGACTCCTGGTTCCCCTGGTGGGTTTCGAGCAGCTCTCAACACCCGTCAAGGCCGCTCCCCGCGCCACACCGCTGCGGCTGCCCCTGCAGTGGGCTGCTGATCCCGACAATCCCTCCATCCTCAAGCTCGGCATCCAGGCCTCTCTCAACGGCGGCAGCCCCCAGCTGTTCGAATTCGACACGGGCGGCACTGGCTTCTTCGCCACCTTCGCCACCAACTTCTCCTCCTCCAGCCCCTGGTGGGGCAGCAACCCCGCCTGCACCACCGCCCCCTGCACCCCCTTCACCACCACCTACGACAGCGGCCTCACCTACAGCGGCAACCTCGTCACCAGTTCCGTTTCGCTCTTCGGCTCCTCGGCGACGCCTGTGCTCAGCGTCCCCAACATCAGCGTCGGCCAGACCACCGCCATCACCTGCAACCCCGCAGCGACCTGTGGCGGCAAGATCGGCCAACCCGGGGATTCCAGCTGGAACGCAACCACCGGTGTGCTCAATCCGCCGGTGCAGGGCAACTTCTATGGCGACTTCGGCTTCTCCCTGCGCAACGGCGGCAGCGGCGGCCCCAACAGCCTCATCACCCAGGACGCCTTCTGGGCCGCCTTCGATCCCTCGATCACCCGCGGGTACCGCGTGCATGCCGCCGCTGACGATCCCTGGGTGCAATTCGGCCTCACTGCCGCCGATCTGGCCCCCCAGCCCCTGCGCTTCGCCCTCAACGGCACCGGCGGCACCAGCACCGGTGCTTTGGAGGTGTCCCAGGGGGGCACGACGTTTTCCGGCGCTGGTCTCACCAGCCTGATCTTCGACACCGGCGCCACCACCACCATTCACACCGGTGCGGTCACCATCAATGGCGCTCCCTTTCCACCGGGCAACTTCCCCTGCGGGCTCACCACCCAGGGCTGTGCGGACCCCACGGCGGTGAGCCCCGGCGCGCAGGTGCAGATCAGTGGCCTCAGCCTCAGCACCGGCATGCCCGCCACCATCCTCAACTTCGCCGCAGGCAACAACAAGGCCACTTCCCCTGCCTTCAACGAGGTGGCCGTGCAGGGCTATTCGCCCACGACTCTCGCCCCCGCCTGCGCCGGCCTGGCGCCACCCCAGCCTTGCTACTACGTCAACACCGGCATCCTTCCCTTTCTCAGCAACGACGTCATCGTCGACCTTTCCTCCTGGAGCGCTGGCAATCCCTCTGGAGAACTCAGCCTGGTGGCCCAGGTGCCCGCTCCACCAGCGCTGCTTACTCCTTTCGCCCTCCTCGGCGCCGCTCGGCGTCTGCGGCAGCGGCTGGTGGGAGGGAGGGGGCTGGCTTGAGCGAAGGGCGAAAGAGCGCCGAAGGCGGGCAGCCGTAGTGCCTGCGAAACTCCCGGCTGAAGGCCAAAGCGCCGGAAAATCCCACGGACAGCCCAATCGTGGTGAGCGTGTCTCCATGCTGGGGAAGGCTGAGGCGCCGCATGGCTCTCTGAAGCCTGCGGCGTCTCACCCACTGCATGGGGCTGCAGCCACAGGCTCCCTGAAAGGCCTCCTGCAGGCTCCGCCTCGACCAATACACCTGAGCTTCCAAATCGCTCAGGTTGATCGGCCTCTCCAGATTGGCCTCAATCCACTCCAGCAACGCCTGAATCTTCCGGAGGGCTTCTGGCGATGGCGCCGTTCCCCGAAGGAGAGAGTCGGCGGATCGCAGCTCCGGCAGCAGCAGCAACACCACCATGCGAAGCAGCCCATCCTCAAACCGACGTAGCTCCAGCTCCGACTCCGGCAGGCGCGCCACCCGATCGATCTCCCCCATGCTCGTGTAGATCGCTTGGATCAGGGGTGCGGCGAGCGGATCGCGCAGCAGCAGGCGCCGGGGCTCCTGGAACACCCCCAGCCGCTTGGCGGGCAAGCCCTCGGGGCCCGCCATCGTGAGGGCGGTGCGGAGGAGGGCTTCAGGATGCAGATTCAGGGCCACTCCGGAGGTGATGTCGTTGTCCAGCCTCAGCGGGGCCGGCGGCACATAGAGCAGTGATTCCCCCATGGGATTTTCAAACCGGCTCGCCTCCAACCGCCAGAGCCCCCAACCGCGATAGGGAATCAGGAGCTGGGCCAAGGGATGGTGCTCCGTGGCCACGGCGATGGCGGATCCCTGGGTGGCCAGCATCACCACTCCCCCGATCGGGAGGATGGCCGAATGATTGAGAAAGGGGCGCGACGGGCGGAGCGGCTCACAGATCTGCACCGGGGTGACGGCGCTTACGGTTTCCGCCCAGCTCTGGGGATCCAGGTGGGTTTGGCGCAGCGCCTCCGCGCCCAGCAATGGAATGGAGAAAGGGATTGGCTTGGGTGGAGGCTCCATCCCTGTGGCTTTGCTTTGGGCTCTGGGGCCCATGATCATCGTTCCATCACAGCCCGTTTGCTGGGCTGCTGCCCAGGGCGAAGCTGAGGCGTTGCCTCCCACACCGCGTGATTCCTCCCCAAAAGCAAATGACCGGGATGCTGGGCCACCCGGTGTCGGAGAACCCGATCGACCGGATGTTTGATGCCGTTTATGCGCACTACGGCCTGCCCTGGCAGTTTTGGAAGAGCGACATCGCCAACGAGGCCGAGCTGGCCCTCGCCGTGAAGGCCCTGTGCCCCCTGGGCTACAGGGGCGTGGGCATCACCGTGCCCTACAAAGTGGCCGTGATCCCGCTGCTGGATGCGGTGGATGACGACGTGCGGGCCATTGGCGCCGCCAATTACCTCACCATCGAGGCGGGCCGGCTGATTGGCCACAACAACGATGGCAAGGGGGTGGTGAAGGCGATTCAGAAGGTCACCCCCCTGGCGGGCCAGCGGGTGGTGATGCTCGGGGCCGGTGGGGCCGGCCGGGCGATGGCGGTGGAGATCGCCTGGGCCGGAGCGGCCCACCTCACCTTGGTGACCAGGCGCCAGGAGCAGGGCCAGGAGGTGGCGGAGCTGGTGACCCGGGCCTCGGGCGTGCCCGCCCAGTGGCAGCCCTGGCAGGGGGAGGTGGCGGTGCCCGACGGCACCTCCCTGCTGATGAACGCCACCCATCTGGGCTGCGCCCCCGAGCTGGAGCCCGTGCCACTGGTGTGGGACACGGTGGATCCGAGCTGCATCGCCGTGGATGTGATCACCAACCCCCGCATCACGCCCTTCCTGGCCACCGCCCGGGAGAGGGGCTGCCCGATCGTGGATGGGGTGGAGATGCTCGTGCAGCTCGCGATGCAGATCTTCGAACGCTGGACGGGAGTCAGCCCGGAGGAGGCGGTGTTTCAGACCGCCGTGGCCGAGGCGCTCGGGGAAGCCCCCTGAGCCAGGCTGGAGATCCCTCTGTTCACAACGACCCTCCGCCTCGATGTCGACTGCCGCGCGCCCGCTTGGATCCGAGACCACCCACCCTGAGATGCGCCAGCCGCCCACCCGCCGGGGCGGAATCACCGACGCGGTGATTCGCGGCGCCCTGGGCATCAAGCCCCTGTGGGCCGTGGCCAAGCACCAGGCTCGCCGGATGATGATCCAGCGGGCGGAGCGCCTGGGGATCCCCTGGCGGGAGCAGGTGGCGGCCTACGGCCAGATGGATTGGGATCCGCTCTGGCGGGAGGTGAACGATGCGTCGCTGGCCTACCCCGCCAACTACCAAGCCTCCTTCCACGGCTACGACGCCGGCCATCTCTGCTGGGAAGCGGCTTTCGAATTTGAGGTGGCCTCCAATGCGGTGCACGCTCCCCTCTATCCCGAGGCAGGGCCTGCGAGCGATCAGGCCCTGCGGGCTGGCTATCAGCGGGCCCTGCTGGCCCAGCTGCCCCAGCCCCCTACCGCCGTGCTCGATCTGCACTGCACGGTGGGCTTGAGCGCCTTTGCCCTGGCGGCGGCCTTCCCTCAGGCCGCGATCACGGCCCTGGATTTCTCCCCCCACTACCTCGCGGTGGCTCGCTACGAGGCGGAACGCCGGCAGGCGCCCATACGCGCCTGGCACCATGCCCTGCCGGAGGCCACGGGCCTGGCGGCGAACAGCTTTGATCTGGTGTCGGCGTTTCTGTTGCTGCACGAGATGCCCCAAGCCACCACCCGCCGCATCCTGCGGGAGGCCCGCCGACTGCTGCGCCCCGGCGGCACCTTCGCCGTGATGGACATGGACCCATCCTGCTCTGCCTACCAGACCATGCCGGCCGCGGTGATGACCCTGCTCAAGAGCACGGAGCCCTACATGGATCAGTATTTCGCCCTGGATCTGGAAGCCGAGCTGCGCCAGGCAGGCTTCGATGTGGTGACGAGCACCCCTTGCAGCCCCCGTCATCGGGCTCTGATGGCGCGGGTGGCGCCCTGACCTCCATGCAGGTCGATCGACAACATCCCCCGATGCAAGCCCCTCCCCCCTTGCTCCAGCACTTGGCCCGGGTTCCCGGCATGGGACCGGGCCGCCGCCGGTTGGTGGTGCTCCTCTCCCAACTGGGCGACTTCGACAGCCTGGAATACGCCCAGGCCCTGGCCGCCGCCCTGCCCCAGCTCCAGGCGGCAGGGATGGGCCTGCTGGCGATCGGCATCGGCGAGGAAGCTGGCGCGGATCGCTTCTGCGACTTCACGGGATTGCCGCGGGAGCTGCTGCAGGTGGAGCCCACCCCCCGGCTTCATCTGGCCCTGGGGCTCAACCCCGGCCTGCAGGCCCCCGGCGGGCCCTGGCCCTCCCTGCTGCTGATGTGCGCCGGGGTGGGCTCACCCGGCACCTTGGCGGAGGTGTTTCGTGGCTACACCGGTGATCGCTCCGCGCCGCAGCGCTTGGACAGTCCACTCTTCGCCACGGTGGGGGAGGGCTTCCAGCGCCCCTTCGAGCTGGCCACGGTGCGCTTGCGCAACATGGTGGAGGTGCTCGGCCACTGGCGCACCTACGTGCCCCGCGACGACTTCCTCACCCAGCGGGGCGCCACCTACCTGCTGGAGGCCGACGACAGCCTGCTCTACAGCTTTGCGGATCGGGGGCTGCTGGGCTTTTCGGCCACGATGGCCCGGCCCCTGAGCTTTTTGGATCCCTATCTGGCGGTAGCTGGCTAAAGAGAGGCCAGCGATCCCGCTCCTTTCGAGCCAGCCCATGCAGAAAACTCTCGTTCTCCTTGGCGGCCTGTTGCTGTTGATCGGCCTGCTCTGGCCGTGGATCAGCGCCAGCGGCTTGGGGCGTCTGCCGGGCGACATCTCCATCCAGCGGCCGGGCTTCAGCTTCTTCTTTCCCCTCACCACCAGCCTGCTGCTCTCGGCGGTGTTGTCGCTGGTGTTTTGGCTGGTAAGGCGGTGATCCCCAGCCTTGGGGCTCGGCCGACGGGCAACCCCGGGTGGACATCCACGAAACCAGCAACTGGCCCGACCGGGCCGGGCCCGTGGAATGACGCTGTATGAAGGGCCTGCCGCAGTTCCGCTTCACGTTGTTGGAATTCCCAGCCTTTCGGAAAGGCTGAAGGAAGTAATGGCCAACAGCGGCAACCATGGCGGATCCCCGCAACGCGCAGCGAAAAGTGACCGGTGATGCAGTGCAGGCCTACCTCAACCGGATTGCGACCATTCCCCTCCTCACCGCCGCCGAGGAAGTGCATCTCGGCACGCTGGTGCAGCGCTGGCAACAGGCTCCTTCCCCCTCCGCGATCGAGGTGCGTTCCGGACGGCGGGCGATGGATCGCATGGTGCAGGCCAACCTGCGGCTGGTGGTATCGTTGTGCCGCCACCACCAGCGGGAGGCGGCCGGAGTGGAGCTGCTGGATCTGATCCAGGCCGGCAACCTCGGCCTGATCCGGGCGGTGGAGCTGTTTGATCCCAGCCGCGGCTACCGCTTTTCCACCTATGCCTACTGGTGGATTCGTCAGGCGGTGCGCCGGGGCCAGCTGGAACAGGGGCAGTTGCTGCGGGTGCCCTCAAGCATCCGCAAGCTGGCCGGCGAGATCCAGTCCCTGCGCCAGGCCAATCCCACCACCCCTCTGGAGGCGTTGGCCGCCCGGCTCGGCACCGATCCATCTCGCTGGCACCATGTGCTGGCGGTGAGCCAGGCGGCCCGCGTGCTCTCTCTGGATCAGCCCCACGGCGCCGAGGAGGAGGCCTCGCTCCTCGATCTGCTCTGTGATGGCCGCGAGCCGCAGATCGAAGAGGAGTATGGCTGGCTGCAGCACAGCCTGGATCAGCTCAGCGCCCAGGCCCGCCAGGTGTTGACCCTGCGCTACGGCGGCGAAGACCAGCGCTCCCTCAGCCAGGTGGCCGCCTGCATGGGCCTCACGAAGAGCACAGTGCAGGGGCTGGAGCTGCGCGCCTTGCGGCAGTTGCGGGCGAGCCTCCACCCCCGCCTGCGTCAGGAGTTGCGCTGTTCCCTAAGCGCTTGAAGGTTGGCGCCACCAGCGCCAACCTTCCACGTTGATCAGCAGGCCAATCGCCAGCAACACCACCATCAGGGCCACCTGGTCGCCGCGGGAATCGGGCACCAAGATGTCGGCAAGCAGGTGGGGCACGTTGGTGACGGTGTAGACCACGCTCAGCCAAAAGTGCACGCGCCGCCACCACCGCCAGCGCCCTGCCGTGGCGGGATTGCTGGCAGTCCAGCTGATCAGCAGGATCGACAGCAATGGCAGCAAGAAGTAGATCAATATCCCCCAAAACACCAGCGGCAGCCGGCTGGGGTCGACGTGACTTTCAATCTCTGGCGAGAGGCCATGGAACAGGGGCATCAGGCCCAGGTCCACATGGAAGAGCATGGCCAGCAGGTAGGCCAGCCAGAGCTGCCGCAGGCGCAGGGCGTGGTCGATCGGGGGAGGCGTGGGGCTCATGGGGCAGGCGCGGTTCAGCCGGGCATGGTGACGAATTCCTCGGCCACCGAGGGGTGGAGCGCCATGGTGCGGTCGAAATCGGCCTTGGTGGCGCCCATTCCAATCGGGATGGCCGCCATCTGGATGATCTCAGCAGCGTGCTCGCCCACCATGTGGCAGCCCAACACGCGCCCGCTGGCGCGCTCCACGATCAGCTTGAGCAACACCTTGGGATCCCTGGCCGGCAGAGCTTGGCTCATGGGGCGGAAGCGGGCGCGGTGCACCCCGATGCCCTCGGCGCCGTACCGAGCGATGGCCTGCTCCTCACTGAGCCCCACGCTGGCCAGCTCCGGCTGGCTGAACACGGCGCTCGCCACCAGGCTGTGGTCCACCTGGCGCGGTTTGCCGCCATAGACCGTGTCGGCAAACGCCCGGCCCTCATCAATGGCCACTGGCGTGAGACAGATGCGATCGGTGACGTCTCCCACCGCGTAGATGTGGGGCACATTGGTGCTCTGGTTGGCGTCTACAGGGATGCGATCCCCCTCCACGGCCACGCCGGCAGCCTCCAGATTGAGCCCCTTCAGGAAGGGGCGCCGGCCTGTGGCCAGCAGCACCCCGCCGCAGGGGATCATCTCACCACTTTGGGTGGTGAGCGTGAGCTCGCCGGGGAGGCACTGGCCGCTGATCGCCGCGGGGGAGTGGGCAAAGCGAATCTCGATGCCAGCAGCCTCCATGCCAGAGCGCACCGCCTCGCCGGCCTCACGGTCAAAGCCACGCAACAGATGATCGCCACGCACCAGCTGGATCACCTTCACCCCCAGCCCGTTGAGGATGCAGGCGAACTCGCAGGCGATGAAGCCGGCCCCCACCACCACCACCTGCTCCGGCAACGATTCCAGCTCAAACATGTCGTCGCTCATCCAGCCCAGGTGGGCGCCCGGAATCTCGGGCCGCTGGGGCCTTCCCCCCACAGCGATCAGGATGCGCTCAGCCTCCAGCAGCCGCTCGCTGCCATCGGCGGTCACGCCGATGTGGTGGGGGTCGTCGAAGCGACCCCAGCCCCGCACCAGCTCCACACCGGCCTTCTCCAAAAAACTGATGTGCATGGAGTTGAGGCGATCCAACTCGGCCCGCACGTTGGCGAGCAGGCGGGAGGCGTCGAGACGCGCCTCGCTCACCTCCCAGCCGTAGCTGGCGGCATCGGCCAGCAGGTGGCGGTAGGCCGAGCCGTACACGAGCAGTTTCTTGGGCACGCAGCCGCGGATCACGCAGGTGCCCCCCACCCGATCGCCCTCCACGATGGCCACGGAGGCGCCATGGGAGGCGGCTCGCTTGGCGGCCGCCAGCCCCCCGGAGCCAGCGCCAAGCACGATCAAATCAAAGCGGTCAGCCATGGGTGGGGAGGAAGGGGGTTGTCGAACGAAGGAGACATGCCGCCCGAGGCTCAGTCTGTCAAAACCTCCACCACTCAGGGGTTGAGGGGCGGGAGCCCATGGTTGCCGTGCTGTTGAGAGGGCGGCTGGCTGGCTTGGGCGTGATAGAGGCTGGGGTGATGGCGCCGCCAGGCCTCTGAGCCTGTGAGCAAGGCCGACCCCAGCAGCAGCAGCGAGAAGGCCTGGCGCAGGCGCCGATCATTGAGGCGGGGGGCCAGCCATTGGCCGCCCATCACCCCGATGGCGCCACCGCCCAGCAGGGGAAGCACCACAGACAGGTTGGTGGTGGGCCAGTGCCCCAGGGCGGCCAGGGCAACCAGGGCATTCACCGCAATCAGAAGCAGGCTGGTGCCGCTAGCCCGGGCCATCGGCAATCCAGCCAACAGCACCAAGGCTGGAACGATGGCAAAGCCACCTCCCACCCCGGCGATGCCCGTGAGCAGGCCCACGCCCAGTCCCTGAACGGACAGTGCGAGGGCGCGACGCCGATCGCTGCCGGTGGCGGGGCGCGCTCGACCCCGGGGCGTGCTGGTGGCAATCTGGCCGCCGGTGAGGAGCCAGGAGGCGACCAGGGCGGCCCCGGCAAACACCGCCAGCTGAAGGGCCTCAGGCACGAGGCCCGCTTTCACCCAGCTTCCGCCCACCCAGCTGCCGGCCAAGGCGGGCAGCCCAAGGATGAGAGCGGGTTTGGGAGCGATTTGGCCGCGGCGCACCACGGGCCCCAGGTTGGCCAGGGCGAGCACACACACCACCACCAGCGAGAGCGGCACCGCCTCGCTGGTGGGCAGCGCCGCCCCGCTCACCAAGAGGGGTAGCAGCAGGATGGATCCACCGGCACCGAGCAAGGAGAGCAGAACACCGATCAGCGCTCCGCCTCCCGCCAGTAGGGCTTGGCTTTCTGCGGTCATCAGAGGGCCAGCTTGTTCCAGGGCATCAGCGCCAGCAGGCGGGCCATGCCGCAGAAGCCGCTGAGGCCGGCAAACACCAGGCCGGCTCCCACAAACCAGCTGAGCAGGATCCAGGCTGGCGCCAGCGTGGTGCTGAGGATCAGGCCGAGCAGCACCAGGCTTCCCGCGGCGATCTGCACCTGGCGCATCAAGGGGAGTGGAGCCCCTCTGAACTTGCTCAGCGGCAAAGCGGCCTGCTGCCAGGTGGGCAGGCCCCCCTGAAGATCAGCCAGCGGGCCGGGGTGGCCCTGCTGCTGGAGACGTGCCAAGGCCCGGGCGCTGCGCCTGCCGCTCTGGCAGACCAGCACCAGGGGACCTCTGGGCAGGGGGCTGTCGCCCAGGCGGCCCAAGGGCACGTTGAGGCTGCCGGCGATGTGGCCGCTGGCGTATTCCACCGGTTCTCGCACGTCAATCACGGTGACGCGCTGCTCGGCTAGTTGGTCGGCCAGCGCTTGGGCGCTGATGTGGGGGGTCAGGAGTTGGGTCATGGCTGGAGGAGAGAGGGTTGGGGTTCAGGCTTGTGGGCTGTGCTCAAGCGGGTAGCCTTCGGCAAACCAACGGCTCAAGCCGCCGCGGAGATTCGCCACCTTCTCGCGACCGGCCTTGAGAAGTTGCTGGGTGGCCAGGGCGGAGCGGCTGCCCGAATGGCACACCACCACCACGGGCTTGTCGGCGGGGATCTCCTTCAAACGGGCCTCCAGCTCCGGCAGGGGGACCCACAGGCTGGCGCTCAGCCGCCCGTCCGGGCCTGAAACCTCCTCGGCAGAGCGCACATCCAGCAGGGTGAGGTCATTGCGGTGGGCGGCCACCCACGCCGGGGGGAGTTCCGGCAGCCCGGCGTAACTGTGCTCCAGGGGCGCCCAGCCCACGCTGAGCGGGGCCGTGCGGGGTTTGCCGGAGCACTGGTTGGCGGGCAGCGCCTCGGCGATCTTGCGGGGATGGGGGAGCTTCATGGTCTCCATGTGGCCCACGAAGTCGCGCTCGTCGGCGCTGCCCCCCAAGCGGGCGTTGAACAGCTTCTCTTCGGCCACAGAGGTGACGTTTCGGCCGGTGTAGTCATGCCCCGGGTAGAGCAGGCAGGCTTCGGGCAGGCTGAAGATCTGCGTGGTGATCGAGCGCCAGAGGGTGCGGGGGTTGCCCTGCTGGAAATCGCAGCGTCCACAGCCCCGCACCAGGAGGGCATCGCCGGTGAAGGCCATCGATTGGTCGTCAAGCACATAGGTGAGGCAACCATCGGTGTGGCCGGGGGTGCTGCGCACTTCCAGAAACCGGCTCCCAAAGGCCACGCGCTCGCCGTCTTGGAGAGGCAGGGTCACGTTGTCGGCGCCAGCGGCTGCGGCCAGGCCAATGGCGCAGCCGCTGGCCGCGTGCAGCAGCCAGCTACCGGTGATGTGGTCGGCGTGGGCGTGGGTGTCGAGGGAAGCCACCAGCTCAATGCCGAGCTCGCGCACCAAGGCGAGATCGCGGTCGTGCTGCTCGAACACCGAATCAATCACGAGCCCTTTTCGGCTCTCCACGTCGGCGAGCAGGTAGGTGAAGGTGCCGGTGGCGGCGTCGAAGAGCTGGCGAAAAAGCAGGGCGTTGCCGCCAGCCGCGGCAACCAACGACACCAGAGGGGAGGCGACAGGGGAGCGGGCGAGGGACATGGGGGCACCAGGCTCGTTGCGCTATGACTATACACGCATAGAGCCATAATCTCAAAGGCTCTTGTCGGGGCTTGCGGCCCGCCGCCTCAGCAGCCTTCTGAAGGGCCTGCAGCCCCCTGCTCGGTGGGCAGGGGTTCCCGATAGTTGAGCCGCAGCAGGCGCGCCAGGGGGGCCAGGCGTTGGAGATGACGGCCCTCGTGGGGGAGGCCCAAGAGCATGCGATGCCAATAGAGCCAGGGCAGCACCCGGGTCTTCAACAGCCACATGCTCCAGCGCTCTCGAGTCGGGTCCACCAGAAAAGAGCTCACCGGCTGCTGCTTGTAGTCGAACTCCGGCATCACCACGCTGCCGTATCCCGTGATCAGTGGACAAACCGTGTAGCCGTCGTAGCGAGCCTCGAGGGAACGCCCCTCCAGAAAGGCAAGCACGTTGGCGACGGTGACGGGAGCCTGCATTCGGACGGCACCGGCGGTTTTGGAGGTGGGCAGATCGGCCACATCCCCGAGGGCAAAGACGTTGGCGTGGCGGGGATGCTGAGTGGTGAACTTGTCGGCGGCGGCCCACCCGCCCGCGGCCTCTCCCGCCAGCGGGCTGGTGGCCACCACTTCAGGTGCAGTCATCGGCGGCACCGTGTGCAGCATGTCAAAGGGGAGCTCTTCGGTGCGCACGCTGCCGTCGAGATCCTGCACCGCAAACTCCGCCACCCGATCGGCGGCCCGCACCGCCTTGAGCTCCCAGCCCAGGCGCACGTCGATGCCGCGGCGACTGGCCACCTTCCGCAGAGTGCGGGCGTAGGCCGGCACGGCAAAGAGGGAGCGGAGCGGCGTGCAGAAGATCACGCGGCTGTTCACGCCCACGCCGCTTTGAGCTTTGAAGTGATCGTCGGCCATGTACATCACTTTCTGGGGCGCCCCGCCGCATTTCACCGGCGTGGCGGGCATGGTGAAGATGGCCGTGCCGCCGCGGAAGGCCTGGATCGCCTGCCAGGTGTAGGGGGCGAAGTCCTTGCTGTAGTTGCAGCACACCCCATGGCTCCCCAGGGAAGCGCTGAGGCCCTCGATCTGCTCCCAGCGGCACTGCAGGCCTGTGGCGAGCACCAGCACGTCATAGGTGAGGCTGGCGCCGGAGCTGGTCTCCACCCGGTTGTGGTCAGGATCCAGGCGCGTGGCGGCCGCTTGGATCCACTGCACGCCTTTGGGGATCAGCTCGGCCTCAGGGCGCCGGGTCTGCTCCATGCCCATCACACCACCGCCGACGAGGGTCCAACCCGGTTGGTAGAAGTGCTCGCTGGAGGGTTCCAGAAGGGCCACCTTCAGGCGAGGCCGCTGGTGGCGCAATAGGTGGGCGGCGGTGATCCCAGCGGCCCCGCCTCCCACGATGAGCACGCTGTGGTGGCCAGAAGGGGAGGAGGGCATGGCACGGCGGCTTCTGGTCCCACGTTATAATGGAATGCGCATTAGCGCATGAAGGCTTCGATAGCCACTCCCGTAGCTCCTTCTCTCAAGTCTTTCCATGGCCGACGTCCATCCCCTGAGGCGGCAACACGGCATCTTGGCCTCAGCCGCCCGCTTCCCTTGGCTCAAGCAATGGCGCGAGCCCTATCTGCTGGCCCTGGCCCTTCCCTGGCCCCTGTTTTTGCTGGCGCTCGCCCTGCTGTATGTCGCAATCAACCTGATCTTCGCCCTGCTCTACCGGCTCGATCCGGTGGGGCTTGCAGGGGTTCGCACAGGCGGAGGTGGACGGTTGGGCCCATCTGGAGGTGACCGCTGAATCGCTCACGGGGTTGTTGTTTGTGGCCCAGGCCTTGGTGCATCCCTACAACGGGGTTCCCACCTTGGTGTTTCGGGTGGGGAACGCTCTGCACACCGGCCTGCTGGAGGCCCGGCTGCAGGCTTTTCTTGCGGTGGATGAGGTGAGCACAGAAGGGCATCGCCTGCGCCGGATGCGCCCGTTGCCGCTGGAGCGGGACCGGGGCGTGGCCTTCCTGCTGGTGTGGACGGCCATGCATCGCATCGACCATGACAGCCCGCTCCATGGCCTCAGCCCGGCTGATCTGCAGCGGCTCAACGCTGAGGTGTTGGTGGCCTTCAGCGGCGTGGACGAAACGATCGAGCGCACGGTGCATGCCCGAGCCAGCTGGCCGGTTCAGAGCGTGGTGTTTGGCGCCTGCTTCATCGATGTGCTAGCGGGGAACAGCGCCCAATCATGCAGCCTTTGCTCAGCGCTTGAGATCAAAGCGATCGGCGTTCATCACCTTCGCCCAGGCAGCCACGAAGTCGGCCACAAATCTTGCGGCGCCATCGTTTTGGGCATACACCTCGGCGATGGCCCGCAGCTGGGAGTTGGAGCCAAACACGAGATCCACGCGGGTGGCGCTCCAGCGCAGGGTGCCGCTGCCGCGGTCGCGCCCCTCGAAGAGTTCGCCGCTGTCGGAGGTGGGGCTCCAGGTGGTGGCCATGGCGAGCAGGTTGACGAAAAAGTCGTTGCTCAGCACCCCCGGCCGCTCGGTGAACACCCCGTGGGGGCTGCCATCGGTGTTGGCGCCGAGCACCCGCAGGCCGCCCACCAGCACGGTGAGCTCCGGTGCGCTCAGCCCCAGCAGCTGGGCCCGATCCACCAGCAGGTGTTCGGCCGCCACGCTCATGGGGCCCTTTTGCCAGTTGCGGAAGCCATCGGCCTGGGGCTCCAGCACTTCAAACGATGCCACGTCGGTTTGCTCCTGGCTGGCATCCATGCGCCCTGGGCTGAAGGGCACCTCCAAGGCATGCCCCGCCGCGGCGGCGCCCTGCTCCACCCCCACGCCGCCCGCCAACACAATCAAATCCGCCAGGGAGATCCGCACGCCATCGGCGCGGGAGGCGTTGAAGGCGGCCTGGATGCCTTCCAACACCTTGAGCACTCGCCCCAGTTGCTCGGGCTGGTTCACGGCCCAGGTGTTCTGGGGCGCCAGCCGCACGCGGGCCCCGTTGGCGTCGCCGCGCTTGTCGGAGCCGCGGAAGGTGGAAGCCGACGCCCAGGCGGTGGCCACCAGCTCCGCGGTGTTCAGGCCAGAGGCCCGCAGCCGAGCTTTCAGATCAGCGATGGCCGCCCCATCCACCAGGGGGTGATCCACCGGCGGGATCGGGTCTTGCCAGAGCAGCTCCTCGGCGGGCACCTCGGGCCCCAGGTAGAGGCCCTTGGGACCCAGGTCGCGGTGGGTGAGCTTGAACCAGGCCCGAGCGAAGGCGTCGGCAAAGGCCTCGGGATGTTGGTGGAAGCGGCGAGAGATCGGCTCGTAGAGGGGGTCAAAGCGAAGGGAGAGATCCGCCGTGGTCATCATCGGCGGGTGCTTGAGGCCGGGGATGTGGGCATCGGGAATGAGATGCTCCTCGCGGCAATTCTTGGGCTGCCACTGCCAGGCGCCGGCCGGACTTTTGATCACCTCCCACTCGTAGCCGAAGAGCATGTCGAAATAGCCCATGTCCCAGCGGTTGGGATGGGGTTTCCAGGCGCCCTCGATGCCGCTGGTGGTGGTGTCGGCCCCCTTGCCGCTGCCGTGGCGGTTGTGCCAGCCCAGGCCCTGCTCCTCCAGGGGCGCCCCCTCCGGCGGCGGCCCCACCAGCTCCGGGCTGCCCGCGCCGTGGGACTTGCCGAAGGTGTGGCCGCCGGCGGTGAGGGCCACGGTTTCCTCATCGTTCATCGCCATGCGAGCGAACGTCTCGCGCACATCGCGGCCGGAGGCCACCGGATCCGGCACCCCATTGGGCCCTTCCGGGTTGACGTAGATCAGCCCCATCTGCACCGCCGCCAGGGGCTGCTCCAGCTGCCGATCGCCGCTATAGCGCTCGGCACCGAGCCAGGTGGTTTCGTTGCCCCAGTAGATGTCTTCCTCCGGCTGCCAGATGTCGACCCGACCCCCGCCAAAGCCGAAGGTGCGCAGCCCCATGGATTCCAGGGCGCAGTTGCCGGCCAGGATCATCAAATCGGCCCAGGAGATGGCGTTGCCATGCTTTTGCTTGATCGGCCAGAGCAGGCGGCGGGCCTTGTCGAGGTTGCCGTTGTCGGGCCAGCTGTTGATCGGCGCGAAGCGCTGGTTGCCGGTGCCGCCGCCGCCCCGGCCATCGGCGGTGCGGTAGGTGCCGGCGCTGTGCCAGGCCATGCG
>JBJTWN010000164.1:0-2865 GCA_046081785.1 Cyanobium sp.
AGGATCCGAAAAACAGCACCCCGGCCAGCAGCACCTCGAGAAGAGTCATGGCGCCACTCCCCGCAGGCCCAGCAGACCCGGGGCCAGGGCGCGCGGCGGTGAGGCCAGCAGCGCCACGGCAAAACGGCCGCGCCGCACTGAGCCAGCGGCGGCCTCGGGGTCCAGCTCGATCAGGGCCTCGGCCCGGCTCGCCGCCGGCTGCCAGTCGATCAGCCGCCAGCGGCGCGCACCCACCGCACCCTGCTCCAAGGCCTGCAGATCCGTGGCCGAAGCGCAGGCCACCCCCTCATGGCCCCACTGCTGCCGCGGCAGCGCCAGCAGGCAGGGATGGCGGCGGTTGAGCGCTGCCACCAGCTGCTGGGCGGCGGCGCTGAGGGCATCCTCCTGCTGACCCCTGAGCTCCTGCACCCGCAGCCCAAGGCGCCCCTGCAACACAAGAGCCTGAAGCGAGAGGCCGCCGAGCAACACCAGCATCGACGCCACAAAGGCCATCGGCAGCAGGAACCCCCGCTCCTCCTGTCTCCTGGCTGGATGGGTGCTGAGGCGAAGGGTTCCACCACGGCTTCGGCCTGAAAGCGGCGGCGTGGGAGGCATGGGGGGAGCTGCGCAACGCAGGAGCAAGCCTTCCCAGACGCGGACAAGCAATCGCCCCCCACGGCTCAGGAGTCCGCCCCGGAGCGGTGTCAGGCCGCGTTGGCGGTGCTCACCAGGCCGAGGCGGCGCCATTCCGGCAGCCGATCCCGCTGGAATGTTTGCCAGCCGGCGACCAGCTGAGCCATCACCGCGGCTGGATCCTCAAGCAGGCAGCCCTGAGGATCGCGGAAGCTGCCGCCCGCGAGGCTGATCCCCATCCACACCAGCTGCGCCACCTCCTCGGCAGCCATCCCCTGGTCCACCAACGGCAGAAAGAAGGCCTCCACTGGCGTGATCGGCACCGGCTGAAGCAGCAAGGGCGAGACCAGCCAGCCGAGGTGGTCGCCGGCGCTGGCCCGGGCCAGCACCCGGCCATGGAAGGCGGCGAGGCTGGCGGATGCCGGGCGGGAATCGCCTGCCACCCCGGGCCAGCCGCCCAGGCTGAGCAACCCGCTGTGCACCAGCACGGCAAGCCGAGGCAACAGCGCCTCGAGCGGCTCGGCGAGATGCTCGGCCAGCTCCCCCAGGCTGAGGGAGGAGGCCTGCAGGCCCTGGCGCAGGGCCCCACAAAACGGCGGATCGACCCCCATGCGGCCCAGGGGCGTGTCGAAGCTGCAGTCTTCGGGCCAGCTCCCGGCGCGCAGCACCACCGGCAGCGCCGCCAGGGTCTGGCGACGCTCGGCCGGGGAAGGGGGGCAGACGCCGCGGGCAAACAGATCGCGCCGGAAGCTCTGATCGATGGCGAGATCCAGGAGCACCTGGCGCAGGGTGGGATCCTCCGCTTGCTCCACCAGCGCACGGCGGACCGGATCCAGCATCTGCGGGAAGAGTTCGGGCAGCGTGGCTGAGCCGATCGCCGTGAGGCCATGGGCGGCGCACAGGCGATGGAAAGGGCCCACATCCAGGGGCTGGTGTGCAACGTGGAACTCACCTTCGAGGTAGCGATCCGCGGCGGTGAGAACCCCCTCCAGCGTTGAGCGCAGGGAGGGGAAGGCCACCCCTAGGGGCAAGGGCTCCGCCTCGGAGCCCAGGAATTCCCCGAGCTGCTCGGCCGTGGCGCGCACCAATGAGGCGCTGACGACGCCCCCCGCCCGCAGGGCCCGCTCCTGGCAGAGCATCACCAGCGATCGGCGGGCCAGCCAGCCGGGATTGGTGTTGTACGAGCATTGAAAAACGCCTCCTGGCCGCAGCAAGCTGCCCGCCGCAGCCACCAACGCCTCACGTACCTCGGCGCTCACCCAGGCCGCCACCCCGTGGGCCTGCACGAGGTCGAACTGGCCGGGCCATTCAGCCCAAGGGCCACGCTCCGGCTTGCCGGCAGCAAAGGCCCGCAGATCGGCCACCGCGAAGCGCACATTGCGGAGCCCCAGCTCGGCAGCGAGGGCGGTGGCCGAGGCCACGTGCGATGGATTGAGATCGATCCCGTAGAAGCGCCCCTCTGGATGGGCAGCGGCGTTGAGGATCAGATTGAGACCGAAGCCGCAGCCGAATTCCAGGCCATCAAAGGCCGCATCCTCGGGCTGGGCCGGGGCTGAAGCGCTGTCGCGTCGCCCACCGAGGTCAAGCTGGTGCTGGCCGCCGAGCAGCAGGGCCTGGCAGATCCAGGCAACGCTGAGTTCGCGATGCACAAAGCGGCTGTAGAGAAGCTCGTGGGGATAGGCAGCAGCTTCACCCATTGCCAGCACCCCCTCAACCGGGTGCCAGCTTCTCACGGTTTCAGGGTTGGGCGTCGTGCGGTCAGCAGGAAGCCATGCTGGCGATCACGAAGCCACGGTGGCTCTGGGGCTCTCACTGATTGAGCTTGAGCACCGCCATGAAGGCCTCCTGGGGCACCTCCACCTTGCCCATCGCCTTCATGCGCTTCTTGCCCTTGGCCTGCTTCTGCAGCAGCTTCTTCTTGCGGGAGATATCGCCGCCATAGCACTTGGCGAGCACATCCTTGCGCATGGCGCTGATGCTCTCAGAGGCGATCACACGGCTGCCGATGGAGGCCTGGATGGGAATCTTGAACTGCTGCCGGGGGATCAGTTCCTTGAGCTTCTCCACCAGTCCCTTACCCACGTTGTAGGCCTTATCGCGGTGTACGATCGTGGTGAGCGGATCGGCCTTCTCGGCATTGATCAGCACATCGAGGCGCACCAGCTCATTCTTGCGGTAGCCGATCAGGGTGTATTCCATCGAGGCGTAACCCTTGGTGCGGCTCTTCATCTGATCGAAGAAATCGGTCACCAC
>JBJTWN010000165.1:0-7044 GCA_046081785.1 Cyanobium sp.
CGGACGCTCACCACCACAGCGCAACGTCAGCTCCGCCTCCAATTCCTCCAACGCCACCAGCTCCTGCACTTGACGACCCAAGGTGATCTCCTGCTCGTGCGTCAGCAGCGGCACTCGGCCGATGTCCCGCAGGTAGGAGCGCACCAGATCCGCATCCATCGATGGCAGCTCGCGGACCGTCGTCGCGGAAACGGGGGCCGGGGTGAGGTCAGCGGTGGGGAGATCGAGAGGAGAGAGGGCGACCATGGGCCTGAACCTAACGATCTGTGAAGCCTAACCTAACGAAGTGTGAATGTCTCTCATCTGGTCGCCCGGCCGGTGTGATCCGGCCGGGCTTCAGGCATCGCCAAAGCGCTCCAGCAACCAGGAGGCGGTTTGGAGATAAATGAACACGCCGGCCACATCCGTTGCGGTGGCGATGAAAGGGGCCGACATCAAGGCTGGATCGAGCCCGAAGTGATGAAACAACAGGGGGAGCGCGGCTCCTGCCGTGGCCGCCAGGGTGGTGATCCCCAACAGGCTGATCCCCGCAGCCCAGGCCACCACCCAGTTGTGCGACACGTATCCAGCCCAGGGCACCACCACAAACATCATCAACAGCCCCAGCAGAGCACCGGCCACCGCCTCCCTCCCCACGGCCAGCCCGGGACCGAGGGACTGGATGCGCTGGGTGCTCAGCCCGCGGATGACCACGGTGGAGCTTTGGGCCCCAACGTTGCCCCCCGTCCCGATGAGCAGAGGGATGAAGGCTGCCAACACCACGACCCTTTTGAGCACGGCATCTTCAGAGGCAATCACGGCAGACGTGCCGGTGTTCGCCAATAGGAGCACAAGAAGCCACACCACCCGCCTGCGGGCCACCGTAAACAGGTTGCTCTGGAAGTAATCGTCTTCATCGCCCGCTTGCAGAGCCCCGGCGGCGTAGATGTCGCGGGTGGCTTCCTGTTGAATCACGTCAATCACATCATCCACCGTGACAATTCCCACAAGACGTTGCTCGCGATCCACCACGGGCACCGCCAAAAAGTCGTAACGCTGGATGAGTCGAGCCACCTCCTCTTGGTCCGTATCCGTGGTCACGCTCACCACTTCGCGTGTCATCACGTCCCCCAGGCGCTCCTCCGGCTCCGCGGTCACCAGATCCCGAAGGGAGAGGATGCCCGTGAGGTGGCGAGAAGCGTCTGTGACGTACAAGCTGTAAATCGTTTCCGTGTCTCGTGCCCGGCGTCGCACAATTTCAAGGGCTTGGCTCGCCCGATGAAACTCCTTGAGATCAATGAATTGGGTGGTCATCAGCCGGCCAGCCGTTCCGCTCTCGTAGCCGAGCATCTGGGCCGTGATCCGCCGTTCTGTCGGGCTTAGCTCAGCCAACAAACGCCTGACCACCTTGGCGGGCAACTCGTCAAACAGTCGCACCCGATCATCGGGGGACATTTCCTCAACCAACTCCAGCACCTCTCCCGATCGCAAGCGCTCGAGCAAGCTCTGCTGCACCGCTGGTTCAAGGTATTCATACACCTCAATCGCTTCATCTTTGGGCAGAAGCCGAAAGGCCAGGGCCTGCAGCGTTGTGGGGAGGTTGCCAATGGCCTCCGCGCCATCCACCGGCTGCACCGGCTTCAACAACACCTTGGCGCCGTCGTAGTTGCCCGCCTCAAGCAAGAGCTGCAGATGCTGAACGAGGACTTCAGCGCCGCCGGACACTTCGCTCATGTCCCTGCCTGCCGACCACATGAATTGTATGGGGTGGGAGCGATGCGTCAGCCCAAAACCCAGCCCCGGGTCTCCCGACCTGCGGAGCCGGCCGTGGCCACTTGCAACCAGCGGCGACCTCCCGGCTCAAGCCAGGACCTCAACACCCGCATCGGAATGCCGGGCTCCAGGTGTGCCAGAGCCGGGGCCTGACAGCGAGGCGAAGAGCGAAGGGTGCAGGGGTTGAGATTGAGAAGGGGCTCTTCGGGTGATTCCCGACGTCTCAACTCTGGCAGGCGCCTTTCAGCTCCACCGGCTGGCAGCGCCGCTGGGGCAAAGAGGGCGAAGCCCAATAGGGCGGCCCAGGGCAGCAGAGCGTTGCAGGGGCGAGGCAGCAAGAAGGGCATCAGATATCCAGTTGAGCGAAGTCGAGTTCGGCGCTGTGCGCCTCGATGAATTCCCGGCGCGGCGCAACTTTGTCTCCCATGAGAATGGTGAAAATTCGATCCGCTTCGGCCGCATCTTCAATTTCCACGCGTTTCATCATTCGAGTCGAGGGATCCATTGTGGTCTCCCAGAGCTGTTGAGGCATCATTTCACCGAGACCCTTGAAGCGTTGGATGGTGTAATTCGCCTTTTCACCATAGGATTCCAACGTTTTTCTCAGGTCAATCTCGTTATAGCAGTAGGCATGCTTTTTGCCCCTTTCAACTTTGTAAAGAGGTGGACATGCGATGTAAATGTACCCCCCTTCGACCAAGGCCCGCTGATAGCGATAGAAAAAGGTCAATAGCAGGGTGCGGATGTGAGCGCCATCGACGTCAGCATCGGTCATAATGACAATGCGGTGGTAGCGCAAGTTTTTTTCGTCGAATTCTTCGCCTTTAATCCCCAACCCGAGGGCAGTTATAAGGGCTTGTATTTCAGAATTTTTGTAGATTTTTGAATCATCTGTTTTCTCGATGTTTAGAATTTTCCCCCGCAGTGGCAAAATGGCCTGAAAGCGCCTGTCTCGACCTTGCTTCGCCGAGCCACCAGCGGAGTCGCCCTCAACGATATAGATTTCCGAATCGCTTGGATCCCGCGAGCTGCAATCGGCCAATTTGCCTGGGAGAGTAGAGCTCTCGAGAACTGATTTGCGGCGGACCAATTCCCTGGCCCGGCGCGCCGCTTCGGCGGCGTTGAAAGCCTGGATTGCCTTTTCCAGGATGAGATCAATCACCGATGGATGAAACTCTAAATATTCCGCCAAGGCTTCGCCAACCAAAGTGTCTACAATTCCCCTGACTTCAGTGTTGCCCAGCTTGGTTTTCGTTTGCCCTTCAAATTCTGGATCAGGCACCTTGACAGAAAGAACAGCTGTCAACCCCTCGCGGATGTTCTCGCCGGCAAGATTCGCATCACTCTCTTTGCGCTTGCCCCGCTTCTTGGCAAAGGCATTCAATGTGCGGGTGAGGACGGTTTTCAACCCTTCGATGTGGGTCCCTCCATCCACCGTGCGGATGTTGTTGGCAAAGCCAAAGATATTGTCCGAGTAAGCATCAACACACCACTGCAAAGCGGCCTCTACCTGAACATTGTCTTTCTCAGCATCAACATAAATAATCTCTGGATGCAGAGGGTCTTTCTCCGCATTCATGTAAGCCACATACTCCTTGATGCCACCCTCGTAGTGATAGATCTCTTCATGCACAGCTTCGCCAGGCCGCTCATCGCGAAAAACGATGCGCACCCCACCATTCAAGTAGGCCAATTCCCGCAGGCGGGCGGCCAGGGTTTGGTAATCGAATTCAATCCCACCGGTGAAAATCTCCCCATCCGGCAGGAAGCGCACACGGGTGCCTGTTTGCTCAGGATCCTCAGCTGGTGTGGCCACCAGAGAACCAATGGGCACTCCCCGTTCGAAACGTTGATTGTGCTCCTTTCCTTGGCGAAGAACGGTCACCTCCACCCACTCGCTGAGGGCATTCACCACGGAGATCCCCACCCCGTGGAGGCCCCCGGAGACTTTGTAACCCCCAGATCCAAACTTCCCTCCTGCATGCAGCACGGTGAGCACCGTCTCCAAGGCGCTTTTCCCTGTGCGGGGATGGATGTCTGTCGGGATTCCACGGCCGTTGTCGGCAACGCTGGCGGATCCATCGCCGTGGAGGATCACCAAAATTTCGTCGCAATGCCCGGCAAGGGCCTCATCGACAGAGTTATCCACCACCTCGTAAACGAGGTGGTGGAGCCCCCGGGGCCCTGTAGAGCCGATATACATGCCAGGCCGCTTGCGGACCGGCTCCAGGCCTTCCAGCACCTGGATTTGCTCAGCGCCGTAGGCAGATTGGACTCGCGAAGCGTCGCTCATGCGAAGGCGGGTCTCAGATGGGATGAGGGGGCGTAAAGGCAGACAAAAACGACCGCCAGAGTGGGCCGCAGAAACGCCATAAGAATGGCGTGGTCGAAAATCGGCTGGCTTGTGCAGGCCAATTTACCATTGGCCCTTCCTCGCGCCAGCCAGCCCCCTCTACGGAAGCGTTTCCGCAGGGGGTGCAATGCACCTTGGAACCACGGCCGCTGGAGTGGCCCCACGGCGGCGCAGAGTATTGGGCATGAGCTCGTCTTTCCCTCCACCACCCCCCTGGGCCGGCCAGTCACCCCTTGTCATCGCTCTGATGGGTCCCACTGCCAGCGGCAAAACCTGCCTGGCGTTGGAGTTGGCCGAAGCGTTGAGCCTGGCTGTGATCAGCGTGGACGCCCGACAGCTCTACATCGGCATGGATATCGGCACGGCCAAGCCCACGGCCCAGCAGCGGGAGCGGGTGCGTCACGAGCTGCTTGACCTGAGGCCCCCCGACCACCCCTTCACGCTGCAGGACTTCCTCCTCCTGGCGCGAGCCGCGGTTCAAGCCGAGCTTCAGCGCTGCGGGATGGCCTTGCTGGTCGGTGGCAGTGGGCTGTATCTGCAGGGCCTGCTACAGGGGCTGACCCCTCCCGCCGTTCCTCCCCAGCCGCCTCTGCGCGAACAATTCAAGGCCCTGGGGCAACCGCTGTGCCACGCGCTTCTGGCCACCTGCGACCCCGTTGCCGCCACACGAATCGCCCCTGGGGACACCTCCCGCACCCAACGGGCCCTGGAGGTGTGCTACGCCACGGGTCAGCCCCTCTCCTCCCAGCAACGGCGCATCCCCCCCCCTTGGCCCGTGTTGGAACTGGGCCTGGCCCCCGCGGACCTGCCCCTCCGCATCAAGAAGCGCACCTTGGGCATGTATGAAGACGGACTGGTGAGGGAGACCGCTGCGCTGATCGCCCGCCATGGGGAAAACTGCCCGCTCCTTGACACCATTGGCTACGACGAGGCCCGGCGGGTGCTGAGGGGGGACCTGGAGGAGAGCCAGGCCATCGCCAGAACGGAGCAACGCACCCGTCAATACGCCAAAAGGCAGCGCACCTGGTTTCGGCGACAACACCACCCCCTTTGGCTCGAGGGTGAGGAACTGATGCAACAAGCCATCAAAGCCGTCCAGTCGTCACGGCAAGGTTTAGGGTGAAGTGCAATCCGCCCTGTTGAATGCCTCCCCGCCCCCGCATAGATCGTCGTGCTCCCGTGCGGGAGCTCCCCAACATCAATGAGCGCATCAGCTACCCCAACCTCCGGGTCGTCGATGCCGATGGCAGTCAGCTCGGGGTCATCACACGCGAGGCTGCTCTGGAAGTAGCCCGAGACCGAGAGCTAGACCTGGTCTTGGTGAGTGAAAAAGCCGATCCTCCCGTTTGCCGGGTGATGGATTATGGCAAATACAAGTTTGAGCAAGAAAAAAAAGCCAAGGAAGCCAAGAAAAAATCCCACCAGACCGAGGTGAAGGAGGTGAAAATGCGTTACAAAATCGACTCGCACGACTATCAGGTGCGCATCGGCCAGGCCAGCCGTTTTCTAAAAGCGGGTGACAAAGTGAAGTGCACTGTGATCTTTCGCGGCCGGGAAATTCAGCACACTGCTCTTGCCGAAGCACTTCTGATGCGGATGGCAAAAGATCTCGAAGACAACGCGGACCTTCAGCAGCCACCCAAGCGGGAAGGTCGGAACATGATCATGTTTCTCTCCCCACGCCGCCAGGCGGCCAGCAAGACGCCCCCGGCCAAGCCCGCCAAACCGGCCCCTGTCAAAACAGGATCAAAGGCTGTAGAGACAAGCGGCCCAGCGTCCCCAAGCGAGGAGTGAACCCTCCCGATTCAATTTAGGTTTTTCGCAAAGAAAGCCAGGATCGCCAGCCAGGCGGCCCTGGCCTCTTCGGGTTGAAAATCCTCCCGCTCCTCACAGAGGAAACCGTGCCCTGCGGCAAAGGTGAGCAGCTGCACGCGCTCGATATCGCTGCCGCCTTGGGCTGCCTCCACCGCCATCGCGATTGCCCTCAGATCCTCAGGGGGAACCAGGGGGTCCTGGCGACCATAAATGAGGAGCACACGCCCACCAGGCCGAGTCAAAACCTCCAGGCTGGGGGCCCCACCACCGGGCCGACCCTGGACCACCCCGGCTCCATAACAGGCGCAACTCGCCGCCATGCCCTCCAAAGCGGAGGCCAACAACGCAACATGGCCGCCAAAGCAGAAGCCCACGCAACCCACGGCCAGGGGCCTGCCCTCAGCCGCCTGCGAGGCCAGCCATCGCTGGGCCCTTGCCACGTCAAGCAAGAGAGTTGAGGCGGTGGTGCGGTCCTTGTGGGAGCGACCCTCCTGAACCTGCTCTGGGCCATACCCCAGGCAGAGATCCGGTGCCGTTCTCGCAAACAGGGGAATGGCCAAAGCCCCATAACCCAACCCCGCCAGGCGGTCGGCGACGCTGCGCACCCAGGGGTTGACACCGAAGATCTCCGGCAACACCACCAGAGCCCCCTGGAGAGGGCCTTGCTGGGGCCGCGCCCACCAACTGCACAGGGGGACCTCTCCTGGCCGTTCGGGGGCCAACGTCAGCCATCCGGCCGTGATCGGACCAGCGGAAGAGGCTTCAGAGACGTCGGTCCAGTCAGATTTCTCCATGGCCCGAAAGCAACCGGCACATGGTGCTATGCCAGGGGGGGAATTGTCACGGAGGCAAAAGCTCCTTAGGGTGGCCGCCAGATCCATGGCTTTAGCCGCGTGCGCTTCCACATCCAGCAGGAAAGCGATATTCCCGCCTCCACCCAGCTCTACAATCAGATTTGCTTCGCCATTGCCGCAAGGCACTACCCACCTGGTCACCGCTTGCCCAGCACACGCCAACTGGCGATGCAGACGGGCTTGCACCGGAACACCATCAGCAAGGTGTACAGGCAATTGGAAACCGATGGCGTGGTGGAGGCGATGGCTGGCTCTGGCATCTATGTTCGC
>JBJTWN010000166.1:0-5372 GCA_046081785.1 Cyanobium sp.
GAATCCGCCTGAGCGGATGACTCGCCGGGATCCGCTCCTCGATCGAGACGTAGGAGAACAAGGAGCCGCTGCGCTCCTGTTGGCCTCGCATCAACGATTGGACAGCTAATCCATTCTCGCAGAGGTGGGCGGGTTTTTCAGCGAACTCCTAAGCCTCCGACTCCCGGCTGTTTCCTCCACCCCCACAAGGCCTGCGGCAGCAGCGCCACCGCAGCCGCGGGAGCACCCCCACGCCCACTCCCTCCCCACAGGGCCCCAGCGGAGGGCGGCGGCGGCTGACCGACGACGGCCACGGCGCAGCCGTGGCACGCTGAGGACAGACGCCGTCGGCCGCAGCGGGTTGAGATGCTGGACTCCCTCGGCTGGTCTGTGACCCTCGCCAACACGTCCCCGGAAATTCGGAAATGACGTGCACTCCTTCCACTCAACGCGTCAGACTGCAGAAAGCCTGACTGCCAGATAGTTCACAGCCTGCGATGGCGCCCACTCAGCTCTTTCTCTCCTGCGTCAGTGCCGAATTCGGGAGCTATCGGGATGATCTGCGACACAACCTGGACCTGCCTGATGTGGTGGTCAAGATCCAGGAGGACTTCATAGCCGGAGGCGTGCCCACCCTCGACAAGCTCGACACCTACATCCGGGCCTGTGACGCGGTGCTCCACCTGGTGGGCGATGGGCTGGGATTCACCGCAAAACCCCGCTCGCTTGACTATCTGCGCCGTACCTATCCGGATCTAACCGAGCGGTTCCCGGTCTTGCACCCGTTTCTTGAGGAAAAGTCAACCAGCCTGTCTTACACCCAGTGGGAAGCCTGGCTAGCGCTTCTGCACGGCAAGAAGCTCTTGATCTGTGTGCCTGCCGCGGGAGTCCCCCGCAACGAGGAGTTTCTGCTCAATGAAAAACAGCGAACCCTGCAGCAGGCCCACCTGGAGCGCCTGCGCGGGGTAGAGGCCTATCCCGAGGTTCAGTTTCTCAACCTCGATCAACTCACCTGGAAGATTCAACAGGCCCTCTACCGGGAGCTAAGGCTGCCCTCTGACCATCTGGCCAAGGCCCGCACCGACTGGTTCTGGCCCCAAGCCTGGGACTTCACTACCTACCGTGCGGAGAAACGAGAAGGGTTCGTTGGCCGGGAGTGGCTTTTTGAGGAGGTACGCGCCTGGGCTACCGACACTCAGAGCAAACAGGCCCTCCTGATCGGGGCGGATTACGGCGTCGGCAAATCAGCCTTCCTGGCGCAACTGATCGAAACAGGGGCCGCAGGTATCCCCCTGGCTGCTGAGCACTTCTGCAGCACCGAGCAGGCGGACACGCTTACGGCGGCATTGTTCGTACGCACCCTGGCGGCCCAGTTCGCCGAGGCCCTACCCGCCTACCGCAGGAGGCTGGAGGCCGACGATGCAGCGGAACTGCGGCGCTGGCTCGATGAAGCCGACAAGGATCCGGCCCGGGCCATGGAGCAGGCGGTGCTCGCCCCGCTGGCAGCTCTAGATCCCTCTCCTGAGCCCCAACTGTTGCTGGTCGATGCCCTCGATGAAGCCCAGGATCCGGCGGCGGCCTCCAGACCGAACACCCCTCTCACGATCGTGGCACTGCTGGCTCGTTATGCCAAACGCCTCCCCCCCTGGCTGAAGCTCCTGGCCACCAGCCGCCGCCGGCCCGATGTGATCGAGATCCTGCGGCGGGCCTTCTCCCTCAAAGAGATCGATGCTGAGGAATCCCGCAACCTGGCCGATCTGCGCAGCTACGCCTTGGCCCTCTGCAATCGCTCACCTCTGCAGGAACGTCTCCATCAGGCCCAAATCACCCCTGATGAGGTTGCCGAATTCCTGGGCAGCGAGCAGCAGAGCAGTGGCAAGTTTCTCTATGTGGCGCGGGTGCTCAACGATCTCGAGACCGGCGTTCTTCCTCTTGCGACCCGCGCCGATCTGAAAGCTGTACCGCCGGGTCTGGATGGCTTTTATGCCAAAGCCTTCGAGCTGCGCTTCCCCAATGAACAGGGCTATGAGCAAGTAGAACCGATCCTGGCACTTTTGGCCGAGGCACGTGAGCCTCTGGGCCGCCGTGAGCTGGCGGCGATTCTGGGCTGTCCTGAGCTCGAGATCAGCTGCCGACTTGTTCCCCTGCGAGATTTCCTGCGCCTGCGCCTGCGCCAGAGAGAGATGGAACAGGAAGGGATCACCACCCAGGAGAGCCTCTACAGCTTTGATCACCTGTCGCTGGAGCAGTGGCTGAGTGAGGTCGATGTGAAGGAAGGCCTCCCTCGGGCTGGGCGATTCAGCATGGATCGCAAAGCAGCCTCTGAGCAGATTCGCACATGGGCCTTGGATGAAGTGAAGGCCGGCCGCGCCCACATCTGGCCCTACCTGGTGCGACACCTGGGTAGCCATCTGGCCGATGAGGAGCGGGCAGAGGTGATCGGTGGGCAACTGTTGCAGTTCCCCTGGCTGGAGGCCCGGCTGCGGTTGGCGGGCCTCAATGCACTGCTGGGGGACTTTGCTCCATCGTGTTACGAGCCGCACACCCTCCCGCCGGAACTAGGCGGGCTGGAACGCAGCCTGCGCCAGGCCTCTCATGTGATCAGCCATGGACAAGTCTGGGGAGGCGGCGAGCAACTCGCCTCGCAGTTGTTGGCACGCCTGATGGATGAGCGGGAACTGAAGAGCTTGCTGGAGCAAGCGCGAGAGGGATTGCGCAAGATTGGAGGTCCCATCCCTATGTTCACAAGCTTGGCAGCACAAGAAGGCCTATTGAGGGTTTTTCCTATGTTTCAAGTTGTGAGCTTGTTGGCTGTACTTCCAGATGGCAAGCTTGCTTTTGGCTCCTATGACAACACTATTCGAATCTGGGACCCAGAAATCGGTCACTGCACTGCCGTGTTGAAGGGTCATGACGGTCATGTGACATCTCTGGCCGTGATGGTTGATGGCAGCCTCGCTTCGAGCTCCGATGACAAAACTATCCGCGTTTGGAATCCCACCACCGGGGAATGTTCCTTGATCATCAAAGCGCCCAGTCAGGTGACGAGATTGTTGGCATTGCGTGATGGCCGCATGGCATGTGCCATGAGCAAGTCGATCCGATTATGGGATCCAAAGAACAAGACGTTTTCCGCCGGTCTGAAGGGACATCGGGGGGGCATCCTCTCCCTTGCTGTTCTTGAGAATGGCCGCATCGCCTCTGGTTCAAATGATGCGACAATCCGGCTGTGGGACCCGGACAGCGGAGAGTGCGTTGCCGTCTTGGAGGGCCATGCCAGCGTGGTGTGGTGCCTGGCGGTGTTGCACGATGGCCGTATTGCCTCGGGCTCATCCGATTCAACGATTCGGCTTTGGGACCCAGCCAGCAGATCCTGCGTTGCCGTCTTGACGGGTCACATGAGTGCCGTGCTTTCCCTGGTGGTGCTGCAAGATGGCCGCATCGCTTCGGGGTCGGATGATACAACCATCTGCCTTTGGGATCCTTCTGATGGTGGATGGATCGGTGTGTTTGATGAGCATGCAGCAGCGGTCAACTCCTTGGTGGTTCTTGCTGATGGCTGCCTTGCTTCCGGCTCTAGTGATGGCACGGTTCGCCTATGGGACCTCTACAGCAATCCAGGTTTTTCCTTTGGGCACAGGCATGGGAGCCCGGTGGTTTCCATGGCCGTCATGGGGGATGGCCAGCTCGCCACAGCTTCCAATAATGACAACATCCTCCTGTGGGATCCAACAAGCGGGCAGTGCGCCTCGTTCTTGGCGGGTCATACAGGACGAGTCGGTTCTTTGGCATTGCTGAGTGATGGTCATCTTGCCTCAGGCTCAGAGGATGCAACGATTCGCCTTTGGGACCCCGAAAGTGGCAACTGCACAAGAATCTTGAAAGGCCTTTTGAGGAGCGAGGTATGTTCTCTTGTTGCTTTGTGTGGGGGCCGCTTTGCCTCCGGCTTCAACAATAAATCAGTTTGGATTTGGGATCCGGCATTAACCAATCCCTTAGTTGCAACGTCAGACGGGTTTCGTTCTAAAGTGACTTTGCTTGCAGCATTGGGCGCCGAACATCTTGCCTGCGTGTCCTTGTTCGACAGCAGGATTCATCTGATCAATCAGAACGACGGTGCTTTAGTAAGAATCTTGGAAGGCCATCGAGAACAGGTGAGGAGCCTGGTTGTCTTGCCTGATGGTCGGCTGGCCTCAGGTTCGCAAGATTGCACAATCTGTCTGTGGGACACGTCAACACCACGGCCTATTGCGATCCTCAAAGGCCATCAGTCTTTTGTGACCTCCCTTGTGGTGCTGGGCAATGGCTGCCTCGCTTCAGGCTCCAGCGATGCCACCATCCGCCTCTGGGATCCAACCCACCCCGATGGTGCCCCCCGCGTGCTCTTCGTGGCTGATGCCGCTATCACCGCCCTCGGCTGGCTCCCCACACACCAGCTCCTGGTGGCCGGCGACGCCAGCGGCCGGCTGCACTGGTTGGAGATGGGGCACTCATAGCTCAGCGCAGCAGGCACCCCTGTTGTAGCGGAGTAGACGTCTCCCCCCAAGCAAGAAAGCCAGCTGCAGACTTCCCCCCAGCTGCCATAAGCAGCCACCCGTGCCCTACACCACCGACACGGTGCCCAACCGGCGGGCCTGGAGCCTGCGGGCCCAGAAGTGAGCACGCTCAGCCGGGATCAAGCGGGGCTTTTTGACCGGGCGACCGCGGCGGCCATAGAAGACCGTGATGCGCTCTGAGCCGTAGGCCTTGCTGCCGCTGGGATAGATGTGCACCAGCAGCTGGCGGATCTCGCAGCGGGGAGAAGAGGAGGCCATCACGAGGAAGGCGAGGGACACCCGCCTCAGGCCTCGGCTGTAGCGACCCGGCAGATCTTCACGACATCCGCCACTCCTCAGGGCTGCAGCAGCTCGATCAGATCCAGGGCGAGACGGCCGGGGCAGCGGGCTTTCCCTCCTCCCCTCGCCGACCGTGATGGCTTCCGCCCCCGCCGGTGCTCCACTCCCGCCAGCGGTCTCGAGAACCAGGCGACAGGGCTGGATCAGCGCGTAAGGCGGATTGCCTTACAGTGATCTTATGGCCACTGTCACGCTCACCTCCAAAGGTCAGCTCACCCTGCCCAGGCCTCTGCGTGATGCCCTCGGACTGGCTCCCGGAGCCCGGCTGCAGGCCAGCATCGACCGACAGGGACGGCTGGTGCTGGTGCCCTCGAAGTACGAGCCGGAGGATCTCTTTCTCCACCGCCCCAAGGTCAACCGTTGTCTGAGCCTCGAGCAGATGGAGGAGGCCATCGCCGCTGCCGCAGGCAGTGGTGCCACTCGCAGAGCAGTCGTCGACGGGCCAGACATTGGCGATACCTTTGATGGTATTCCCCCTGGCTGAAGACCCTGCTGTCT
>JBJTWN010000167.1:0-3633 GCA_046081785.1 Cyanobium sp.
GCCGAGTACAGCGTCACCTGGGCGATAAACGCGGATCCCCCGCCGGCGGTGGGTTCGATCGAGCCCCGCAGCGTCTTGCCGTCACACACCAGCTGATCGAGATCCTCCGTGCCACCTGGGATCTGGGCGATCGTCCAGTCACGGATCGCCGCACACAGGGCCGCTACATCCACCTGGTGGAAGAAGTAGCGAAACGCGGAGTCCGACGGCGGACGCCTGAGCTCGATGTCCAGCGCCTCGGTGAGCACGGCGTGGTGACGGATGGCGAATCGCTCCAGATCCCGCAAGCTCTGGCAGCCACTCAGGATTCCCAGCACCGCCACCAGCAGCAGATACCAGGCCGGAAATCGAACCCCGCGCCGCATCCGCGCATCTGGAATCGACCTCAGATAGCTGATCAGATCGAGATCGATTGCGGCAGAAGCGCTTTCAAGCACGGGAAGGGGGCGATTCCGCCGACCTCAACCCATGCTCGCAGCCCCGGCAAGGAAGCCTGTGACAGACTTTGAATCAACCCTGCCCCTGGCCGGGCCCGCTGCGGCCTCCTTCCACCTGCCCCTGCTGCTCGCCTATGCCGACCCCTTGGGCCGGCTGGCTGCTCCAGCCCACCAGTCCGCTGGTGAGCACGATGCGGCACTGCTCACTGTCTGCCCCGGTTGCAGCACTCCGCCTGTCGCTGCCGGCTGGTGAACCTCCGCTGCGTTTCGCTCCCTGCGCTGGTGGCATGGTGCGTGCACGCCGGCCCGGCTCCGCCAGCAGAGCCCCAGGCGTGTTTTGCCAGACCCGATCCCTTTGAGGCGTTGCTGGCCATGGCCTGGCTGCAGGAGCATCCCGGCCAGCTGCAGGCCTACCAGACCCTGGAATCCCATCCCCTGGCCGCTGCCCTCGATGGGCGGCTTCCCGATCTGGATTGCCTGGGGCGCTACCAGCAGGCCGCCAACCTGGACGCCCTGATCGCGGCTCGGCAAGAGCGAGCCGCCCTGGAGGCCGATCTGGTGGAGCTGGCGCAACGGCTGGCGCCCCTGCAGGAACGACAGCTGGAGGCCCTGGCCCTGGGCGAGCAGGTGGCGTTGCTGCAGGCGCGGCTGCAGCAGGCTGATGCCCAGCAGGAGCGCTGCAGCGAGCTGCAGCTCAGCCTCCAGGCCCAGCAGCTCGATCTCGAGCAGCTCACCCGCCGCCTGGCCCTGCTCGAGCAGCTCGTGAGCGCTGGCAGCGAGGCGAGCCAGCGGCTGCAGGGCCGCTTGGCCCAAGCCCTGGCCTGATGCTGCGCGTTGGCATGTTGGCCCAGGCCCCCGGTGGGCCGCTCACCAGCTCTGCCTGGATCCGGCTGCTCCTACCCCTGCGGCGCCTCGAGCAGCAGGGGGGCTGCAGTGTGGTGCAACTGGAGCAGTCCACGCCTGGCGAAGCTCCAACCCTGGCGCTCGATGGCCTGGATCGCCTGATCGTGCAGCGAGCGGCCTGCCCCACACTGGTTGAAGCCGAGGCGCTGGTGCAGGCCTGCCGCCAGCGCTCGTTGCCTCTGATCCTCGATCTCGACGACGCCCTTTTTGCCCTGCCCGCCGAACATCCCGAGCGCGAGCGCTATGCCCCGGCACTTCCAGCCATTGAGCATCTACTGGCGGCTGCCGATCTGCGCGTGTTCTCCACGGTCAGCCTGGCAGCCCAGTGCCGTGAACGGATCCGGAATCAGGGACTGCCAGTGGGCCCACATTCGGTGCTCCCCAATGGCCTTGATGCCGAGGCATGGGCGGGGCATGTGCGCTTCCCGCGCGCTGAAGCGAAGGGCCCCCTGCAGCTGCTGTACATGGGCAGTCGCACCCATGATGCGGATCTGGCCCTGATTCTGCCGGAGCTTGACGCTCTGGCGGCCCGCGATTCCAGTGCCTTTCGCCTCACGCTGGTGGGTGGCCTCAGCCAGCCGCTGCAGCGGTCCTGGTTGGATGTGGTGGAGGTTCCCCTTGAGGCTCGCCGCTACCCCCGCTTTGTGCGCTGGCTGCGCCGGCTGCCTCGCCACGATCTGGGCTTGGCGCCCTTGGTGGGGAATGCTTTCAATAGTGCCAAGAGCGATCTCAAGCTGCTCGACTATGCCGCGATGGGATTGCCCACGCTCTGTTCGCCGGGGCCGGCCTATCGGGACCTGCTCGATGCAGGCCTGGCCTTGGCGGCGGAACCTGGCCAGTGGGCTGACCAGATTCTCTGGGCCCACCGTCATCGGCGCCGCTTACGGCGACAAGGCAGGGCCATCCACCGCCATCTCTGGGAGCACCGCAGTGGTGATTCCTTCGCCTCTCAATGGTTGGACTTGTTGCTGTCTCCTGCCGTTTTTCCGGCATAGGCCAGATCGGCAAAGGGTGTCGGATCGTCACTCGTCTCCGGGCCCGACGTGGCCCTGTCCGGGGCGGCCGTTGGGAACGGTGGGTTGTCCAGGTGGAGAGTCAGGCTGTCCTGAAGTTTGTTCAGTTCTTCGACGTAGCGCTGACCGCAGGCTTCCCTGGTCAGCTGATGAAGAATCGGATTGGCGTTCTGCACCGCAGGCACGGGGTGATGGCTCCTTGTGGCTAGCCGAAGGTGCTGGATGGCCTCTTCACGATTCGGTTCTCCCCAGATGTGCCCCTCCGCCTGGGGGTAGGCGTTTGCGGCGACGGCCGAAGGACTGCAGCTCACCAGGTAAAAGGAGCTGCCCAGGCAGAAGTCGGCATTTCCACCGAAGCTGCTGGTGACAACTTCAAGGCCGAGGATCCCCGCTTCGGCAATTCCTCGGCCAAACCCTTCGCTGCGATGCATGGATAGGAATACATCACAGCAACCCATCAAATCAAGTAATTCCTGTCGCTCAAGATCTCTGTCGATGAGCCTGAGTCGGGAGTCTTCTCTTGCTTGCTTTTGTAACTTCTCCCATTCGGCATTGGGCGCCATGGGCCGCAAGGCCTTGATAACCAGCTGCACCTGATTGGATTCTTTCTCGCTGAACGCACGTTGAAAGGCGTCAATGGCACCCCAGGGGTTCTTGCGTGCCAGGGACGACTTGACATCAAAGACAAACAACACCAACTTTGCATCCGGATCCAGCCCCCATCGCTCACGGGTTGCCCGGCGGCGGTCTGTTCGGCGGTATTGCTCCGGATTGTCGATGTGAACGGCCATGGGCATCACCTGCATGGGTCGCCGGCAGGGATCACTGAAGGGCCTCAGTGCCTGGGCTGTGAATGTGCTGGAAGGCCAGAAGACATCAGCCAAGGGGATCAGGCACTCCCACGCCCCGGGCCAGGTCTGGGTTTCCCAGGGCCAGGCCACAATCGTGGTGCGTCCCCGCTGCTGCGCCATCCCCTCCCGGGCGATCCAGGCCCCATGGCTCGGGGCGGCCAGGCACACCAGGTTGAACCGGTAGGGGCCCAGTTTTCCCGGTGGCAGGGTCTGGGCTTCGAGGCTCCGGTCGCTTCTGGAGGCACCGTTGTTGGCAGGTACATTCACAACGCAGAAGGGAACTTCGGCGCTGCTCAAGGCCAGGGCGGCCATCCGCACGTCTTCGCCGATACCGAACACTTCAAAGGCATGGCCGATCAGATTCACCCCGAAGGGCCGCTCATTCGGCAGTGACTCAGGGTTTTCCCCGTAAGGTTCCGTCTCGATCAG
>JBJTWN010000168.1:0-3462 GCA_046081785.1 Cyanobium sp.
GTTGTAAACAAATCCATAACGCCCCACCCGCGCCAGGGCTTGCAGGGCAGTCGAGGCTGGCACGCTCTTGAATGTGAGCGTCACCCTTGGGCCGCTCACATTCAGATAGCTCGGATCCTTCAGCAGCATCGTCCCCACCGCCATGTCACCCACCGGTGGCGCCGTGGCCCGCTGCCGCAGGGGAGGAGCGAAGTTTGGATTGGCCACCGCGCCAGGGGCCAGGCTGTTGCGCTGCATGGTTTGCAGCGAGGGCTGCACTGGCGCCGGGAAGCTCAACACCACCTGGCGGCCATCGGCACTCACCAGCGGGCGCATCACGGGATATCCGGCAACGGGCGTCACCTTCAGGTTGTAGATCGTGCCTCCACCCTCAATGCTGATGCTTTGGAAACCCGCTTCCGGCAAGGCCAGCTGTTGCGGCCCCCGCAGCAGCGCCGAAGGCTTGGCGGTGTACAGCCGGCCCAACCAGCTGCTGCCCTGGGTGGTTTGCTCCAGCTGGGGGCCCGCCCCCGTGTTTTCAATCACCACCTCCACCGCATCCCGCACCCGCCGCACCTTGAGCTCCATCGCGGCAGGATTCACCACCCGCACCGGGCCGGGTTGGTTGGGAAAATCAGGCACCTTCGCAGGGAAGGCCTCCTGGGCTTGAGCCACCGGCACAACCACCTGGGCAGCCAGCGGCAGAACGGCCATTGCCGCGGCCCCTCTCCGGAATCGGCCGTTGCCGGCGAGCACGGTCAGAGTTTTTTCTATCTTCACCACCCTGCTTTACCCACCACGGTGTGGATATTGAATCACCGTTCTCCTCTCAGCAGTCGCAAGCAAGGACGGCTCGTTCACTAGCCCGGCGCCCCTGGCGGCTTGCTTGGAGCTCCGCCAGGGGCCTTGCCGGCGGCTGGTTGCTCTGTCGGCTTGGCCTTCCTGCTGTAGAGCGTCATCCCCAGCTTCACCTCCACATCTGGCACCAAAATCGGGATCTCTTTCTCGCTGATGCCGCTGCGGGTCACTTGGGCGCCCGCCACCACGAGGGTGAGATCCTTTTGCTCCACCAGAAGATCGAGGAGTTCCATGCGCCGCAGGAAGGCCAACAACTGCGGGTAGGTGCCTCGCGCTGTCAGCAACAGGGATCGGCGCCTCAGGCCGGCCTGCTCCATCGGATCAGGCGGGGCTGGCTTTCCATCGGGGCCTGGAGGGGCTTGCGCCGTGCCCGCTGCTCCCGGCTGGGCTCCGGCACCGGCCGCGGGAGGCGCGCCAGGGGCGGGCGCAGCCCCGGGGGCTCCAGTTGTGGCGGCTGCAACGGTGGGTTCAAACAACTGCAGCTTCACCCCTGTTTGGCGCGCCTCGAGATCCAAGGTGGCCAAAAAAGTGGATCCATCACCATTGCCCGCCACCAGCTTGATGAGTTGCTCCTGTTGGGCCAGGGCCTCGCGCCGCTCCTTCACCACCTTCAACTCCTGCAGTTTCAGCAATTCCGCCTGCTGGCGCCGCTCCTCCAGCTCATTCAGCCGCTGTTGATCCTTGCTGAGCGCGAGCCATTGCGGCACCGCCAAGGCCGAGAGCAACAGCAGGGCCAGGGAGCCTCCCGCAGCAATCGGAGTCCAAAACCACAATCGCCGCAGGGTGGTGGACGATAAGGCCGCATCCCGCTCTTCTTTCGACTGTTGCAGGTTGGTCATTTCAGGAGCCCCTCCCGTTGCAGCAGCTCCAGACGGCGCACCATGCCCTCTGCCTTCAGCGCTTCCATCACGGCCACCAGCCTGTTGGCGGCCAGGGGAGTGAGAGCGGCGCTCATTTCAAACATCACGGCGCTGGGAAGCTCGAGCTTCACGGGGGGGGCACCCGGCTGGGTCGGTCCCAGCTCACTGGCCTCCAACGGTCGGGCTGGCATCCGCACCACCTTGCCCAAGGTCACCCCCTTGGCTTCAAACAGCGGCGAGTTGCGCAACACCAACTCCATCGCATTCACCCGCCCAAACGCCACAGGATCTCGCGCCACCCCCCCCAAGCGAATCTGATTGGGACCTTCCATCTGCACCTCTGTGAGCTGCACCCCTTCCGGCACCCGCAGCTGCAGATCCGCCAATAACGCCGAGCTGCTTCGCACATCCGTCAACCGTTTCACCAGGAGTTCATTGCTCACCTTCAGCTTCTTCAGGGCGGCCTGATGGCCCGCGAGCGTTTTGGTGAGTTGCTCCACATCCGCCTCGTAGCGTTCGAGCTCCACCATGCGGCTCTTGAGCAGCTGATGCCAAATCAGCAGCAATCCGCACAGCCCTGCGCTGAGGCCCAGCACCAGCCCACCGATCGCCACGCCCTGACGAAACAGCGCCGGGCGCCGCGCCAGCAGGCCCGAGATCGGCTCAAGCTCCAGCTCCTGACGCCGCTCCCGCAGCAGATCGAGCGGAGGCACCCAGCCCGCCTTGACCACCGCAGGCCCAGCCTCAGGAGGCTCGGATCCCCCCGTGGAGGGGGGCGGCTCCTCAGGTGTGCGGCCCCAGGGGCCAAAGGGCAGCCGCAGCGGCTGGCTCAGGCTGGGCACCATCAACTTCTTCATGGCATCAGCTCCGGAATCGCCAACCCCTGCAACACCAGGGAGGCAAACGGCGCGCAGTTGAGCTGATGAGCCGGCGCCCCCAAGACAGACTCCAGCTCTGTCTGCTCCTCCCATTCGCCATCCAGCAGCAGATGCACTTGACGGATCTCCCGAAAGTTGCGTCGCAGAAAGGCCAGGCAGCGCTTCACTTCCGCCACCGTTGCCTCGGCCTCCTGCGGCAGCGGCCACTGGAACAGGGGCACCCCTTCCCTGACGGCTTCCAGGCGGCGGCTCTCTGATTGTGAGGTCAACACGAGCAACAGGGTGCCTGCCGGGGTCTCCGCCAGATGCCCTTGCAGGGCCGCCAGGCGGCAGGTTTGGGGGCAGGCCAGCCGATCCAGGTTGGTGCCAGCCTGGTGAAACACCTGGATCCAGCCTTCCACCACCACCCGCGGGGTGGTGGCCAGAAGGTGCTTCCCGGGCGCAGCGCTCAGGGGCTGCAGGTCGATGGCGGCTTCCGCCAGTGGGTAGGGCAGGCCCAGATCTGGATTGAGCTGGCGCAGCTCCGCCGCTGCATCTTCTGGCGCGGTGCCGCCCGCCCAGTCGATCACCCGCCACTGCACCGCCGATTGGGGCAGGGCCGCCATCACGTAAGCGTCGATCAGACCATCGCGGACCAGGAGATCGCCGATCAAATCGGCCAGAGGGTCGATCTCCACGGGTTGGCCCTGCCTGCAGGTGAGGGAAGGCAGGGGCACATCGATGCAGATGGGGCCCGGCTGGCCATTCAGGAGGGACTGGCCCAGCAAGGCAGTGTCGGTGAGTTCTAGCAACACCTGCTGGGGGAAGAGGCTGCTCTTCAGTGGCCTGAGCCGCTCCCGCAGATCCTCGATGAGCTCGGAGACTTGCAATGCAGGAGGAATATTCAG
>JBJTWN010000169.1:0-8356 GCA_046081785.1 Cyanobium sp.
TCCATCTTGTCGCTGACGACGGTGCCGACCCTTTCCTTGCGTGCCATGGATGTGCGGGGGTTCAGGAGGCGGTGGAGCGTTGACGCTCCTGCTGCACCGTGAGCAGGTGGGCCAGCGTGATGCGGGCCTGCTTGAAGCGGTGCGGGTTCTCCAGCCGGCGCGTGGCCTGCTGAAAGCGGAGGTCGAAAAGTTCACGCCGGGTGGCGTTGATCTTTTCGCTGAGCTCGGACTCGCTCAACTTGCGAGCCTCGGCGATGTCAGGTCGGGCCATGGTCAGGACTCGGCAACGGAAGCGGCAACAGGAGCAGCGGCCTCGGGAGCGGCCTCCTGCTGGTCTGCCAGGGAGATGAACTTGGTTTTCATCGGCAGCTTGTATTGGGCAAGCCGCATCGCTTCTTTGGCGATGGCCTCGGTGATCTCCGCCCCACCCATCTCAAAGAGGATGCGGCCGGGCTTGATCACCGCCACCCAGAATTCCGGGTTGCCTTTACCGGAACCCATCCGGTTTTCGGCAGGCCGCATGGTGACCGGCTTGTCGGGGAAGATGCGGATCCAGATTTTTCCACCCCGCTTGACGTAGCGGGTCATGGCTCGGCGGGAAGCCTCGATCTGGCGGGAGGTGATCCAGCCACACTCCTGGGCCTGCAGGGCGTATTCACCGAAGGCGATGGTGGTGCCCCTGGGGGCATCGCCACGCATGCGGCCTCGCTGCTGCTTGCGGAATTTGACGCGTCGTGGACTCAGCATGGTTTAAACCTCCCTCACTCCTCGTTGGAGCGATCTTCGAACTGTTGGGGGCGCCGACTCGCCCGCCGCTTGGGAGCGGCACCCACGGGCACCTGCTCCTGTTGACCGGGGAGCACCTCCCCTTTGAACACCCACACCTTGATGCCAAGCACCCCGTAGGTGGTGCTCGCCACCTTGGTGGCGTAGTCGATGTCGGCCCGCAGGGTGTGAAGCGGCACCCGACCCTCGCGGGTCCACTCGGTGCGAGCGATCTCCGCCCCGTTCAGGCGTCCGGCCACCATGATCTTCAGGCCGAGCACGCCGGCCCTCTGGGCCCGCTGCACAGCCATGCGCATGACGCGCCGGAAGGCCACCCGCTTTTCCAACTGCTGGGCGATGTACTCAGCGAGGAGGTAGGCGTCGGCATCGACCCGCTCCACTTCCACCACGTTGATGCGCACCTGGCGCTGGGTGTCGCCAAGGGTCTTTTGGATGCCGCTGCGCAGCTCCTCGATGCCGCTGCCCTGGCGGCCCACAAGCACGCCCGGGCGGGCGGTCTTGAGTTCCACCTCCAGCTGATCGGCCTTGCGGGCGATCAGCACATCGCTGATGCCAGCGGCGGCGTATTTCTTGTGGATGAACTTGCGGATGTTGTCGTCCTCCCGCAGGAGGGTGGGATAGGTGCGGCTGGGGGCATACCAGCGCGAGCGATGTTCCTGGGTGATCCCCAGGCGCAGGCCGGTTGGATGGATCTTGTGTCCCATCGGTCGGAAGTCCTCGGGGGTCAGGCGGAGCGGGAGACCACACCAATGCTGATGTGGCAGGTTTGTTTCTTGATGGCGTAGGCGCGGCCCTGGGCACGGGGGCGGAAGCGCTTCATGGAGGGACCCATGTCAGCGCTGGCCTGGCAGATCACCAGGGTGGCCGGATCAAGGCCGAGGTTGTGCTCGGCGTTGGCGACAGCCGAACGCAACACCTTGGTGATCGGGCCGGTGGAGCGATAGGGCATGAACTCGAGCAGGATCAGCGCGTCGCGGTAGGTGCGACCGCGGATTTGATCGAGCACCCGCCGCACCTTGGAGGCGGAGCCGCGGATGTAGCGGCCGTGGGCCAGGGCTTGGGCGGTGGTGGTGGTGGTTGCCATGGATCAGCGGCCTCCCTTCTTGTCTTTGGTGTGGCCCCGGAAGGTGCGGGTAGGGGCGAATTCCCCGAGTTTGTGACCCACCATCTGCTCGGTCACGTAGACGGGCACGTGGCTCTTGCCGTTGTGCACGGCAATGGTGTGGCCGATCATCAACGGCAGGATGGTGGAGGCCCGCGACCAGGTTTTGATCACGGATTTGTCTTCAGAAGCGTTTTGCTTTTCAACCTTGCGCAGCAGGCTGTCGGCAACAAACGGACCTTTTTTGAGTGAGCGTCCCATGGCGGTTCAGGCAGGTGGCAGAGCGGGGTGGGGGATCATGCGTCGCGGCCTCCACGGCTCCGCTTGGAGGTGCGGCGACGTTTCCGCAGCACAAACCTGTTGCTGGGCTTGTTCCGCTTGCGGGTCTTCAAGCCCAAGGCGGGTTTGCCCCAGGGGGTGACGGGCCTGGAGCGACCGATGGGAGCCCGGCCCTCACCGCCACCGTTGGGGTGATCGCAGGGGTTCATCACACTGCCGCGCACTTCGGGGCGACGGCCAAGCCAACGCTTGCGGCCGGCCTTGCCGAGGCTGGTGTTGCGCTGCTCGGCATTGCCCACCTCGCCGAGGGTGGCGTAGCACTCGCGGCGCACAAGCCGCACCTCCGTGGAGGGCAGCTTCAGGGCGACGTAGTCGCCCTCCTTGGCCACCACCTGAGCGCTGGAGCCGGCGGTGCGCACCATTTGGCCGCCGCGGCCGGGGTAGAGCTCCACGTTGTGGACGCTTGAGCCGAGGGGGATGGCGGAGAGGGGCAGGGCATTGCCGGGCTCGATCGGCACCTCAGGGCCAGCGATCACGGTTTGGCCCACGCCCACGCCAGCCGGAGCCAGGATGTAGCGCTTTTCCCCATCGGTGTAGAAGAGAAGCGCGAGCCGAGCGTTGCGATGCGGGTCGTAGTGGATGGCGGCAACCTTGGCGGCCACGCCACGCTTGTCCCGGCGGAAATCCACGATGCGATAGAGGCGCTTGTGGCCACCGCCGCGGTGGCGGCAGGTGATCACACCTCGGTTGTTGCGCCCCTTGAGGCGGTGCTTGGCCACCACCAGGCCCCGCTGCCTGCGCTGGCCGGTGAGCTCACCGAAATCGGTGGTCACCAGGGTGCGGGTGCCGGGGCTTGTGGGGCGATAGGAACGAATGGCCATGGTTTAAACCCCTCAGGACTCAGGGAACAGCTGGATGGACTGACCTTCGGCCAGACGGACGATGGCTTTCTTCACCCGCGCACGCTTGCCAGCGAAGCGACCCACGCGCCGGGTGCGCCGCGGTGGGTTCATGGTGCTCACGCCCAACACCTTCACGGAGAACAGCTCCTCCACGGCCGCCTTGATGGCGGGCTTGGCGGCGCGGGGATCCACCTCGAAGGTGTATTGGTTGGCCTCCAGCAAACGGGTGGCCTTTTCGGTGATCAACGGGCGCCGAATCACATCGGGCAGCCGGCCGGTAAAACGTTCAGCCATCGCTGTAAACCTCCTGAATCTTGGCCAGAGCCCCCTCGTTGAGCACCAGTTTCTGGGCGTTGAGGAGATCGAACACATTGAGCTGATCAGCGGCGATCAACTTCACCCGCTCCAGGTTGCGCACAGAGAGCTTGAGGGTGTCGCTGGCGCCATCGATCACGAGCAGCACGCGGCTCTCGGGGGTGATGTCGAGGCGTTGCAGGGCCGCGGTGATCTCCTTGGTTTTGGGCGCCTGGAGGGTCGCTCCAAAGTCCTTCACCACGGTGATGTCCGCCAGGCGGCTCATCAGGGCGGTGCGCAGGGCCAGCCGGCGCTCCTTGCGGTTGAGGTGGAGGGCATAGCTGCGCGGCTTGGGGCCGAACACGATGCCGCCGCCGGGGCGCAGGGGGGTGCGGATCGAGCCCTGGCGAGCGCGACCGGTGCCCTTTTGCTTGTAGGGCTTGCGGCCACCGCCGGCCACCTCCGCCCGGGTGAGGGTGCTTGCCGTGCCCTGGCGGGCATTGGCGAGCTGGCGCAACACGGCGCGATGGAGCAGGTCTGGTGCGGTGGTTTCCTTGGCGACGGCGAGATCGAGCTCGGCCTGGCCGCTCTCTTTCCCTTGCCAATCGCGCACAACACATTTGGCCATGATGGTTCTCCTCCTCAGGACGCGGCTTGGCTGCCCACCCGGCGCGCCGGGCGGATGTCGAGCAGGGCGCCGGGCTTGCCGGGCACCGAACCCTTCACCACAAGCAGATTGCGGGCGGCGTCCACCTTGAGGATGGTGAGCCCGCGGGTGGTGACGGGCTTGCCGCCGTAGCGGCCCGCCATGCGCTTGCCGGGGTAGACGCGGCCGGGGGTGGTGCCAGCACCGGTGGAGCCCGGCTCGCGATGGTTTTTGGAGCCGTGGGTCATGGGACCGCGGCTGAAGCCATGACGCTTCTGGTAGCCGGCAAAGCCGCGACCGATGGTGTCGCCGCGGACATCGACCTTTTGGCCGGCCTCGAAATCGGCCACGGTGACGGTGCCGCCGAGCTCAAAGCCATCCACTGCATCCACGCGCACTTCGCGCAGGTGGCGCAGGGGCTCGGCGCCGGAGCGGGCGAGGTGGCCCTGGGCGGGCTTGTTGACGAGCTTCGGGCGAATGTCGCCAAAGCCAAGCTGCACAGCGCTGTAGCCATCGCTGGCAGGGGACTTGATCTGGGTGATGCGGCAGGGACCCGCTTCGATCAGGGTGACCGGAACAGACCTGCCCTCTTCATCGAAGAACTGGGACATGCCCAATTTCTTCCCGAGAATGCCGATAGACATTGACTGAGGGGAGAACGCCAGCTGGACACCCCCGGGAACCTCCGGCTGCCAAAGAAGCCGGTGCCCGAGGGGTTGGGCTGAATTCGGAAACTGGCGTGGGGGCAGGCGAAGGCATGCCACCGGAGCTAGCAGACGAATCAGCGGGCTGGGACTTGGCTGGCTCCCGCGAGGGGGCGCAGACAGTTTCCCGATGGCTCCACCGGTGCCGAGACACCGTGGCAACCACACTGGCCTGGAGGATCGCCACCACGGGCGACCCTGCGCTGTTGCTTGGAGGCCCGGCTAGCGGTCGGGCACAAGGCATCAGCACAAGCACCGATCGTAGCGCATGGGGGTTCACCCTCCAAACAAGCCCGAAAAGCAACCCCCGCGGGAGTTTTTTGACAGACTCCCCCACAACTCGCGCCGCTGCCGCCATGCCCCTGCTGCTCACGGGCCAAGGATTCCGCCAGGAACTGGAGAAGGCCGGGGCCCTGGCGCTCTTCGTGCCCCTGGAGGGCGGCAGTGAAACCCGGCTGCTGCGCCGCCTGCGGGCCGCGGGCTACCAGGCCCACCTCACCTCGGCCCGGGGTCTGGGCGATCCGGAGGCCTTTCTGTTTGAGCTGCACGGAGTGCGGCCTCCCCATCTGGGCCACCAGAGCGTGGGGCGCGGCGCCGCCGTGGGCGAGGTGCAGCGGGTGCAGCCCCAGCTGGGCCATCTCCTGGAGGGGAAAGGCCCGGTGGTGCTTTGGTTGTTGGAGGGGCAGGTGCTCTCCAGCGCCGAGCTCGCCAGCCTGGTGGCCCTCTGCAAGCGGGAGCCCCGGCTGAAGATCGTGGTGGAGATGGGTGGCGCCAGGGCGCTGCGCTGGAAGCCGCTGGCGGAGGTGGCGGCGGGTTGAGCACGCCGGACCGGCTGGCCCTGCTCTGGGGCACGGCGTTTTTTGCGGGATCGGTGGGCCAGTGGCTGAGCCGCCTCAGCGGCGTGCCAGCGGTGGTGGTGTTGCTGGGGCTCGGGCTGTTGATCGGCCAGGCGGGCCTGGGGCTGGTCCGCCCGGAGGATCTGGGCCAGGGCTTGAAGCCCTTGGTGGGTCTGCTGGTGAGCCTGGTGCTCTTCGATGGGGGCCTGACACTGCGGCTGGCGGGGCCCGACCTGCAGCGCTCGGTGACCCAGCTGGTGTTGATCCGTTCGGTGTTGGGCTTGGCGGGCGGGGCGGCGCTGGCCCATCTGGTGGCGGGCCTGTCGTGGCCGCTGGCGCTGGTGTTCGGCGCCATTGCGCTCTCCACCGGGCCCACGGTGGTGAACTCCCTGGTGAAGCAGATGCGCTTGGCGCCCTTGCTGGGGCAGGTGTTGGAGGCAGAGGGGTTGATCCTGGAACCCTTCTCGGCGGTGCTCGCCCTGCTGCTGCTCCAATCGGCCCTGGGTGAGGTGGGCAGCTGGCAGGAGTTGGCGCCACGGCTGGCGTTGCGCTTTGGCGGAGGAGTGGCGGCCGGGGCGCTGGCGGGCTGGCTTCTGGCGGAGCTTCTCCGGCGCACGCCGGGGGAGGAGGAGGGCGGCAGGGGCTTGCAGTTGCAGCTGACCCTGGGGTGGTTGTTTTTGCTGTTCAGCGGCTGCGAGGCGATGTTGCCGGAATCGGGCCTGCCCGCGGCGGTGAGCGCCGGCCTGATGGTGGGGTGGCGGCTGGAGGCGGGCGCGAGCGGGTTGGAGGCGGATATCAGCGCCTTGGCGCAGCTGGCGATCACGGTGCTGTTCCCGCTGCTCGCAGCGGATCTGTCTTGGACGGAGCTGAGCCCCCTGGGGCTGGGGGGACTTCTGGCCGTGGCTGGCCTGATGGTGCTGCGGCTGTTGGTGGTGCAACTGGCCTCGGCAGGCCTACCGCTCGATGGGCGGGAGCGGCTGCTGCTCGGCTGGGTGGCGCCGCGGGGCATCGTGAGCGCGGCGGTGGCGAGCCTCTTCGCGCTCGATCTGGAAGCGGCGGGCGATGCGGAGGGGGGAACCCTCAAGGGCCTGGTGTTTCTCACCATCCTGCTCACCGTGGGCTTGCAGGGCTCCACCGCCCCTTGGCTGGCCGAGCGATTGGGGTTGAGCTTGCCGGCTGGAGAAGGGCCGCCAGCCGTTGGAGCTGAAGCGCTCTCAGCGGGAGATGGATAACACCAATTGGATCGATCAAACTCGCCAATCGCAAGGATCCCCACCAATAGCCACACAAGGAGTCCGATGGCCTTCGGCACCCTGTTACAAGCGGATCACGGGACCGATTTCCCCTGTTAACGCAAAACGCACTGACGCGATTGTCAGCGATCTGTTCCGTACCAATTTCAGGCCATGCTTAGCAGGAAAGATCAAACATTCGGGAATTCGTTGAATCAGGCTTGGCAGGCTCCAAACGACGCTTTGTATCGCAACGAACACATCTTAGGCGGATCCGTATAAGATGCGGCAACATATTTCCTTGAGACATGAGAGCCTTTATGGAGCAGAACTTTTGACGCCTTGACGCCTTGAAGCCGTGTGAAAGCTGCGTCTTAGGCGGACAGCAGAGGGAATCGGCGCGACTTAGGCGGATCAGCCTAAATAGAAGTTAGATGCCATCGACCGTGCTGCTCATGATCGCAACTGTCTTGAAGTGAACGTATACTTCTTAACCTAAGAAACGACAGACTTCAATGCCTATCAAGAGAAGCAGGTATCCAGGCGATCCCCAAGGTGGTCCACCGAAACCAGCCCCACCAAGAAAGCCTTACAAGATTGAAATTTATTCAGTCTTTTGGAAAGATCCTGAGGACAGAGCAAAGGGGACTATTTGGCTCTATTATTCTAGAGAGCTGAAGGAAGCAGGAGGGATAAGACAAGATGAGGAGATTCCATGGAGGCAGACCGGCCACCGGCCAAGCCTTACAAAAGCGCGCGGCAGGAAGTGGTATGCAATTTATTCTGAAACTGAGGAGCACATGTATTTGGCGAGCCCTATGGCCACCAAGCGGCTAATGGCCCAAATTGTCTCAAGGTGGGCGACCCCGCCAAAGAGGCTACGGCAAGAGGGCGGTCCTGCTTTCACTTTGCATGATCTTCAAGATGTGATGCACAGCCACGTGTATCTAGTTCAGCTACTGACTTTTCACGAAACGGCAGCTGGCCAGCACTACTACAAAATAGGAAAGGCCAAGTCAATTCCAAGAAGAATCAAGCAGTTTGGCCCTTGTCGACTTATTAAGTCCATACAACTGAGGACAGAGCAGGACAGCCTCAGAGTAGAGGCAGAACTGCATTCTAAATTCTCCCGTCTCCGCAGACCCGATACAGAGATCTTTTGCATGAATGAGGCAGAGTTGCAATCCGTACTGGCTGAGTGCATGCTTTATGAGACTCTGGAGCAGAACTAATGCGATCTCGAACATCTAACAAGCCCTTCGAGTGGACAGACCGCCCTCAGCTCCTAGCTGCGCCGCCCCCAGCTCCCTGCCTGCCACTCAAGGGCATCGTTAGACTTGCCCGAAGCGAAGGTTAAAATGCATTGTTGATTATGCCCAAAGAAGTAACCACCAGGAAAAATATACATCTTTCAGGGCAACATCGCAAGAAAGTACACGACGAGAAACATGGAGTTGAAGTTAATAATATTGCACACTTGATAATCTCCCCATTCCGTGAGAAAGGTGTGGGGAGAAGATGCTTTGCCCTGAGTGCTAACAGGGGCTTAGAAGGGAATGAACATAATCAAGCAGG
>JBJTWN010000170.1:0-3325 GCA_046081785.1 Cyanobium sp.
GGGGCTCGCAGCCGTCCTGGTCTTGGCCTCTGATCAATCAATAGACCCGCAGCTAGTGGTTGTCAGTACGGTAAACCCCAAGGTGTCCCTGCCTACCGACCTGGAGCCTCAGCCCCCAAGCTCCAGCCACCAGCCCGAGCCCACTCCCTCCACCATCCAGAGGCGGGCCCAGTTGCACTCCGAATACCGCTGGGCTCTGCCGCTGCCGTTGGCGGTGCTCACGTGGACCCCAGCCGCTCCCGATACCGGCGGACCAGCCCCAGCGCCATGCGTCGCTCAGCGGCCCTGCACGATGCGAAGGGCTTTACGCCAGAGCTCCTGCTCAGTGATTCAGCCCCCGGTGGGGGCATCGTGTGTTGCGATGAACTGTTGCGATGACCAACGAAGGATGAAGCGGAAGTCCTGGCGGATCAGCTTGTCCCTGATAGGCTCAAGAATTATAAACAGAATAGCCACAAGTGGATCAGCCTCGTTACTGTAGGAGCCCTTGGCTCTGGAGATTCCACCATGACAGACCATGCGCAATCAGGCCATGAACAATCAGGCCACGCAAACAACGAATCTCACCCTGCCTCTGCGTCTGGGAAGAAGGATTTGAGCCTTGAGGTTTTAAAAGAGGTGGTGGGGGGAAGTGTTCCCAGAGCGTTTCAATTGCAGGACGCTCTGGACTTGAACCCACCCACCAATACGTTTGATTGTCTGGCCTGTGGCCTGAACGGATCGAATCCGGGGAATTGATCCCCGGGGGTCGGCTAACCGGTGATGTTGGCCGACTTCTGAACCAGTATCATGATCAGTCCATCCTTGGTTGATAGACAGGCAAGCGGAAATGGCTGTGAGGATTGGCACTAATCTTGAAGAAATCAGCTCAGCCTTTGTTGAGACAATCCTCCCATGTGTTGATCTGGTGGAGGTTGTGCCGGATACGCTTGCCCGCAAGGGCGAATCTGAGGAAGCTCTCATCCCTAAGGAAACGTTGGATTGCTTAGTGGCTCTTGCCCAGCAGGTCACAATCACCCTCCATGGTGTAGGCCTTTCCTTGGGCACTGCCCGTGGATGGAATCCAACCTACTTCCGGTTGTTGGATCAACTCCTGGATGTTGTGCCCGTGGCGTGGCACAGCGAACATCTCGGCTTCACCCATGTCGATGGGCAGTTCACTGGCTCCATGTTGAGCCTGCCTCGTACACAGGAGGCCCTGGATTTAGTGGTGGAGCGCATCTGTCGCATTCGGGAGCGCTATCCGCTGCCCTTCTTGCTGGAAAATATCGTGAATTTGCTGCCAGATCCTCCAGCCGAAATGACGGAAGCGCTATTTCTTAATCAGATCACACGCCAGTCAGGCTGTGAGCTCTTGCTGGATATCTACAATCTACGCTGCAATGCCCACAATCAAGCTTACAATATTGCTGATTTTCTTGAACACCTTGACCTGGGTCGTGTGCGTGAAATCCATATTGCCGGTGGTGTGGAGCGGGCTGGTCTGATGCTGGATGTGCATGCCAAGCGCAGCCAGGCGGAGACCAAGAACCTATTGGCCAAGGTGCTTCCTCGCTGTCCCAATGTCGAGGCAGTTGTCTATGAAATAATGTCCCAATCTGTGCCATCATTAGGACATCCAGCTTGGACCGATGAACTAAGTGAGCTACGAGAATTAGCACTCTCATGAATCTTGAAACCTACCAGAACGGTCTGCTCCATCTGGTCACCCGGAATGCAGTTACGGTAGAGGATGCGCCCTATTTGCAGAGCCTTGTGGATTCCAAACGTCTCGGTGTGGTGCGGGAGGTGATTTGTTACTGGCGGGCCTATGGGTTGGAGCGTTTCAGCGTATTGGTGGCGCCTTATTTGCAAAGCCAGGGGTGCTTTGAAGCCGTTGTGCAACGGTTTGTGGGCTCGGGTACCTTCTCGGTGTCCCTCGCAGAATCGGGCAAGCGCTTTCTCGATTGGCTGGTCACGGATGGGGATCCCATCGTGGCGTCCTTGGCAAGGACAGAACTGGCCATGCATCGCACCCGATCGGATCGCACAGCCGTTGTTGACGTCGAGTGGCCCTGTGATCCAGAACCCTTGCTTCTTGCCCTTCTCGCGCGGGAGGATCTGGCATCCCGTGCCTTGACAACGCCCCAAAGACACCGTTTGAGGGTGTCTCGCTCCTATCCCCGCGGCTATCTCTCTGAGCGAATGCCCTGACCTCATGTGTTTGGGATTGCCCGGCCCCGCTCACAAGCCATGCTGACGTTGCTCCTCAAGAGATAATGCACCTATCTTTTTGATGCTTTCAAAACCCTCCGAAAGGCCCATTATTGATGGACATAACCCCAGCCGCACAATCAATGATGTTTCGATCAAAGCGATTGCCAGATCTAACGAAAAAGCGGCGGTACCTTCCATAGGCGTCTACAGGATAGATCTCGGTTGCCATCTCCGACCGAAAGCACCGAGGCTGCGCTGGCGCCACTTGCGGAGAGAACAGCAAAAACAGCGCAAAAGGCCGGTTTCAAGAGCTCTTTTGATCGAGGCCTGGCTCTCGCCCCACCAACCCCTCCCTCAAACCTGGGCCCAGTAAAGGCTCCCGCGCAGGCTTTTTCATTCAGCGGGGCGGCCTCAAGGATCGGAGCCATGCCCGCCCTTGGTGCGTTGGGGCTGCTTGCCGCAGCCCATCAGATCAGTGGCGCGGGTCCTTGACCCCGCCCTGCCCCATCAGGCGCCCTGCTCTCAGCCGTCATGGCCTCAGCTCATCTCGCTCCTTCTCCTCTCTGCCGCCCGGAGGAAGATCCCTTCCTGCTGCTGGAATCCACCTTCCATGCCGTTCAAGAAATCCTGGCCCGTTTCCAAGGCGGGCCCCTGCGGCGCTCCTGGCTCGATCGGCCCTATGGAGAAGAGGAGATCACCCTCCTGGAAGAAGAAGTGCTCCCAGCCATCAAGAGCTGCCTGGCTCGAATCGCTGAGCTGGATGATTGGCTCCTGGTGGAGATGGAGTTCCTGGCCCGCTGTGATGGCGAGTTGGAGAGATTTCAGGCAGCCAAGCTGCGGCCCAGGCTGGGGTGAGGCCCCAGGGGGGGCTGCGGCCCCCCTTATTGAGGGACCTGCTGAGCCTGCGGTTCTCTCCCCGTTACTGCTGCAGTACGTCAGGAGTGTTTATCGCCTGCTTTAAGCACTCTTGCGATGGCCACACTGTGGTGGAATCCCATCTCACATGGGCCAGATTGGTGCCATTGAGGTTGGTGTCACTGAGATCCGTTCCTCGCAGATCGGCACCACTGAGATCAGCCATCTCCAGGTTGGCCTGATGCAAATCAGCCTTCCGCAACACACTCCCTTG
>JBJTWN010000171.1:0-17805 GCA_046081785.1 Cyanobium sp.
GCTGGTGGCCAGAAGATTCTTGAGCTCATCGCCCTCAATCACCTCTTTTTCCAGAATCTCCTTGGAGATGGATTCCAGCAGCTCGCGGTTGTGGCGCAGGATTGAGAGGGCTCGCTCGTGGCCGCGATCCACCAGCCCCCGAACCTCCCTGTCGATGGCCTGGGCAGTGGCGTCGCTCACCACCCGCCGGGGGTTGTTCCCCCCGCCCAGAAAGCGGCTTCCGCCCTGCTTGTCGTAGGCCAGGGGGCCCAGGGTGTCGCTCATGCCGTAGGTGCCCACCATCTGCTCAGCGATGTCGGTGGCCCGCTGCAAGTCGTTGGCGGCGCCGGTGGTCACTTCCCCAAAGACGATTTCCTCAGCGCTGCGGCCCCCCAGCAGGGTGGCGATCTGGCCCTCGAGATCCTCCTTGGAATTCAGGAAGCGCTCCTCGGTGGGCAGCTGCAGCGTGTAGCCCAGGGCAGCCATGCCCCTTGGCACGATCGAGATCTTGGCCACCTTGCTGCCGCCTGGCATCAGATGTCCCACGATGGCGTGGCCCACTTCGTGATAGGCCACCACCTTCTTCTCATCGGGTTGCAGCACGCGGCTTTTCTTCTCCAGGCCCGCCACCACCCGTTCGATGGCCTCATTGAGATCAGCCTGGTCGACGCTGGTGCGGTAGGCCCGAGCCGCCAGGAGCGCCGCTTCGTTCACCAGGTTGGCCAGATCAGCCCCGGCAAAGCCGCTTGTGGCCTGGGCGATCTTGTCGAGGTCGACCTCGGGGGAGAGCTTCACCTTTTTGGCGTAAATGTCGAGGATCGTGCGACGGCCGGAAAGATCGGGGCGATCCACCAACACCTGCCGATCAAAGCGGCCAGGGCGCAGCAGGGCGGGATCCAGCGTTTCCGGCTGGTTGGTGGCGGCGAGCACGATCACTGGCTTGTCCTTGGCGGTGAAGCCATCCATCTCTGTGAGCAGCTGGTTGAGGGTCTGCTCCCGTTCGTCGTTACCGCCCACCACGCCCATCGAACCAGCCCGGCTCTTGCCGATCGCATCGAGTTCGTCGATGAAAATGATGCAGGGAGCTTTCTTTTTGGCTTCTTCAAAAAGATCGCGCACCCGGGCGGCGCCCGCCCCCACAAACAACTCTACGAATTCCGAGCCGGAGATGATGAAGAAGGGCACGCTCGCCTCTCCAGCAACGGCTTTGGAGAGCAGGGTTTTGCCCGTGCCAGGGGGGCACACCAGCAGCACCCCCTTCGGGATGCGGGCGCCAATGGCCAGATACCGCTCCGGCGTTTTAAGGAAATCCACGATTTCCGTGAGCTCAGCCTTGGCTTCATCGACGCCCGCCACATCAGCGAAGGTGACGCGGGATTCCTCATCCGGCACGTAGACCTTGGCCTTGCTCTTGGTGAAGCTCAGGGCTCCCTGGGCACCACCCATCTGGCGGCGGGCAAAAAATTGCAGCACCAGGATGAAGATCAAGGGCGGCACCACCCAACTCAGCAGGGTGGTGAAGAAATTGGGTTTGGCGGGTGGGGCGGCGGCAAACTCCACCCCATGCTTTTCGAGCCGCTGGGGCAGCTCCATGTCGAAGATCGGCGTGGTGGCCAGCACGGTGGGCGCACCTTCCACCGTGGGGGCCTTGAGCTCGTAGCGGATCTGGTCGGAGGTGATGTAGGCCCGCTTCACGTTGTCTGCATCCACCTGCCCGATGAACAGGGAATAGGGCACCCTCGGCACCTGGGATCCCTGGTTGGTCACCAGATTGCTGAGCAGCAGCAGCATTCCCAGGCCGATCAGGAGCAGGTTGATCAGGCCAAACCGCCTGTTGGGGCGGTTGTCGTCCTGGCGGAGGGCCATGCTGTGGCGGGTACGAAGTTGTCCCAAGCTAGGCAACGACGCCCATTCCTGCTCCCAGCCGTGGGCAGGAGAACCGTACGCCCCACCCCATGTGCGGCCGCTATTCCCTCACCACCGCCATCGACCGGCTTTTGCCGCACCTGAAGGGGCCGTTGCCTGAGGGGCTGCTCGAGCATTACGCCCCTCGCCCCCAGGTGCGCCCCGGCGAGCCGGTGTTGCTGCAACGTCAGGAGCATGGCCAACTGGAGGTGGCCCTGGCCCTTTGGGGTCTCCTGCCGGCCTGGGCCCGCGATCCGCGGGGGGTGCGTCGCCCGATCAACGCCCGCAGCGAGACGGTGGCTGAGAAGCCCTTTTTCCGCGGGCCCTGGCGCCACCGCCGAGCGCTCTTGCCGGCAGATGGCTTCTATGAATGGCAGCGCCGTGCGGATGGCAGCAAACAGCCCTGGCTGTTTCGCCCTCGCAGCAGGCAACCCTTCTGGCTGGGGGGGCTCTGGGAGCGTTGGATCGGCGCTGACGGGGGCGAGCTGGACACGGCCGTGGTACTCACCACGGCCCCCAATGATCTGTTGCGGCGAGTGCATGACCGGATGCCGGTGGTGATCCCCACCGGCTTGGAGGAGGCTTGGTTGGAGGCGGTGGATGGGCCGGCCCTGCGCGCCCTCGAACCCTTGCTGGGCCCCTGGGATCCGGCCGGCTGGGAGGCGGTGCGGTTGGAGCCGGGCAGCCTGCGACCTGTGCATGAGATCGACTAGACAAAAGATCTCCTGCCGTGATGCCGTGAGCCTCGAGCAGCTCGATGCCTTCCTCGCCCAGAGTCGCCGCCAACCGGAGCTGCACGCCAAGCTGCGCGAGGGCGTGGATCTCGAAACCTTTTTGGCCCTGGCCCGCTCCGCTGGTTTTGACATCGAGGAAAGCGACGTGATCGCTGCCCAGCAGAGGGCTGAGGCTGGCCTCAGCGATGAGGAATTGCAGCGGCGTGCCGGGGAGGAGGCCCGCCGGTTGCGTCACTTCATCCCCGGCTGAGCCATGGTCACTCCGCCGATCCACGGTCGAGAGCGGGTGGCCGACTATCCGCGGCCACCGGCGCTGGTGGCCTGTGAACGGCATCTTCGTGTGGAGGCACTGGGCCAGCTTCTGGCCGAGACCCACCGCTCGTTGCGGGTGCTGGAAACCTTCCACCCGCCCACCTTCTACTTGCCGCCGGAGGCTTTCGATCTCTCCCTGTTGCGATCCGCCGCTAGACGCAGCTTTTGCGAGTGGAAGGGGATCGCTCGTTACTTCGATGTGGTGGCCCCCGATGGCCTGGTGCTGGAGCGGGTGGTGTGGCAGTACCCCGAGCCCACCGCCGCCTTTGCTCCACTGGCGGGTTGGTATGCCCTCTATCCCGGCGCCATGGATGGCTGTTGGGTGGATGGGGAGCGGGTGTTGCCCCAGCCGGGCGGCTTCTACGGGGGTTGGATCACCAGTGATCTGGAAGGGCCCTTCAAGGGAGATCCCGGCCATCCCGAGCTGATCTGAGCTTCCGTTCTGCCGAGAAACATCGCTTGCCCATCCACCTTGGCGGGGTGGATCCAACCTTCAATTCGTTGCTGCGTTGAGCTGCGTCTCTGTGCGGGGCGCTCGGTTCGCTGGATCCCCAGCGATCCTGCCGCCATGGAGAGATAGCTGATCGCCCACCTCGAGGAGCAGCTCTTGGCGCATGGCATGAAAAGCTTCGGCATCACTGCTCAAGGCGCACTCCAATCGCAATTGCAGCGCCCCATCCTTCACGCCGCTGAAGAAGGCCCGCTGCGGCAGATCCTGCAGCACCAGGGGATGGTTCCTCAAGCGCTCCAGCAGGCCCGCCACGATGGCCTCCGCGTCCGGCCGCGATGGCACCTCCACACCCAGCTCAAGCACCAGCCGTCGATGGGGCCTGCGGCTGCCATTGATCACAGCGGAGTGGGTGAAGAGGCCATTGGGCAAATACAACAACTCGCCATCAGGCGTGAGGAGCTCGCTGCTGAACAGGCCGATCGCCTGCACTGTGCCAGCCAAGCGCTGGCTGGGCAGCTCAATCAGATCGCCTACGGCAAAGGGGCGATTGATGTAGAGCATCAAGCCACTGAGAAGATTTTCCACCAGGGTTTTTGCCCCGAATCCCAGGGCCGCCGCCCCGAGACCGCTGGCGGTGAGAAGCACAGCGGCTGAGACGCCCAGGAGTTTGAGCACCGCCAGCCCCCCCAGCAGGGCCACCAGGCCCGTGACCGTTTTGTCGATCAGATCGAGGGCCGAGGCCCGCTCCCGTTCACCCCGGGCCTGCCACCACCCGTCGTCCTGGGCCAACCTTTGCAGCAGGCTGGTTTTGAGACGCAGCAGGGTCCACATCAGCCCCAGGGTGAGCAGGGCATCGCGCACCCCTGCAGGATCGCTCGGCAGGTCCCAGCCCAGCGCTTCGAGACGGCCTTGCAGCCATCCCATCAGGCCCGCCACCAGCAGCGTGAGCGCCATGCTCAGCCGTGCCCGCCGGAGCAGCAGTCGGGCGGTGGAGGCCTGCGGGAACCGGGAGGCCAGCAGACCCAGCCCCAACCACGCCACAGTCGCCATCAACGGGGCCGCCAGTGGCACAGGCAACTGCAGTGGCCCCTCCACCAGTCTCATCCGTCCATCCCGCGAGCAGCCACAGCGGTGCGCCAGAGCAGGTCACCCTCCAGCCAGGTCAATTCAGAGCAAGGAAGGGCCCACACCCGCTCCATGCTCTCGACGCCGAGACCGGCGAGGGGCGTGCGGGCAGGCTCACCGCCCAGCAACTTGGGTGCGATCACTGCCGCCACCTCCTGCACGCAGCCCTCTTTCAGGGCCGCGGCGGCCAGGGTGGGGCCGCATTCCCAGAGCACCTGGTTGCAGCCCCTCTTGGCCAACGCCTCCAGCAGGGGCAGGGGGCTGCAGCGCTCCATCGGGAGCCGGGCGATGCCCAGGGCATCGATGCGGCTGCAGGCCTCTGCACTGGCTTGCGGCCCGTGGGCCACCAGGGTGGCCGCTTCCTCTTGATTCCACAGCGAGGCTTGCCCGGGCAGATCCAGGCTCTGGCTCAGCACCACTCTCAGCGGCTCCGGTTGGCGTCTGCCGCGGCTCGTGAGGCGAGGGTTGTCGGCCCGAACCGTGCCGCCCCCCACGATCACGGCATCACAAAGGGCTCGCAGGCCATGAACCCATTCGCGGGCCGCCGGGCCGCTGATCCACTGGCTCTCCCCATTGGGCAAAGCTGTGCGGCCATCCAGGCTCATCGCCCACTTCAACAGCCCAAGGGGGCGGCCTTCCTGGCAACGGTGCAGAAAGGCCCGGTTTTGCCCGCGTGCCCGCTCCTCTCCCACCCCCACCACCACCTCCAGCCCTGCCGCCCGCAGCCGCGCCAATCCTGCGCCCGCCATGCGGGGATCAGGGTCGGTGAGAGCCACCACCACTCGCGAGAGCCCCGCTGCGATCACCGCTTCACAGCAGGGGGGCGTGCGCCCGTGGTGGCAACAGGGCTCCAGGGTCACCACCAGCGTGCCGCCTCGGGCCCGATCACCTGCCTGCCGCAGGGCTTCCACCTCGGCATGGGGCTCGCCCGCCCTGGCATGGAAGCCCTCTCCCACCAGCGCTCCCTTCTCATCCAACACCACGGCACCCACCAGCGGGTTGGGGCTGGTGCGGCCGGCCGCCAGTCCTGCCAGCTGAAGGGCCCGCTCCATCCACCGGTTCCATTCGCTCATGGCCCTGGTTCAGGGTCGTCCCACCCCGGCAATTGCCGCCATTCCTTCACCACATAAGGCGGGATCGGAAGTTCGCTGAACACTCCTGGCAACTCCAGCCGGAGGGGCCTGTTGCTCTGGAGATCCTCCAGCAGGGGGGCCAGGTCAAATTCGGCGGCGGCATCACGGCCGTCGTTCACCAATTTCGGGTTGGTCAATGTCACATCCCTCAGCTCCCACAGCCGACGGCCGCTGCTTGCCAGCAGCGGGGTGGGATGATCCAGCCGCACTCGCCCTGGATAGCCCACGATCCGGAGACGCAACACCCCCCCTTTTGGCCCCTCCCGGTAGGCCACCACCTGCCAGCTGCGGTAATCGAGATCGCGGAGGGTTTCCAGGCTCCGCACCACGCCGGTGCCGGTGTCGGTGTCTGGATGTGCATGGAGCATGGCGGCCGCCGGTGCGGCCTGGAGCACCAGGCCGAGCACCAGCGGCAGGAGGGCGCGGCAGATGCTCTCCCAGACCTCTGCAATGCTCCTGCGGAGGGGGGGGCGGCGCAGGGAGCTCATGGCCGGGCCAGTGCGGGCCGCTCAGCCCCGGGAATCGGCTGCCAGCCCGTATGGGTGGCCCAGAGAGCCCAGATGGCCATCGCTCGCAGGTAGTGGCAGGCACGGAAGGTGCGGGCGGCGGTGATGGCTTCAGGTGTGCGGAATTGCAACCCTCCCCCGTACACCTGCTCCACCACGGCGGAGGCAATGGCGAGGGCGGTGCTGGTTTCTCCCATCAGCCTGTAGTAAGCCGCCAGGCCGAAGTTGATGCCGGTCCACACCTCCAAGGGGTGGGTGCCCTTGGGATCGAGGGGGGTGCCATCACGGCGCAGGCCGTTGGCAACCCCCAGACGGCCGCCCTCAAAGCGTTCGAAACAGGCTTCCTTGATCGCCCCCAGGGCCGAGCGTGCCCGCTCCTCAGCCACCACCGGGGGCAGCCCGAGGAGGCGCGCGTAGAAGTCGCCGCAGAGCTGATCAGCCATCACCACCGGGGTGCCACTCTCGGCATCGATGGCGTAATACTCACCGTTCCACAGCAGCCGGTCGAAGTTGTTTCGGGATTGCTCCAGCCATAGCCCCAACTCCCGCTGTTCCCCCGAGGTGTCGAGGCCCAGCTCCAGCTGAAGGCGCTGGCCCATCGCCAATGCCGCCTCCAGGGCCGCGATCCACAGGGCCCCGCAATAAGCGCTCACCCCCTTGAGGGGCCAATCATCAAACGTCTGATCCGGAGCTCCACCGTTGTCCGGCAAGCCGTCTTGATTGGCGTCAAATTCTTTGAGGTAGCGCAGGGCCAGCACCGCAGCGGGCCAGCACTGGGCCAGGAAACCCACATCCTCCCCGTTGGGCGCCAGCTGGAAGGTGCGCCACACCTGCAGCACAAAGTCGCTGGCCAGGTCTTTCCAGAGGTTGCAGTCCTGGTAGGCGGTGTAGTTGGTGGCGTCGAAGGGCCGCTCGTTGGGGGCCCCCAGATCGTGGGGAGTGGCGTTGGCCACCTTGCGAGGCGCCTCCACCCGCCCCCTGCCCTGAGTGAAATACCAGCCGATGGGCCGGGGTGTGGCATCGGCAGCCGGAATGGCACGGGCGAAGCTGCGCAGCACGGCCTTGTCGAGTTCGGGCCAAAGCTGAAGCAGGGCAAAGGAGCCGTAGAGCCGCACATCCAGGCTTTCATACCAGGCGTAGTCCAGGCACTCCAACACGCCGAAGCGGCCGACGGGATCCTCGGGGGTGGCGGCGGTCCAGAGCGTGCCGCCGCTCACCAGGTCGTAGAGCTCGTTGCAGAGGGCCATGCGCAGGGCTTCCGGCAGATCCTTCCGCTCCACCACAGGGGCCTGCCAGGCTTCGATCTGAGAGCGCCAGAGGGGCCAATCGCGCAGGGCCTCAGCGGCGATAGCCGCCGCCTGGTCGCCGCCAGCACCGAAGAAATCCGTGTAGCGGCGCAGGGCGCTGCAGCCGGAAGCGAAGGCCGTCACCGGCAGATCCCAGGCCACCACCATGGGCAGCGTGAGGCTCTGGCCGGGTTCGAGCAGGCAACGCACGGCGATGGCCGCGCTGGCTGGATCGTTCCGGCCGCTGCGACGATCATTGTTGCTCTCCGGCAGGGAACCATCCCTGGAAAAGGGCCCCCAGATCTCCTCGCCTTCTCCCCAGGGGTTCCAACGGCCGCAGCGGAAGATCTCGACCGACTGACTCCCGAAACATCCTTCATCCGGCACCGCCAGGCACCATTGACCGTCCCCTTCCTTCGGCGGGCCGGAGGGGAGAGAGGCAGCGCCCCTCTCCAGCACAATCCCCTTCAGGCCTGGTTGGCTGATCCATCGGTTTCGCTGACCTTCGCTGCGACCGATGGCTGGCACATAGTTGTGTTCGGGGCTGCCGTCGTCGCGGAAGTGCACCTCAGCGGCCGGATCGGTGTTGGTGAACCAGCCGCAGGTGTTGCGCCAGCTGAGTAGCAAAGAGATGGTCAGCGGAGCCGTGGTGGGGTTGCGCAATGTCCATGCAAACACCGCCACTGGGTAGCTGCTGCGCTGGTAATCACCCGGCAGGATGGGGCTGAAGCTCTCACAGCCCACCTCCGCCTTGAAAACGCCCTGATAGTGGGTTGTGCTGACGGGATAGCGGGCGGCGTAGGTGCCACTGCCTGCGGGCAGCCAATCCCACGCGCCCAGGGGAGTTGGGGATTGCGCCGTCTCCGAGGACGGGCGGCTGTCATCCCGCTCCGGTTTTGTTGCCAGGGCATGGGCCCGCTTGTTCTGCCCATCGCTTTCGTACAGGGCGAACTGACAATCCGGCAGCACGCCAAACCAGTGCTCTCCCCCATCCAAATGCCAGAGATTGAAGGCCCCATCTGGTGCCTTGCCAATGCAGCCGGCCCCCAATCCCCCCAAGGGCATGCCATGGTTCGGGCCGTCATCCAGGTTGCTTGCGTAGCGCACGGTGTAGGGCCGCTCCCAGCTTCCCCCCAGGGGGTGGGCCCAGCTGGCGGAGGGGGGCTGCCAAGAGCCCGAAAACGCAGTCGCCCGTTGGCGTAAGGGGGGCAGGCCGAAGGGCATGGCCGTGGGTTGCGGTCCGGGCCAGCATGTCAGATCTGACGCCGTCGCAGACCTTGGGATCTGGCCTGGGAGGCCGCCTTGAAGGCCGTGTCGGCCAGAAGCACCAGGCATGGGGCTGTCACCAAGAGCGGCCAGTCGCCAGGCTGCAAAGGCAGGAAACCAAAGATTCCCGCCAGGGCTGGCACCAAAATCAATCCACAGGCCAAGAGTGGCTCACTGACCAGCCCCAGCCAGAGCAGGGGGTTGGGCACAGGCAACAGGCGCCAGAAGGGGAGTCTGTCGCTGCGGCAGGCCAGCAGTGCCCCCATCTGACCAGCCACGATCAAGGCAAAGGCCAGGGTGCTCGCCTGCTGCTGCACGGCTTCCAGCCAGGGCGCACCGGTGCGATGGAGCAATTGGGGAGCAAATTTCCGCAGCTGCGGCAGTGTCACGCCATGGTCTCTCCACACCTGCAAATAGCCGCCCATGGAAATGGCGGCCTCAGTGAGCCCCAACACGAGGTAAGCCCGCACCATCACCGACCGGTTCAGCAGGGTTTTTTCGCGGGGCGAGGGAGGGCGCCGCATGAGCGATGGCTCCGGCGGATCGCTGCCCAGGCCCAAGGCAGGCAGAAGGTCTGTGCCCAGATCCACCGCCAGGATCTGCAACACGGTGAGGGCGGCCGGCAGGCGAAACACCACCATCGCCAGGAACGGAGCCACTTCCGGCACGTTCGAGGCGAGCACATAGGTGATGAACTTGCTGATGTTGGCCACCACAGATCGGCCATAACGAATGGCGGCGACGATGGTGGCGAAGTTGTCATCCAGCAACACAATGTCGGCGGCTTCTCGGGCCACGTCCGTGCCGGAGCGCCCCATGGCCAGACCCACGTCAGCGGCTCGCAGGGCTGGCGCATCGTTCACCCCATCTCCCGTCACTGCCACCACCTCCCCAAGCGCTCGGTAGGCCTGAACGAGACGCAACTTTTGCTCCGGGGTCACCCGGGCAAACACCAGCCGGTGCCTGTATTTGAGAATTTGGCGCAGTTGCAGATCACTGATCTGGCTGAGGGTGGCCCCCTCGATCACGCGCACCGGATCGGCCATCGGGCTCGTCCCGGCAGGGCCTGTGGGCTCCAGCAACCCCAACTGCTGGGCCACTGCCTGGGCGGTGAGGCCATAGTCGCCTGTCACCATCGTCACCTTGATGCCCGCTTCCCTGCATTGGTGGATGGCTTGAGGCACCTCCGGCCTTGGGGGGTCGTAAAGGCCGAGCAGGCCAACGAAAATCTGGTTGCTCTCCAGGGCCTCGCTGCTGCTGCCTTCCCCCGCCGGAGCCATGGCCAGGGCCAACACCCTGTAGCCCTTGGCGGCCATGGCGTCGTTGGCGCGTCGCACCTGCTCCCGCGAGGCGGCCTGCAGGGGCACCGCCCCTCTGGAGATCAGCCAGGCGTTGCACTGGGCCAGGATCTCCAAAGGGGCGCCTTTTGTCAGAGCCCAGTGGCGGGAGTCAGCGAGGGGCGGCAGGTCGTCGACCCCCGGTCGCCAGTCCACCACCACCGTCATGCGGCGGCGGTGGGAATCGAAGGGCACTTCCAGCAAACGGCGATGGCGCTCTCGCAACGCCTCCACATCCAGGCCCGCCCCGGCCGCCGCGTTCAACAGGGCCGCCTCGGTGGGGTCGCCCGAGATCACTGAGCCGGAGCGGCGGGCGTTGTTGCAAAGGCTGGCGCCCACCAGCAGAACGTTGCGTCCCACCGCCGTGTCCTCCGGCAGCCACAGCTCCTCCAGTTCCATGCGGTTGCAGGTGAGCGTGCCTGTTTTGTCGCTGCAGATCACGCTCACCGAGCCAAGGGTCTCCACCGCAGAGAGCCTGCGCACCAGCGCCTGTTGATGGGCCATGCGCCGCACATTGATGGCCAGGGCCAAGGTGACGGTGGGGAGGAGGCCCTCCGGCACGTTGGCCACCAGGATCCCCACCGCAAACACCAAGCTCTCCAGGGGGCCCATCCCCACCAGGAGCAGATTCAGCCCGAAGGCCACCAGCCCCACGCTGATCGCCACCAGGGTGATGGTGTGCACGATCTTCGCCACTTGCTGTTCGAGGGTGCTGATCCCACGACGGGTGGCGGCTGTCAGGTGGGCGACATGGCCGAACTCCGTCTCCTGGCCGGTGGCATAGACCAACGCTTCGCCGCGGCCGCTGGCCACTGTGGTGCCCGCCAGCACCAACGTGGCGCACTCTGTGGCGGGTAGGGGTCTTTGGCCAGCCCTCACAACCAGCGGATCGACTTGGCGTGGCACGGGTTGGGATTCGCCTGTGAGCACCGAGAGATCGAGCATGAGCGTCGAGCTCTGGATCAACCTGCAGTCCGCAGGCACGCGATCCCCTTCCTCCAGCAGCACCCGATCCCCCGGCACAAGGGCTTCCACCGCCACAGGCTTCAAGATCCCATCCCGCCACACCTGGGCCTGCGCAGGCAGCGTGCTGGCAAGGGTCGAGAGGGTTCGCTCCGCTTGGAATTCCTGCCAGAAGGAAAAGCAGCCGTTGATCAGCACCACCCCCCAGATGGCCCACCCCAGCTGCGGGGTGCCCGCGGCAAAGGCCAGGGCTCCGGCCACCCAGAGCAGAATCGCCATGAAGTGGAGCATCTGGTCCACCAGCCGCAGGAGCAGGGGCCTTCGCTTCAGGTGGGGCAGCTTGTTGGCACCAAAACGCTCCAGCCTAGAGACGGCTTCCCGCTCCGTCAACCCCTGCGCTGTGGATTGCAGAGCCTCCACAACCTCTTCCCGCGGCAGGCTCCAGATCGGACGGGAGGGGGAGAGAAGCACCGGTCAGGGGACGGGGTGTGTCTTCAGGATGGCGTCGCCAGGCATTGTTCCACCACCTCCCGGGTGTTGTCGGAGAGCGGGGCGGCGGACAGCTGATGGAGCGCCGCCCCCATCTGCTCCCGCCGCTCGGGCCCAAAACTGCGCCAGCGGCTGAACACCTTGGCCAGGCGGGAGGCGGTGATCGGATTGCGCTGATCGAGCCGGGCGATCTGATCGGCCAGGAAGCGATAGCCCGATCCGTCCCTGGCATGGAACACGGGGGCGTTGCTCGCCAGGCCCCCCAGCACAGCCCGTATGGCGTTTGGAGCGGTGGGATCAAAGCGAGGATGGCAGAGCAGGGCGGAGACCCGAGCCAACCCATCCGGAAAGGGGGCTCCGGCCTCCAGCGCAAACCAGGAATCCAGGATCACAGGCTTGTGCTGCCAACGTTGATAAAAGGCTTCAACGGCCGCCTGACGTTCGGGCAAGGGGTGAGGCTGCAGGGCCCACAGGCCGGCCCGCGCCAGCGTCATCGAGGAGCCCTCCACTGCGGCTCTGGCCGCGGCGATGCAGCCAGGGTCACCGGCCGCCACCCGCCAGCGCCAGATGGTGCCGGTGAGGGATCTGGCCCCACTTCCCTGGGGCCAGCGCAGGTTCCAGGCGGGCAAGCAGCCCTCCAGTGCCTGTCGCAAGGGATTGGCCAGCGCCTCGCCAAAGCGTCGCTCCAGGGCGCGCAGCCCTGCAAAGAGGGCCGGGGGGTCGGGTTCATGGCTGGCCTCTTCAAGCTCCTGCATCCCTGGCAGGGAGAGCAGCAGGGCCTGGCTGGCCTGGGAAAGCGAGGGGTCGATCAGGATGCGCTGGAAGGCATCGATCAGCTCCTCCTCCAGTCCATGGTCGATGGAGCCAAGGGCCCGGCGCAGCACGCACCGGCGCAGGAGGCTTTGGCCGGCATCCCAGCGAGCAAAGGCATCGCTGTCGCAGGCCAGAAGATGCACGATCTCGCGGGCAGGCCGGCCCAGCTTCACCTTCACGGGCGCCGAGAAATGGCGCAACAACGACACGGCTGGGGGTTGGTCTTGATGGGGCAGACCCACCAGCCGCAAGTGATGGGAGGCTTGATCGATCACCACCAAGCGCGTGGCCGATCCCCAGTGCCCAGGTGATTCGGGCCCCGGGGGATGCCCCGGGGCATCGTCCGCCAGATGAATGGCCAGGGGATGACCCGCCTGATCCACCAAACCCAGGGCCAGGGGGATCACCAGGGGGACCTTATCGGGCTGGCCGGGGGTGGCAGGGGTGGCTTGCTCGATGAAGAGATCCAGCGTGCCGCTGGCTTTGTGCCAGCGGCGCCGGATGGAGAGGGTGGGTGTTCCCGCCTGCCGGTACCAATGACGCAACTGGCCAAAGTCAAACAGGGGCGACACCCCTGCCGCGCTCCAACTCGCCTGCGCGGCATCTAGTTGCGCTTGTACAAAATCCTCACAGGTGGCCGCCGTGCCGTCATGGCGCTGCACGTAGAGCGCCATGCCGCGCATGAATGTGTCTTCTCCCAGCAAGGTGTGGAGGACACGGATGACCTCAGCGCCTTTTTCGTAAATCGTTGTTGTGTAGAAGTTGTCGATGGCTTCGTAATGGTCGGGCTGGATGGGGTGGGCTGTCGGGCCCCCGTCTTCCCTGAATTGACTGTTGCGAAGCAGGGCGGCCGTTTCGATGCGCACATGAGAATGGCCGTGGAGATCGGCGCTGAAGCATTGATCGCGAAACACCGTCAGGCCCTCTTTCAACGACAGCTGGAACCAGTCGCGGCAAGTGATGCGGTTGCCTGTCCAATTGTGGAAATACTCATGGGCAATCACACTTTCAATCCGCTCCAACTCTGTATCTGTAGCTGTTTCGCTATCGGCGAGCACAAGCTTTGAATTGAAGAGATTCAGGCTTTTGTTCTCCATCGCGCCCATGTTGAAATGGCGCACAGCAACAATATTGTATTGATCAAGATCATATTCTAGCCCATACACTTTTTCCTCCCATTCCATCGCTCGCTTCAGGCTGCGCAGCGCATGGGCGGTGTAGGGCTCATCCCCTTTTTCCACATGCAGCCGCAAGCGCACCTGCCGTCCCGAGGCGGTAGAGAAGATGTCGGCGACCTCCTGCAGGTGGCCAGCCACCAGGGCAAAAAGGTATGAGGGCTTGGGAAATGGATCCTCCCAGAGGGCGTAATGGCGCCTGGCCGTTTCCTCATCCCCTGGGAGAAGGCCATGGCCCAGGCAGTTTCCATTGGAGAGCAGTACGGGGGCTTGGGCCAGATCGGCCTCAATGCGCACCCGATAGCGGCTCAGCACATCGGGTCGATCGGGATAAAACGTGATGCGACGGAAGCCCTCAGCCTCGCATTGGCTGGTGAACATCCCATCACTCAGATAGAGCCCCTCCAGGCTGGTGTTGGTTTGGGGCTCGATCCTCACCTTGCTGGTGAGCTGAAAAGGTTGCTGGGGAGGAGAGAGGAGTGTGAGCCCCTCCGCTGTCAGTGCGTAAGCCTCGGGTGGCAGCTCCCGGCCGTCCAGGAGCAGCTCGAGCAGATGCAGGTCGACCCCCTGAAGCAGCAAGGACTGCGAGTCTTCTGCGGCAAGGGGGTTGGGGACCAGGTCGAGGCGACTCTCCACGACGGCATGGTCGCCAAAGAGCTGAACCGTGAGGTTGGTGCGAGGCACCAAGTAGGGGGCTGGACGATAGTCGCCTCGTCGCACCAATGGCATCGAAAGCCTGAGTTACGAATTCAATGCAGTCATTCTGGCCGACTTCAGTTTTTCGATGTCTTGCCCGCGCTTTGAACAGCTTGCTTCACTTGGGCCAGGAGGGGGTCAAAGTCCTTTTTCCAGTCGGCAGACAGGCTTTTGCCACAGATGGCATCCACGCGCAACACAGTTTGCAGCAAGAAGCCATTGGCCAGTTGTTCCCGGGTGAGGGCCGCCTGGGCGCCGGGCACCAATGAGCCATGTTTGCTGGAGAGCACTGAGACCAGCATGTTCAGATTGCTTTCCATGGCCGCCTTGAAGGGCACTTTGGCTTGCGAAAGGGTGCACATATTGATCGCGGCCATGCCGATGTAGGTATTGAGTTCGTCAGCGGTGGCGGCTCGTTGATTGCCAGCTGCAGGCTTCTGCTGGGCGAGCACCTGGCCAGGGAGGCAAAGGGAAGCACCGATCAGCGCCAGGACCAGGGCAGATCGTTTGAGAATCATCGGGACAAATTTGAAGTTCCTCCATGCTCAGACATCACCAGGCTTGAGCTGGTCCCATCAGGACGGCTCATGAAGGGGCGCACCCGCTCCCTCAACCCGCTCCTCGTGGTGGATCTCCGAGAGTTCCAGGTCGCCATTGCGCCAGGAGTAGATCGAGCGAGTCCTGTAGCGATCTTGGTCCACCAGCCGGATGTGCTCCAGGATGTCCCATTCCTGGTAGTGGGATTCAAAGATCAGCTCATGCTCATCGACTTGGCGGATCTGGCTTTTGGTGGGGGATCCGCACAGATAGCCACGACTCCGCCTGAGCTGGTGGCCGCAGAGGTAAGCCTCCATGGTCCCCTCACGCACGTAGCGAGGTTTTCGGTCGAAAAAGTCGTATTCCTTGTCGGGCCACCAGCTGAACCGGTAGGCAGCTTCCCCTTCAACCGGTTCGCTGAAGCCTTCCACTCGCAACATCATGTCGACCCGCAACACATCGCCATCCGCGAAGAAATACAAGCGTCTTGACCGCCACAGGCCCAGGTTGCGGGCAAACCAGCGCCGCAGGCTGCTGTCGAGTTGGATGCGGCTGCGGGGGGGGGTCGGGCCGGTTGTTGCCACGGGTGACACCCGGGCCGACGCCAGCATCCGAGCAAGCTGGACGCTTTCGTTTGCCCCCGTCGGCTCAGAAGTAGTGCTCATGGCGCAGCTGACGCCGATTGGGGACGTCCCTTTCATAGCAAGCAGAATGGGAGCCTGCTGAAAACTCCATAAGGTACGGAGCAGTGAACCGAAGGAGGCTGGGGGTGTGAGCGGGGGCGAGGAGGCACCAGCGAGCGGGGCTGCAGCGGGCCAGGATGCTGGTGTCTCCTATGGTCGCCAGCGCCTGAAGTTGCTGCTTCTGGCCAACCCTCACCATCTGGCCACGCCAAACATTCGAACTCTGGTCACCCTCCTGCGCGGAGAGGACACGGGATTTGAGGTCAATTTGGAGGTGGCTGATCCGGCGAAGCACCCTGAACTTCTCGAGCTCCACCGCCTGGTGGCGACTCCTGCCCTGGTGAAGCTTTCCCCCTTGCCCAAGCAGGTTTTTGCGGGAAGCACCCTGTCCGCCCAGGTGCGCAGCTGGCTCCCTCGCTGGCAGCAGATGGAAGTGGTGAGCAGTCTGGGCATGAGTCTGAGGCCTGCCGAGATGGATGGCAGCCGCACCCAACGCGAAGTCCAACTGGAAGACCAGCTGTTGGTGTTGCGGCAGGAGAACGAGACCCTGATCGAGCGATTGGGGGTTCAGGAGCGACTCCTGCGCATGGTGGCTCATGAATTGCGCACCCCCTTGACGGCAGCCAAGCTGGCCCTCCAAAGCCATGACCTCGGCCAGATTGATCAACACCGTTTTCAGGATGTGTTGCATCGCCGCCTGGACGACATTGAAGCTCTCTCACGCGACCTGTTGGAGGTGGGGACCACCCGCTGGGAGGCCTTGTTCAATCCCCAGCGCCTGGCGCTGGGGCAAGTGGTGGCCGATGCCATCCTGGAGCTTGAGAAGCTTTGGGTGGGTAGGAATCTCGAGCTGGTGACCGATATCCCAGCCGATCTACCCGACCTGTATGCGGATCAGCGCCGCATGCGTCAGGTGCTCCTCAATCTGTTGGAAAATGCGTTCAAATTCACCCCTGATGGCGGGCGCGTGATGCTCACTCTGTTGCACCGGACCAGCCAGTGGGTGCAGGTGAGCATCTGCGACAGCGGTCCAGGCATTCCCCGGGAGGAACAGGAGCGCATCTTTCAGGACCGGGTCAGACTCCCCCAAACCTCGGGCAACACCTCTGGATACGGGGTTGGCCTCTCGGTATGCCGTCGCATTGCGGAGGTGCATGGCGGGCGGATCTGGGTCGTGTCTGAGCCGGGCGAAGGGGCCTGCTTCCACTTCACTGTGCCGGTCTGGAGCGGTCAGAGCGGCCCTGTGGATAGCCCTGATGGCAGGAGGGCTTCTTGACGAAGGGCGCTTCCAACCCCTAGCTTCCATTTGTCAGCGATCAACCTCTTTCCAAGCATCAGGTCAGACGTTGGATCCTTCGGTAAGAAGGCATCCTCCATCGAACCTTAAGCTTGTGAGGAGCGAAAGCAAACAATTGAGCCTCATTTGAGGGGAAATTGGTCTTTCGTTCATCATTTCATCTCCACTTTGGAGAGATCGCTGTGGCCTCGCCCCCATCGTCTAGAGGCCTAGGACACCTCCCTTTCACGGAGGCGACAGGGGTTCGAATCCCCTTGGGGGTATTTACTTCTAATGATCAGCTTGAGCTTCACGCCGCTCAGCTTCTTTTTGCACACCACGAAGATTGTTTGCTAGGTCCTGTTGGAGACGTTGCTCAATGAGGCCTATTGGCATGCCAGGCTTGCCCTGCACCAACAATGCGTAAAAGAGCCAACTGCTCGTGCTGTCTGCGCCAACACGCCATTCGCCTTCGAAACAACGAAAATCTCCTTGAATCATCCTGAAAGATAATTTCCCTTCCTGGATGGCCTCCGTCAACTGAAGGGTGACACGAGCAGAAAAACGCAATCCACAAAACATTTGGGATCCAACTTGCTCCACCCCAACTTGATCATCGCGCCGCCAGATCACACGAGAATGTTCAAGATTGGGGATGAACCGATGCAGGTTGTCGTAATCGGTGAGCACCTGCCAGAGCCACTCGGGAGGGGTTGGCAGTCGCAGCTGCACGGCAAGCCTTCTCTTCCCGTTCGGCAACCGCTCCATATCTTGCTGGATGGTATCCAGGCTGCAGGTGGAGGCGAGCAGCTCGGGGGACTGCACTGCAGGGGGGGAGAGGGCTTGGGACAGGAGCTGATGCGTCAAGAGCAGCACAGGGGACGCTGACTGTGGTGAGAGAGCAGTGACCTGGCTTTCGCCCGCACAACGGTGAGCTCACTGGAAAATCGTAGCCCGATTGTCAGGGATCGGGGCGGTTGGGGCGTTTCCTATGATCCACGGCACTCTTGGGAACTCTGAGATGCGTGTCTCCACCGGCCTCGCCACAAGCTCTGACAACCGGATGTTCACCGTGCTGATTGAAAGCTTCGGTGTGGGGCCGCAGCGAACCTCTGAACGCACGATGACCGTGCCCTTCC
>JBJTWN010000172.1:0-11412 GCA_046081785.1 Cyanobium sp.
ATTGCCCGTGGCATTGATGGCTGCAGAACCCGTGAGGGTGAGATTTTCGATGCCAAAACCCTGGGAGCCAGCGGTGCCAGGGGAGAGGGAGTAGGTGACGGAGGAGAGAACGGTATCGACGCCGCCGAGGGAATCATCAAAACTCTCGCGAACAATGTCTCCGGTGTTGTCAACAATATAGAAGTCACTTCCATCACCGGCATTCATGGTGTCCGCCCCGGCTCCCCCATTCACAGTGTCAGTTCCAGAGGTGGGGACGCCAATCACCCCCGCGGAGGACGAGAAGGGACCGATGAGGTCGTTGAAGGGTGTGCCAATGACGTTTGCCATGAAAAAGACTCAATGTTTGTTTGCAACTAAACGACATACGACTCCCTTGCGCGTGTTCTCAAAACTGAAGAACAGCTGATTACAAAGAAGTGCGTCTTGGCGCTGTGTTGCGTGCATAAAACATAACACGCGCCTGAATTTCTCTTGCATTCTCAAAAACCAGATTTTGAACTGATTGTTGTGATCCTGATCACATCCTTGCCGGCTGTCTGTGCTAATGGGGGTTGCCCCTTGCGTTTTGCGGGAGGCCCCTCACTGGATTCTTCCGATTCCGGTGCGCACGGAGGAGCCCCGCTCCGTCGCCCTCACTTCAATTCCTGCGCGAATGCGCTCTTTGAGGGCGCCGACGTGGCTGATGATTCCGATCATTCTTCCGCCTTCCCGCAGCCGGTCAAGCTCATCCATGGCCAGTTGGAGGTTTTCTGGATCGAGGCTGCCGAACCCCTCATCGATGAACAGGGCCTCCAGGTGGATTCCACCCGAGCGGGCTTCCACGGTGTCCGCCACGGCCAGGGCCAGGGCCAGCGACGCCTGGAAGGTTTCGCCGCCCGAAAGGCTGCTCACCTCCCGTTCCTCCCCGGTGTAGGCATCCAGCACCCTCAGTCCCAGCCCCGCCTGCCGTCCGCCCCGTCCCCCTTCATCGCTCAGCCGCAGCTGGTAGCGCCCGGAGGTCATCAGGTCGAGTCGCTGATTGGCGTAGCCGCAGATCTCCTCGAGGTAGGCCGAGAGCACCCACCGCTGCAGAGAAATGTAGGGGGGGGCTTTGCCCAGGCAGCGCTCGCTGACGGCTTTCAACAACTCGGCCTCCTGTTGCAGCCGCTTGACCACCTCCTCGACTGACCTGTGTTCCGCCGCGAGCCTGGCGATGTCCTGTTTGCTCCCCCGGGCCTCGCTCAGCCGCTCGAGGGCCTTGAGCCGAGCCGCATCGGCTGCTGCCAGAGCCGCTTCTGCCTGCGCGACATCGGGAGGTTGCTCAGACAGCTCCGCGAATTCCGCCGAGCTCAACACCCCTCGCAGTTGAATCACTTCCTTCTCATAGGCTTGGATTCGCTCAGCCATGCGTTGACGCAGGGCCGGCTCCTGGAGGGCGGCTTCCACGGCCTGCCCATCGGCAAAGGCTGAATCGGCGAGATCCTGCATCAACCTGGCGGAGGCCTCTTGCAGGCGGCTCAGGGCCATGCCTTGGGCTTGGCTGGTGGAGTTCAGCTCCTTCAAGGCGATCTCCAAGGGCTCGAACGCCTGCAGCACCGCCTGGGGATGGACGCCCGCCCCCAGGTCCTGATCGATCTCCGCCTGGAGCGCAGCGGCCCGCGCATCGGCTTCTCTGACGGCGGTTTGCAGCAGCGCTAGTTGGGTGGTGGCGGCTTGCTGGCCCTCCACAGCCTGCTTGAGGGTGTGCTCGTGCGCTGTGATCGCCTGCTCCAACGCCTCCACGGCTTTGGCTTTGGCCTGCGCTGTTTCGAAAGCGGCGAGGGCCTCCCTGGCGAGCGCCTGCGCTGCCTCTGGCGTCGTCGCCGCAGGGCCGGCTTTCTCGATCAGCGCCTGTCGCTCGGCCCGGGCTGCCGCTGCGGCCGTGGCTGCCTCACGTGCCGCATGGCTGGTGGCGTTCACCTCCTGCTCGGCGGCGTTGATCTCCCCCTCCCCGACCGCTGGCCCATCGGCCCTGGTGGGGGCCGGATGGGACGTTGCCCCGCAGACCGGGCAGGGATGGCCTGCCACCAAGCCCTTGGCCAGCTGGGCCGCCATCCCCGTGATCTGTTGTTGGCGGCGTTCAAGCAGGGCAGCCGTTCTGCTGTTGAGCAAGGCTTCCGAATGGTTTAGGGCGGCGATCGCCTCCCTCTCTTTGCGCGCGGCTGGGCCGAGCGCCGCCGCCGCCTGGGCCTGCCGCTGGGCCTCCTCTGCGGCTCGCTGCAGCCCATTGAGCTGATCCCGTGCCGTGCGGGCTTGGTGGCAGGCGTCGATGGCGGCCTGCCGCTCCCGTTGCCGGCTCTCGATGGTGGCCCGGGTTTGCGCCAGGGTGGCGGCCACCCCTTGGAGCTGCAAGGCCCACTCCCGGGCTTTGCTCCGCTCGCTGTCTGCGTGTTTGGCTTTGTGCAGCAGCGCCCCCACTTCCGCCCGGCGCACGGCCAGCGCACTGGTGGCGCCACTGAGCTCTCCCGAGCCGGGCATCGTCTTCAGATCGAGAAGCGCCACCGCCTGCGGCAGCGCCTGAGCGCCGTTGCGGGCCCGAATGACCTGGCCCAGCTGGGATTGGATCCGCTCCTGCAGGGTTGTGAAGGCCTCGCGGGCGGAGCGTTCGGCCTCCAGGCTGGGCCGCAGGGCCTCCGCCCGCTCCGCCGCTTTCCAGCGCTGGCGAAACTCCTCCACCACGTTGGCTTTGGCCTCCAGCTCCTTCAATCTGGAGGCGGCGCTGGCTCGGCGGCTCCAGCGGTCCTGCTGCAGGTCGGTTTCCTTTTTCAACCGCTGGGCCGCTTCCATGTCTGAGGTGGCGCGCTGGAGATGGCTGGCGGCCGCCTCGCAGACCAGCTGGATGCGCCGCTCCATCGCATCGAGGGCAGCCTGATCCGCGGGCAAGCTGCCTGGATCCTCCTCGCTTTGGTAGGGGCTCCACTCTTGTGCGGCCTGCTGGCGCAACACCTCCTGGCCTCGGCTTGCCTCCGCCAGGGCTTGGCGTGCCTCACGGGTTTGCTCGTCCAGCCACTGCCCGGCCCGTTCAAACAGCACCGTGTTGAAGAGGGTTTTGAGGAGGGTTTCGCGCTCTTCGGCGCGGGCGCGCAACACCTCCGCGAATTTTCCCTGGGGCAGCAGGATCACCTGGCGAAATTGCGTCGCATTCAGTCCCACCAGCCGCTCCACCTCTCGGCTCACCTCTGTGGTGCGGCTGGCAAGGGGCTGTTTTTGCTGCTCGTGGAGTCGAAACAGGACAGCCGTTGGGGGTTTGTCGGTGATGCCGCCACCGCGGCTTTTCGGGGCGCTGTAGGCCGGGCAGCGCTCCACCGCGTAGCGCAGGCCCCCGGACGAAAACTCCAGGCTCACCCGCGGCACGGCGCCTGGAGCGGCGTGATCCGATTTCAGCCCCTTCACATTGCGGTCCCCCGACACCTCGCCATAGAGGGCGAAGCAGAGCGCATCGAGCAGGAAGGTTTTGCCGGCGCCAGTGCTGCCGTGAATCAGAAACAGCCCCTCCTGACTCAAGGCGTCGAAGCTGATCTCAAGCGGGTCGGCGTAGGGACCGAACGCCTCGATGCGCAGGAGATGGGGCCTCATCGCTCCTCGCCCCGGCGAGCGGCTTCCAAGGCCTGGCGCAGCAGCTTGGCTTCGGCCGGGTTGGCCTCTCGCCCCTGCTGATCACGAAAAAAGGCTGCCGTCAGATCCAGTGGGGAGGAGGCTTGCCGCACCTGCTCGTGGCGGGCACTCAGGCAGGAGCGATTCAGTGCTGGCGGCTGGTGGCGCAGCTCGGCGATGTGGGGGAAGCGGCGCTGCAGACGTGCCTTGGCCTGCAGGGGCAGGGCCTCATCGGTGAGGATCACTCGCACCTTGGCGGCCTCGGCGCTCTGCAACGTTGGATCAGCGAGCAGGCCCTCGATCGGGCCTTCGATGGTTTTCAGGGGTCGCCCCACCTGGAGAGGCACCAGCTCCACCGTTGGATCGCCCGTGGGGCTGAGCTCGATGAGGCGCACCGATTTGCAGTGCTGCTCTTCAGAGAAGGAGTAGGGCAGGGGGGAGCCGCAGTAGGCCAGGCGGGGGCCGTCCAGCTCTTGGCAGCGGTGCAGATGGCCCAGAGCCACCAGATCAAAGCCGGCGAACGCCTCCACACTCACCCGATCCACATTGCCCACCGTGAGCTCCCGCTCCGATTCGCAGCTGTCGCCGCCCGCCACGAAGGTGTGGGCGAGCAGCACCGAGCGGTGCTGGGGCCGACTTTGCAGGTCCCGGCGGATGCGCGCCAGGGCCTGCCGGGTGACATCTTCGTGGCGAAGGCGGTGGGTCGGGGCAGATCCCGCCAGGGAGGGGCCATCCACCATGGGATCCAAATAGGGCAGCGGATAGATCGCCACTGGAGATCCCCCCAACCGCGGGGTCACCACCACGGGTTCAGCGGAGCGACGCACATCGCCACGGATCGACACCCCGAGGGAGGCGAGCAGAGGGTCGTAGACCGAAACGCGCACATGGGAATCATGGTTGCCGGCGATGGCGATCACCGCGGCGCCATGGCCCCGCAGCTGGGCGAGGCTGTCATTGAACAGCTGCACGGCTTCGGCCGGTGGGATGGCTCGGTCGTAGATGTCGCCGGCGATCAGCACTGCATCCACCGCCTCTTCCCGCGCCAGCTCCACGATGCGCGCCATGGCCTGGGCCTGCTCCTCCAGCAGGGAGGCCCCATGGAAGGAGCGGCCCAGGTGCCAATCCGAGGTGTGCAGGAGACGCATCAGGGGCCCACGGCCTCGGCCATGCGAGCCACCTGCACGATCGGCCCGACATCATGCACGCGCAACACGGCTGCGCCGCGACTCACCGCCAGGGCGCAAACCGCTGCCGTTCCCCATAGCCGGGCCCGCGGGCGCGGTTCGTCGAGCACGGCGCCGATGAAGCGTTTGCGGGAGGGGCCAACGAGCAACGGGAAGCCGGGGGCACACAGCTCGCCCAGACGCTTCAGCAGCTCGAGGTTTTGTGAGGTGGTTTTGGCAAAGCCCAGGCCCGGATCCCAAAGGATCTGCTCGGGGCGGACGCCAGCGGCCAAGGCCTGCTCTGTGGCGGCCTGGAGTCCATCGCGGACCTCTGCCACCACATCGGCGTAGGTGGCGTGTTGATCCATCGAACGGCTGTCGCCGCGGCTGTGCATCAGCACGTAGGGGCATCCAGCCGCTGCGATCAGGGCCGGCATCGCCGGATCCCGCAGGCTGCCCCGGGGGGCCTCAGCGGTGCGGTTGGCGCCGCGCACATCGTTGATCCAATCGGCGCCTGCGTCCAGGGCCGCCTCGGCGACCGAGGCATGAAAGGTGTCGACGGAGAGCACCGCCTTGGGATGGGCCGCTCGAATGGCGCGCAGGGCTGGCAGAAGCCGTTCCCGTTCGCCGGCGGCGCCCACCTCCTCGGCTCCTGGCCGGGTGCTCTGGGCGCCGAGGTCAAGCACGGCCGCCCCCTGGCGCAGCAGGCGGCCGGCTTGCCGCATGGCAGCCGCCACGGTGGTGAGTCGGCCCCCGTCGCTGAAGGAATCCGGCGTGAGGTTGAGCACCCCCATCACGGCGGTGCGTCCCCCCGGTTGCAGCGGTGATGGCCACGATGATGGGTCGGCGGGCAAAGCAGTGGGGGTGGTCGCACCAAGGTTCATCCATTCTCCCTGGTTGCCCATGTTGCTGCTGCCCTCAGCCGTTCAGTGAGCCTGCTGGGGGTGAATCTGCGATGTTTGGCGAGCCGTCTTCCAGGTGAAACGGTCGACGCTGAGGAAATTGAAGATGGAGCCCGCGCCAGTTCCCACCAAACCGGCCAAAATGTAGTGCACGCCGAATTTGTAGGCCAGTTGGGCGGCGGCCAAATTAAACAGAGCGCCGATGCTGCAGGCAAGACAAAAACTCAACAGACCGCGGAACCAGGCCCTGCCCCGCAAGCGTTTCTCACGAAAAGTAATGACGTTATTGAGGGAATAGTTCGACGTCATCGCAATAAGCACGGATGCCGACTGCCCCAACAAGAAGGGGAGATCCAGGCTGCGATGGATGAAGGCTAATGTTGCAACTTGCAGGAGAACGCCGGAGAGGCCAACGCCTGTGAAGAGGATGAAACGCTTCTGAAAGAGGAAGAACCGTTGAACTGACTTGATCGGCTTCCTGTTGGAAGTGGCCATGGAGCAGATCACTTCCCAGCGCTAAGAGGCGGCAGTATCGACCAGCCTGGGAGGTTCCTCTCAGGCCACTGTTGCCAGTTTGGCAACAGTTCACCGCCGCGGCAGCCACCATCGCCGCTCGGATCAGGGCCATGACCCGAATCTTCATCGCCGGCGGTTTGGATCTGCTGGGGCAAGCCCCATTCCCCGCGCCCCTGCCGCATGTCGTCTGGTCGCGCCATGGCGCGGAAATGGTCTGCGGCGAGGATTCACGCCAGAGCTGGAGAGCTGAGCCCATGGAACTGGTGTGGATCCTGGGAGACCAGCTGCTTCCGGAGCACCCTCTGTTGCCGGCGCCAGAAGACGGCCGCTGGGTGGCCATGGTGGAGTCGGTGCCCCGCGCCAGTCGCCTGCGCTACCACCAGCAAAAGCTCACCCTGCTCTTTGCAGCGATGCGCCACCACGGCGCGGCCTTGAAGCAAGCGGGTCACCGGGTGCTGTATCACCGGCTGGAGGATCCCCTGCCCGGGTCCTCCGGTTCCCCCCCAGCCGACCCTCCCGACAGCGGCGCCGTGCTTGCCGCCTGGATCGCCCTGCACGGCGTGCGCGCCATCCACCTGCTGGAGCCCAACGATTTCCACACCCAAGCGGCCCTGCCCGCCCTGGCGGAGCGCCTGGGGGTGCCGATCCACACCCACCCCAGCCCGCAGTTCTTGCTGCCCCGCGCCGACTTTTTGGCTTGGGCCAAAGGCCGCCGCACGCTGGTGATGGAGCAGCACTACCGGCGCCTGCGCAAGCAGCTGGGGGTGTTGATGGAAGCTGATGGCCAGCCGGTTGGGGGCGTGTGGAACACCGACGCCGATAACCGCCAAACCCGCGCCCAATTCCGCAAGGCTCGCCCGCTGGTGCCTTCCCTCCCGCCCCCGCCGCAGGATCCGGTGGTGCGCCTGTTTGCCGATCACCCCGGCCGGGCCTCAGATCTCTGGCTGCCGACCACCCGGGCGGGGGCGCTGGCGTGGCTGGAGCGGTTTGTGGCGGAGCGGCTGGCGGGCTTTGGCCCCTGGGAAGACCTGATGGTGGAGGCCGAGCCCGTGCTCTTCCACTCGGTGCTCTCCCCCTTGCTCAACATCGGCCTGCTCACGCCGATGGAATGCGTGCGGGCGGCGGAGGCGGCCTACGCGGAAGGGCGGGCGCCATTGGCATCGGTGGAGGGCTTTGTGCGGCAGATCGTGGGCTGGCGGGAATTCATCCATGGCATGTATTGGCGCCACATGCCGGAGTATGGCCAGGTGAATGCCCTTGAGGCCCACCGCCCTTTGCCGAGCTGGGCCTACACGGGCGAAACGGAGTTGCGTTGCGTGGCCACAGCGATCCAGGACGCCCTGCGGCTGGGCTACAACCACCACATCCAGCGCCTGATGGTGCTTGGTAACTACTTTCTGCTTGGCGCTTACGAGCCCCAGGTCGTGTTGCGCTGGTATCTGGAGATGTATGTCGACGCCTACGACTGGGTGATGGTGCCCAATGTGCTCGGCATGGTGCTCTATGCCGATGGCGGCTGGTTCGCCACCAAGCCCTACACCGCCGGCCCCCCCTATCTCGACAAGATGGGCGACCACTGCGCCCAGTGTCGCTACAACCCCAAACTCAAAACTGGCCCCGACGCCTGCCCCTTCCAAGCGCTTTATTGGGCCATTCAGATTCGCCACGCCGAGCGCTTCCGCGGCCATCCGCGCATGGCGATGATGGTGCGCCAGGTGGATCGCATGGAGGAGGGGCTGCGACAGGTCTACACCGAGGAGGCGGAGCGGTTTTTGGAGGGGCAGGGGGTGTGAAGAGGGACAGCGGATGTTCCATAAGCCTGTGGCTTGCGGTTGTCTATCCTGTAAGCCCTCATCCCGATGGCACAATATTTTTTACATACCATCAAGCTTTAGGATCTTCACATCGATCGATTGGCCTGATTCGGAAGACATGACTTGTATCCTCAGAATCTTACTCAGCTTTCGAATTCGGTGAATTTGCAAGCCACTTTCCCTTCGCACCCTCGATTAAACTGATTTTGAGACTGTCAGCTTGTGACACCTGTTCTGCAGCAGAGAGGAGAATATTAAGCTGTCCTATGCTTAGTCTTTCGCTGTGATATTGATCTAGTCGTTTATTGGCCGCCTCTAAACGTCGAAAAACGAGAATTGTAGAAGCTTCCAATGCTAAACCGATACAGGCGCTGAAAACTCCTAATCTCACTTTGGATTCTTCTTTGCCTAAATAGATAAAGAAAATCCCCGTTACAAGCAAGATGATTCCAGTCCAAGACGTAACCAGGGCCAAAAACAGATATCTATTGGATTGTCTTCTCACATCGGAGTTGTCATGCATCAGTTGCATATCAAGATCATTCTGACTCTTCATTTTAAGTTGATTAAATTGAGTTGAGTTTGAATATGAAAGTGCAATTTGATTACATAGCTTCTGATGATGTCTACGTCAAATGGCGGAATGTGTGCGTATTGGCTATAAAGTATCCAGATTACTCCAATGCTCTTCTCTCCAGAGGAGAAAAGAAAGCAAAATCCGTTTTCAGTATCAGACTCAACAGTACTCTCTTTTTTGTCTTGAAAGACTCTTGTCGTGACTTCTTCAAAGGAAGCGGGATCAGATTCATGGTTTACGATTCTAAATTTTGACTCTAAAACTGACTGATCTACAGAAGGCTCACTCTTGTCCCAAAGTATTTTTATTTCATTACTATTTATGCTCTCAATCGGCACTACATAAACAGCCTTAGCTTGCAAGGCCTCCCTTGTTTGCGTTACTGCTTTATAGAGCATTGTCTGAGGAGGCTCTCTAACGATAACCTCAAGTGATTTATGAAGGCTGGTCACGATTTGATTATCACTCTTGATTTTATCTTTCCTTCTTTGTTGTGCATAAGCAACGGCTACATGTTGAGCAAATTGTTCAATAACGTCCTTCAAATAATCTGAGAAGGCATGGGCTGTTGTATGCTCTAGTGTGATGACGACTATTTTTTGCGGGATCTTTTGATCAGTAGCTCTGATCAAAACTGGCACCAAAAGTTGCGATTTGGCCCTGTCGTTATGTGTGATGTATTCTTCTGCAGGGAGTGTCTGATTTTCTTTTTCTATCTGAATGTCCGGTATGTTATATGTCTTTGCCTCGTTATTTTTTTTCAAACCCATAGAAAGACCTGAAATGCCTACCTTGTCTTGCCTTTTCCCCTCCTTAAATGCATCATTAAGCCTGCCGACATATTGTGGGGGATAGGCTGCCTTGACGATTAGCATCTCTTCTTGATCGCTATACTCTGCAACGTATGCGATCAGGTCGGGCCACTCAGGTGATCTGCTGCGTTGTTCCTCAAAAGTGACTGGGATATCACACATATCATACGCAAGCCGAGCAACTTCCTGTAGAAGCTTATGAAGGTCATCCAGGCCTGCTATAGATTCGATAGCATTCTTCAAGCCCTCTAAGGCTTTCGTACTCAACATCTTATCAGCAACCAGCAGATTCTTATTCAGGCTGATGGCGGCATGTCTAGCTAAAAGTTCAAGCGTAAATCTTTCAACATTTGTAAAAAAGTCTTCTTGATATTTGTCAAGATACAAGCATCCTAAAAGCTTTTTGATTGGTTTATTTGAGTTGTCTGGTGAGTCATCTTGAAGAATCAAGGGGACTACAAGCTTGCATTTTATGTTCAGATCTTAATACTTTGAACTGATAAAATCGTAATTCTCTAACCTTTTTGAAAACTCTTTTGTTCTCTGTTCTCAAATCACTTCCTCTGTGACGCCTTCTCCATTTAGTCTTGGCGGGTCCTCATGATTTATGGGGTATGAGAAATTGGGCTTGAGGCTCTGTCTATACTTCTCATCAACTGGGCCTTCAAGAAAATGAATGCTTGCTGAATTCACATTGGTCAGTGCGTAAGCAGACTGACAGATTCGTTGCAATAGGAACTTAAGTTTTCTATCGTCAACGATCATATTCATTTCTAAAGAAATATTGCTTAGGGACTCAAGAATTCGGGTTCGTTCAATGATATGTGCAGTAGCAAATGCGATATTATCAACCAATTTACGATCATTGATTGTAAAGTAATCAGGATGGTTTTGTTGATGGCAGCAAATTATACCAATAACCCGCGTTTCTTCTATAACCCGTGTTTCCTCTGTTGCGCTAGTGGCAAGTGCACCTTCACTTGGTTTGTTAGTAGCAAGTACAGGAACAACTAACATTGAGAGATGAAAAGATTCGAGATCGCGTGATGGAATATAGTATTTGTCTTCCTGAGCATTTGCCACGATACAGGGCTTTCTATCCTTCATCACTTTGCCAATAATGCCTTTGCCTTCTCTGAAAAGTGTTCCCGCTTTTTTTTTATCCACAGGCTGACCCGTCTTTTCAGCTACTCTTAGTTTTTTGGGATAGCGGTGAGAGCTGGTTACATCATCGTTAGTCGAGTCATTCTGAACCTCATTGCTAATTTCAAACTAGGCACACTCCTCGCATTTAAGCTCGTCACGGATGTTTACTAGAATTGTGTCAATTAGGTTGATATAGTCCAGCTTGTCTCCTATTCTTTCCATAATATTCTTCAGCACGGTGTAGTTTCGCTTGACAAAATAAGAATAGACTCGGTCTGCAAATGCTTGGCCAAAACTTTCTAAATACTCATATAAATGCTCATCCTTATAGTCATAATTATTAGGACTGTCGGAGTCTAATGTGAAGACAGCTATTGTCTCGCATTCATGCTTGGCGGCTAGTCCAATCCATGAGTTTACTTCCTGCGTTGAAAAATTTTTTTCATCCCAGCCCCATTCGTCAAGCTTGTTTCTCTTGTCCTGGTCTTTTCGCAGAGTATTTAAGTCGGAAATAATAAATGTTCCTTTTTCACATACTCGCTGCATGAGTGGATCATCCATTATTGGTTTCTGAAGATCCCGTCGAATGATTTTGTTGTCATTAGTGGTTTTGGCGTCGTCGTGTTGTAATAAGTACCTTTCCATTCTTTCTTCCTTCGAGGTTACTAGTGAAATCGTTGCTCTATGATAACCAATCTTTGGATGGTTCCTCAGTGTATTCAAAGCGACTTGAAGAATCCCTTTAAGATCTTGTTGGTTCAGCAATTCAGTCCTGAATTTCATCAATAGCTGTTTCCTGCTAATTCTTGCGAGAAGAGTATTGATATGAATGCCTAGCAGGAAAAGATTGATTGGCCTGCTAAG
>JBJTWN010000173.1:0-7287 GCA_046081785.1 Cyanobium sp.
GGCGAAGGCGGCAGCCGAGCGCCAGGCCGATGTGGTGCTGATCGACGTGGCGCCAAGCCTGGGCGCCTTGAACCGTGCCGCCATGATCGCCGCCAGCCATGTGGTGATTCCGCTGGTGCCCGATCCACCAGGCGACGACCCCCATTGCCTGGCCCAGCTGAGGCACTTCCGCAGCCTGATGCCCTTGGCCCAGGAGGCGCGCAAGCCGATGTTTCACCTCACACCGGCGGATGGGGCCCTGGGTGGCCATCTTCGCGCCACGCTGGATTGCCGGAAGGAGTTCCGTGGCTTGGCCATGGAATTGGCCCGGCGGTGTGAGCTGCCGTTGCCTTGAGGGGGTTGGCGCACTCTCAGCCCACCACTGGGTTTCAAGTCGCAGCCCCACGTCCCCGCAACACTCCCAACGCCCGCTCCGCCAGGTGCCGGTGAAACGCACTGGTGAGATGCCCCCATGCGTCCCACCACAGGAAGCCGCTGGCATCGGGAACCGCCGGCTCGCTGGAAGGGGGAGAACACTCTTGGGGACCAGCCAGCACCACTCCTTGGGGCCCAGCAAGCAGGGCGCCAGAGGGCCCACTGCCAGCGGCGGTCAGCGCCGGCTGCCTGATCTCCCGGAACCCCCAGGCCTCCGGCTGCGCCCGCACCTCCACCAGCAGCCGATGGAACTCCGGCTGCAGCACCACCAGCCCCCGCCGCGCCGCCAAGTCGGCCAACTCCTGCCGGAGCGCGTTGTTCTGGCGAACGATCAGGCCGTTGATGGCGCGGCGCTCCGGCTCGCCGATGCCGGGCAGCTCAATCGGGCTGAACCCCCAGGGCAATTCATCGGGCACCAGGAAGCGGCGCAGGCCCCGATCCGCCAGGGCATGCACGGCAGCCAACAGGTGGGCGTTCACCGCCTCACCCACCGCCGGGCCTGGTGGAGCATCGAGGTAGTCGTTGGCGCCGGCGCGGAGCACCGCGAGAGTGGCGTTCGATGCCTGTGAGGCCGGCTGATCACGGCTGGCGAAAGCCTCCACCTGGGTGAGCAGATTCGGCACACCCTTGGGGGACAAGCCAGGGCCGGAGCGGGCACCGCCGAAGGCATGGTTCGTGCCTCCCTCCATGGAGGGCAGGAGGGGCGGCAGGCCCAGCCCCGCCGCCAGCCCCTCCACCCAAAGGGGAACGTTGCAGCGGCGGTTGGCCCAGTGGGGCGGGCAGGGAAAGGCCCGATCCCCCAGCAGGGCCCGGGCGTTGCCCGTATCGCAAAGGCTGTCGCCGAAGATCAGCAGTTGAGACACATTCCCTCCGAACGACTCTGGCTTGCCCATCTCAAACCGCGAGGAACAGGGTGGCGTTGGCCGGGCTTGTTGCGTCCCGTACGATGAACGCCGGCCAATCTCATCACGGGTTGATTCCCCCCCGCAAGATCCCCGTGAAACCGTTGGAGCTGGTGCAAAGGCTGGCGAAAAGGCCCATCGGCGCCCTTCTGCTCTCTGCCCTCCTCACCGGCTGCCAGGGCGGCCCGGAGGCCCCGGCGCGGCCGCCCCTGGCGGTGCAGGCGCAGGAAACCCGCATCGCCCCCTTTGCCGACGCGGTGGACACTGTGAGCACCCTGGAGGCGCTGGAGGAGGTGCAATTGGCGGCCCAGGCCGGCGGCCGCATCCAAACCCTGCTCGTGCGCCAGGGCGATCAGGTGCGCCAGGGCCAGCTCTTGATGGTGCTTGATCAAACCCAGGCCTAGGCGGAGGTGGCCAGGCTGCGGGCTGAAACGGAAACCAAGCGGCTGAATTTCCAGCGCTACGACTACCTGGTGAAGCAGGGCGCGGCCAGCGCGATTCAGCGCGATCAATTCCGGCAGGACTACATCTCTTCCCGCATGACGCTGGTGGCGCGCATGGCCGATCTCGGCTTCCGCGATCTGCGGGCGCCGATCAGCGGCACCATCGGCGACGTGCAGGCGAAGGTTGGCGATGTGATCGCTGCAGGCGCGCCCTTCACGCAGATCATTCGCAACGACCCGCTGGTGGCCAGGGTGGACGTGCCGGCCGTCTACTCCAATCGGCTGCGGGTGGGGCTGCCCGTGATCCTGATGGACCCCGCCACGAACCGCCCGATCGCCCAAAGCGTGGTGCGCTCCCTGGATCCCGCCGTGGTGGCAGGCACCCAATCGCTTCTGGCCAAGGCCGAGTTCGCCAATCCCACCGGCCTGCTGCGCAACGGCCTGCGCACCCGCACCCGCCTGATCCTCGATCAGCGGGCCCAGCTCTCCGTGCCGTTCGAAGCCGTCACCCAGATCTCCGGGCAGCGGTTTGTGTTTGTGCTGGGCAGCCTGGCGGAGCTGGAGCGCCGGCCAGGCCAGGCCAAGCTGGAGGCCCTGCGCAAACTGCCGCCCGGCAGCCTCTTCGCCCTGCAAACCCCGGTGGAGCTGGGGCCACTGCAAAACAACCGCTATCCGGTGGTGCGGGGCCTGGAGGCGGGGCAAAGGCTGATCACCTCCAACTTGATCAACCTGCGGCACGGTCTGCCAGTGAAGGTCAACTAGCCAGCCTGCGCCGCCATACCTCATGTCGCTCTCCAACACCTTCATCACGCGGCCCGTGCTCACCACGGTGTGCAGCCTGCTGATCGTGATCGCCGGCTTGATCGCCCTGCCGATCCTGCCGATCGAAAACCTGCCCGACATCGCCCCCCCCACGGTGCAGGTGACCTCCCGCTATGTGGGCGCCGACGCGGTGAGCGTCGAGCAGGGGGTGACGAGCGTGCTGGAGCAGCAGATCAACGGTGTGGAGAACATGGATTTCATCTCCTCGACGAGCACGGCGGATGGCAGCAGCGCCATCACGGTCACCTTCGCCAATGGCAGCGATGGCGACATCAACCAGGTGAATGTGCAAAACCGGGTGGCCCTGGCCCAGCCCAGCCTGCCGGAGGAGGTGAGGCAATCGGGGATCACGGTGAACCAAGCCTCCAACTCGATCCTGCTTGTTTACAACTTCACCAGCGAGGATCCCAAGCAGCGCTACAGCCTGGAAACGATCAGCGGCCTGCTGGATCAAAACCTCACCGATGCCATCCGCCGCGTGCCAGGGGTGGGGGAGTTGCAGTATTTCGGCAATCGCCAGCTGGCCTTCCGGCTCTGGCTCGATCCAGTGCGCCTGGCCGCCAACAAGCTCACCGCCAGTGATGTGGTGCAGGCCCTGCGCAGCCAGAACCGCCTCGTGCCCGTGGGCCAGATCGGTGGCGCCCCGGCGCCCCCGGGCCAGGCCTACACGCTCACGGTGAAACTCCAGGGTCGGTTGCGCAGCGAGAGCGACTTTGAAAATCTCATCCTGCGCAACACGGCCGATGGAGGGGTGGTGCGGCTGCGGGATGTGGGCCGAGTGAGCCTGGGGGGGGAAACCTTCGCCGTGGAAGCCACCGACCTGCGGGGTGTGCCTTCCGTGGGGATGGCGATCTACCAACGCACCGGCAGCAATGCCCTGGAGGTCTCCCGTGGCGTGGAGGAGGTGCTCAAGGAGTTCCGCGACACCATGCCGGTGGGCATGACGATGCAGAAGATCATCGACAACACCGACTTCGTGCGGGCCTCCATCGATGGCGTCGCCAATGCCCTGCGGGATGCCGTGATCCTGGTGGTGCTCGTGCTGTTTCTCTTCCTTCAAGATTGGAAGGCCACCCTGGTGCCGGCCATCGCCATTCCCGTGGCGCTGGTGGGGGCGTTCATGGGGGTGCTGGTGTTTGGCTTCACGCTCAATCAGCTCACCCTGTTCGGCCTGGTGCTGGCCACGGGGCTCGTGGTGGATGACGCGATCACCATCGTGGAGAACACCTCGATCAACAAGGAGTCCGGCATGGGCGCCCTGGCGGCGGCCAAGACCACGATGGATGGCCTGTTCGGCGCGGTGATCGCCACATCGCTGGTGCTTTTGGCGGTGTTTGTGCCGGTGCTGTTCTTCCCCGGAGCCACCGGCACCATCTACCAGCAATTCGCGGCCACCATCCTCTTCGCAATCGCCATCTCCACCTTCAACGCCCTCACCTTCTCCCCGATGCTCTCGGCGTTGCTGCTGGGGTGGGAGAGCGAGCCACCGGGCCGCCGCGCTTACGCCATCGCAGGTGGCGGCGTGGGCTTCGTGTACGGGCTGCTGGCCAGTGGCGGGGGCGGCACCCTGCCGGCCCTGGGGGCCCTGGCGGTGGGGCAGCTGGTGGGCTTCGCGCTGCGGCTGGCCACGGGCTTGCCCCTGCGGCTGCCACTCACGATCGCCGGCGGGGTGGCGGGCCTCTTGCTTCCCGGTGTGTCCAGCCCGCTGAAGGCCGTGGTCTTCGCCCTGGCGGGGATCCTCTTCGGCTGGGCGACGCCGCTGATCTTCCGCTGGTTCAACCGTGGCTACGGGGCGATCGAGCGGGGCTACCGGCGGGGTTTGGCCTGGGTGCTCAGCCACCGCACCCTGATCATGGGGGCCCTGCTGGCGGGCATCGCCCTCACGGCGGTGGCCTTCAACACCATCGCCAGCGGTTTTGTGCCTGTGGAAGACCAGGGCTATGCGATCGGCATCGTGCAGGCCCCTGATGGAGGCTCGCTGGAGACCACGCAAAGGATCAATCAGCAGGTGGCGGCGATCCTGCGGGAGGAGAAGGCCATTGAGAGCGCAGCCATCTTCAGTGGGGCCAGCTTCGCCGGCAATGCCCCCAATCGTGGCCTGTTCTTTTTCGGCACCACCAACTGGGGCGAGCGGTCCAACCGCGATCAAGCGATGGAGGCCATCGTGCAGCGCCTCAATCGACGCTTCGCCTCCATCGAGGGGGCGCGCGTGATTGCGATCGAGCCGCCGGCGATTCCCGGCTACGGCCAAGGGGCTGGTTTTGAGATGCAGCTGCTCAATCGCAGCGGCGGCGCCCTGAGCGACAACCAGTTTTTTGAAACAGCCCAGCGGCTGATCGGCAGCGCCAACGGCAGCGGCCTGTTCGACCGGGTGTTCACGCAGTTCTCCCCGGAGGCGCCCCAGCTGGAGATCCTGGTGGATCGCGACCGCATGGCGTCGCTGGGGGTTGATTTTCAGAGCGCCATGCAGGCCTTCAGCTTCAACATCGGCTCCTTTTATGTCAACGACACCTTCGAGAGCGGCCGAATCCGCAAGGTGTTTGTGCAGGCGGATGCGGGCTTCCGCGCCACGCCAGACAAACTGCGCACGCTGTATGCCAAGAATGGCTCGGGCGAGCCGGTGGCCCTCTCGGAATTCATCCAGATCAAGCCGGTCACGGGTCCAGCGGTGATCCCTCGCTTCAATCTGTTCCGGGCGATCAAGGTGGAGGGCACCCCGGCCGCTGGCCGCAGCTCGGGCCAGGCGATCAACGACATGCGTCGCTTGTTTGACGACCTCTCCGTCACTGGCATCAGCACTGACTGGACCGGCATCTCCCGAGAGGAGATTCGCGCCGGCGCCTTGGCGATCGTGGTCTTTGGCCTGGGCATCCTCACGGCCTATCTGGTGCTTGCCGCCCAATACGAGAGCTACACCGATCCGTTGATCATTTTGATGACAGTGCCAACGGCCATGTTGGGAGCGCTGCTGTTTTTGGCAGCCCGCGGCGAGGTGCTCAACATCTTTGCCCAGGTGGGGCTGGTGATGCTGATCGGCCTGGCGGCCAAAAACGGCATCTTGATCGTCGACACGGCCAATCAGCGCATGGAGGAGGGCGCCACGGCCCTGGAGGCGGCCTCCGATGCGGCCCGCTCCCGCTTTCGCCCCATCCTGATGACCGCCATCTCCTCGTTGTTTGGCTTCTTGCCGCTGGTGTTGGCGAGCGGCGCCGGCGCTCGGGGGCATGCGTCGCTCGGCACGGTGGTGTTCGGCGGGCTGGCGGTGGCCACCGTGCTGTCGCTGTTTGTGGTGCCGGTGTTTTATGTGGTGATGAAGCAGCTCACGGGCAGCCGCCCCCCTGAGCTGGCGGCCAGCGAAGAGGTCCCGGCGCCATGAGCCCGCCACCCCCGGAGCGCCCCAGCAGGAGCCAGCAGCCCCCTCTCTCCGGCAGGCGGGTGGTGTTGGCGGGGCTGGTGAGCGGAGCGGCCGGCCTGGCGATCGCCATGTTTTTGCGCGCGATCGTGGCGCACACCACCGTGCGTCTCAGCTCCCGAGAGCTGTTTTGGAGCACCGTGCTGATGGGCGGTTTCGGCGTGGTGGCCGGCATGGCTCTGGCGGCTGTGCGGCAGCTGCAGCGCCACAATCCCGATCCGGAATATCGCCGCGCCAGCCGCTTCCCCCCGATGGGGGAGCGGGCGAGCCGAGAGGGCAAAGAGCCCCGGTGATCGGTAGGGCGGCGCGGCAGGCGCAGGGAATGCTGAAGAGATAAACCCAGAACGACTCCCATGAGCTCGGGCAAAACCCCGCCCGGCGCTTCCCGCCCGCCGGGCCTGATCCAGCGCTACCGGGAGGAACTGCAGACCCGCCACTACGCCCGCCGCACGGTGAAGGCCTATGAGCAGTGGCTGCGGCGGTTTTTGCGGTTTCACCACCTGCGTCATCCAAGGGAGATGGGCAGCGCTGAGGTGAATGCCTTCCTCACCCATCTGGCTGTTGAGGAACAGGTGAGTGCTTCTACCCAGAACCAGGCCTTGGCGACGCTGTTGTTTCTTTACAGGGGACTGCTGGAACAGGACCTGGAACTGGAAGGAGTGGTTCGAGCTCGAACACGTCAGCGGGTGCCGGTGGTGCTGACCGAAGCCGAGGTGCAGGCGGTGCGGGAGCGGCTGGAGGGCGAAGCGGCCCTGGTGGTGGGGCTGCTCTATGGCAGCGGCCTACGGCTGATGGAGGCCCTGCGGCTACGGGTGAAGGATCTGGATGTTCAGCGCCGGGAACTCACAGTGCGCGACGGGAAGGGGGGTAAAGACCGGCTCACCTTGCTGCCAGAGAGCCTGGTGCCGGCTTTGCAAGTGCATCTGTTCCGGGTGCGCAGTCTGCACCAGAGCGACCTGGTTGCTGGCTGGGGGCGGGTGCTGATGCCCTGTGCACTGGCTCGGAAGTAGCCGAATGCCAATCGTGAGTGGGGCTGGCAGTGGGTGTTCCCCCAACCGAATCGCTGGCGCGACCGAGCGTCCGGCACCCAGGGCCGCCACCACCTCGATCCAAGCGTGGTGCAGAAGGCGGTGAAACGAGCCGTAGCCGGAGCCGGAGTCACCAAGCAGGCGAGCTGTCATACCTTCCGCCACTCTTTTGCCACGCACCTGTTGGAGCGGGGCCAGGACATTCGCACCATCCAGGAGCTGCTGGGCCACAAGGATGTGAGTACGACCATGATCTATACCCACGT
>JBJTWN010000174.1:0-26120 GCA_046081785.1 Cyanobium sp.
AGGTTCGGGGGCCGCCAGCCGGTGTCTGCGGATCAGGAAACGGGCGATGGGGCCACCGCTGGCACTGGCCAGGATCAAGCCAAACGTGGCGGCGGCGATGCCGATCTCCAGGGCATTGGCCACCCCATAGTCGGCGGCGAATTTCGGTGCCCAGGCGATGGTGGTGCCATGGCCGCCAATCAGCGACACCGTGCCCATGAGAAGGCCGGTGGCGGCGGGCATCCCACCCCAGCGGGCCAGGGCGATGCCCAGCAGGTTTTGCGCCAACATCAACGCCAGCGTGAGCACGAGCAGCACCACCAGCGAACGGCCGCCGCGGCGCAAATCGGCGAAGCTGGCATTCATGCCCACGGTGGTGAAGAAGTAAACGAGCAGCAAGTCGCGGGCCCTCAGGCCGAAGCTGATGTCTAGGCCGAAGGCCCCATGCAGCAAGGCGATCAGCAGCGCCACAAACAGGCCGCCAGTGACGGGCTCAGGGATGGTGAATTCCCGCAACAGAGCCACCCGACTGTTGAGTGCTTTGCCAAGAAAAAGCACCAGGATGCCCAAGGTCACCGTCAGAAACGATTGAACCTGTAGTTGACCCTCGACAAGGTTCATCTTGGCTCGCTGCAGATTTGCTGATGGCTCATTGGCGATGGAGGCGTCGTGATGATGATTGCCAAAAGCAACCACCAACCGTAGAGAATCTCGGCTGATCCTATCCAGCACACACGCTTGAACCGTGCCCTTCAAAAGCGAAGCGTGGCGCGCAGCAGCCCTCCCCACACGCCAAGGCTGGGCACCCCTGGCGCCTTGGCGGGCAGCAAGGCTTCATTGAGGGAGGCGGTGCCTCCCATCGCTCCCCGGGGCCGGCTCAGCCAAAAGAGAGCTGGCGTGAGGCTGAAGGTGTCGCTCAGAGGAAACAGGCTGGAGGCTTCCAGGGCCATGCCCGTGTCATCCACCCGTTCCAATCCCTCCAGCCCAATGACGTGGGCGGGGGCTCCCACCGCCAGCGAAACGCTGTTGCCGGAGCTGAGCACATCGCTCCAGGTGAGGCCCACGCTCCAGGAGCTGGTGCTCACTCCAGACAAGCCCGCCACCGGATAGGAGGCAAAGGCAAAGCGATCGAGCCCCCAGCCGGCGCTGATCGAGGGGAGCCAGCCCGCGTCAGTGGGTTGCCAATACCCTGCCAGCGACCAGGAGTGGATCGCCCCATGGCGGGAATCGGCAGCAAGCTGGCTGGTCAGGGGGGTGCCCCGCAGCAGGGCCCGCTGGCCGTTTCGGGTGTAGGCGGCGGTGAGATTCCAGTTGGGCCTGGTGTAGGCGAGCTGCACGGTGTTCGTCTGGCCGCCGGCGGCCGTGTAAAGGCCTCCCTGCGCGGGCGATCCAGTGGAGGCTTCTGGAGCCACGGCGCCATAGGCGATGGAGAGGCCCTTCAGGGCTCCTTCCGGCTGCCACCAGGCCCCGAAACCACTGCCCACTCGCCGGCTGTAGGCCCCCGCAGCGCCCGCCCGCTGAAACAGCTCCAGAATCGGCGAGTCGTTGGCAACGCTCGGCCACACCGGCAGCAGATCGAGTTGCATCAGGCGGCTGCCCGCCGTGAGGCGAACCTGCCTGCCCAGGGGAATCTGGAGATAGGCGCGGTTCACCGTCACCAGAAGACGGCTGCAAGTGTCGTCATCAGGGCGGCAGAGAGGCTCCTCGAAAGCGAAATCCAACCGGGTGAGCGGCGTGGGGGGATTGGAGAAGAAGCCCGAGGGGCCGAAGTTGCCGCTGCGCAACCGCACCCGAAACAGATCTTGCCCCGTCACGCTCGTATCGAGCGTGAGCCGGGCGTCCTGGTTGACGCTGACGCCGTTGAGCAGCGGGACGCCGACCGCCGTGTTGGCACCCTGATCCACGGCGCTGCCCTCGTAGCGAAGGGCACCCACCACCGCATTCACATTCATCCGCACGGTGGTGGTGGGGCTGAACAAGGTGTCCTGGGCTCGCAGGGCCAGGGGGGCCAGGCCGTTGAGCAAGGCGCTCACCACAGCCAGGCGGCCCAGGGCTGCACAAGATCGGCGGACCACGCCGGCAGCAAATGGCGGCCCCAAGGTCCAGCCTCGTGCTCAAAACAATGGGGAGAGGATGGCACATCTGCTCGGTGTGGGCGTGGGCGCAGGTTCCGCAACGGCTTGGGGTGAGGGGCAGGCCAAACCCGAGCCTGCGGGGACTCCCGTGCAATCTCTGCTGGAGATGGGCCAGGGGCGCCTGCGCCAGGATCCGATCTGGTCCTATCTCCCCGCTGGTGCGATCGCTTCCTCCCGCTTCTGCAAGGAATCCGTGCGCGTGGCTGCCTGAGCCTCGCAAGGGAGCTGATGGGCGCGGGGGTCCTTGTCATTCCACGCCAAGTAGGCCACGCCGGGTTCGGCGCGGCGCAAGGGGAGGGCCGGGGCCACACTGGGGTTGGTGGGGTAACCACGCCCGTCAAAGCGCAGCTTGGCGTAGTAACCGGAGCCTGCATTCACCCGCACCCGGGTGATCAGATCCCTCCAGCCGTTGTGGCGAGACTCCGAGACGATCAACGGATCCTTGAACAGGCCCATCCGGGTGATCAGCTGAAGGCGGCCCGGGCTTGTCTCGCGGAAGATGAACAGAGGGCAACCGCCGGTGCCGCAAAACATCGGGCCCACAACCTGGGCCACCAACTCGGGCCTGCCATCACCATTGAGATCCACCCGACTCCAGGTGTAGCGGTGGGCCGGCATCTGCTCGCATTCCGCCTTGATCTTGAACCGTTGTGCGCTCTCAGCCTCAGCGCTGCCGGGATCCGGCCCATGGCCCTGCTCATCAACGATCCGCACCGGGAAGAGCACCTCGCGCAGGGCCGCCTCAAGGCTGGGATTGGGCTTGGCTTCGGGCGCCATCGAGCGCACCACCGAGGGAGTGGCGCTGGTGGTGGTGAGCTGGGCCTGGAGCGGCGGAGCGAGCTGCACGCTCCCCACCACCACGGCCAGCAGAGGCAGGGCACTGCGCATGGCTGGCAAGGCAAACCCAACCATCCTGACAAAACGAGGCGACCTGCGTTTTGGGGAGCACAGGCAGAGCAACAGAGCCTGGAGGGACCCAGGCGGGGAAAGACATGCGTTGCCAAGCCAGCCAGATCGTCTACAGGAGCATCGCCTATCCCAACCTGAAAGTCGACACCATGATGATGATCCTCAGCAATTGGCGCTGGCTTGGCATTGCCAATCACCGATCTTGGCCACTGAGGCCTTGCCCTGCGCCTGGGCGGGTGGGCAGGTGGCAGAACATCCGCGAAAGAAAGCAAACCGGAGTCGAGTCATTGTTAGGGTGAGGCTGTTTGTGTGAAAAAGCTCCTCGCTTGAGTCTGCCCAAAGCCATTGTTGTCCTTGCGGCCGGCCTGGGCCGCCGCTTCGGAGGCCACCACCATAAAAGTCTCGTTCCGCTGATTGGCAACGAAGGATCTCTGCAGCGGCTCCTGAGGCAACTTCTCCTTCTCGCACCGGGCAGCAAGATCTGTGTGGTCGTCAGCCACCGTGCCAGCGACATTGCAGCGGCCGCCAGAGCCCTCTCGCCAAGCATCGCCTGCCATGGCAACCCCTCGCTCGCCAAGGGGTCCTTGCTCGCCACCCTGGCGGCCGGCCTGGCCGACCTGGAGGGCGAGCAGCTGCAGGGTGCCTTGGTGCTCTTCGCCGACACGCTCTATCACCCGCAAGCCCTCGAGCGGCTTTTGGGCCACGATTCCGGTCGTCTGCTGGTGGCCAGTCAGCCAATCCTCAACGCCCACCGGGACGTCCTGATCGGCCTGCGCATGGAGCCCACCACACAGCAGCTGATCGCGCTAGGCCCCGACGAGCCCATCACTCAAGGGGCGATGGCGCCCGCCGTCTACTGGCCGCGGCCCTTCTGGGGCTCAGTAGCAGAGGCGGCAATCCGTGGCCATACCCTCCAGTGGCAGGTGCTGCACGAGCAGCTTCTCAGGTCGCCCGTGGACGTTCTGCCCCTCCCCAAAGATCACACGTGCGACATCGACACTAGCCAGGACCTGCACGAGGCTCGTCGAACTCTTGTTGACCCTCTGGCCATTGCCACGTTCAGACGCACCATCAGCAAGGAGGAGCGGAACCTGGGGGGGCCTGATCGGAGCGTGGCCGGCGGATATGTGAAAGTTTGCGCGAGCGCTGAGCACGCAGCGATCGAAGCCTCCGCACTGGAGTGGCTCCACGCTGCGACAGGCAGCCAGGTTCCGAAGGTGCTCGCGCTCCACCACCAAACTCTGGTGGTGGAGCCGTTGCGAGGAGTGCGCCTCTACGACCTCATGCGCCTGCTGAGGGGGATCGAGGAGAAGAGGGCTGAACGGGGCGCTCAGGCCAGGGCGGCGTCCAAGCTTTTGCTGCGCCGTAGCCTGACACACCTGCTTCAGCTGCAGCGAGCGCTGCTCGACTGGCCTTGCGCAGCTCAATGCCCCGCCTATCCGCTCGCCAGCCATGTGGCCGGGCTGCTCGCACTGCTGTTGAGGCTTCTTGGCTTACCGCCCTTGAGGCCCTTTGAGTGCCGTGAACTGCGAGCGCTTCGCTGCCGCTGGGAGGCCGGCGATGCCCTGATTCCCTTCCGCGACGCCACACCCAAGAACATCCTGGTGGGGATAGAGGAGCTGGCCCCCACCCCGGGGATCAAGCCGGAAGATCGCGTCGCTCGTCTACTGGCTTGGCTCGATCGCGGAGAGGTGGACAGCGTGCCTTTGGTCAACTACGACTTCACGTCAGTGATGCACCGGACGGCTCCGGAGGATGATCTCTTCAGCCTGCTGAGCCATGCGGAGAGCCTGCCCGTGGGCCGAAGCCTGCTCGACGAGCTGGTGCCCGGGGCTGTGCACTGGCCCAATGCCGTGGCCCAGCTTGTGACCAGGATCCACCCGGCGATCAAGCCGGATCGCGAGCGTGCGGCCCGTGCCTTGCTCGTGCGATACCTCCGATTCGGCGGCCGCAAACTGCTCTACAGGCTGGTCAATCCTGCGGCCTTCGCCGTGCGGTTCCGCTACGACAACCCAGTTGTTTACTTCCAGCACCTGCCTGCCGCTCTGACGCAGCTCGATCCGAACTTTGGCGCATCCTTCCCCCTGCTGATGGCTCGTCTGCTCCAACTCAAACAAGCCACAGCCCTTTTGCCCGCTTGGTGTGCCACCGAAGCCAGCTACGACCTTTATGGGGCCACTCTTGGCCTTTCCATCCCTTATTGGCAGGAAAGCCCTCTGGAGAACCCCCCACCGCCAGCGTTGAGCCTTGCTGGCTGGCGATGAGAGACCTTTCTGCCGCGCAGAGCAGTGCCCTTGAGGCCACACTGGTCAGACTCACCTCCGCTGCCAAGGACCCGCCCTGTCCCAGCGCTCCCGCAACGGCAGGGGAGATTCTTCAACGCATTGCCGCCCGACCCTGGCGCAGGAGCGCGGTGGACCCCGCCACAGCGGCCGATATGGCGGCCAAGGTGCAACGCGCTGTGGCGGCGGGGGAGCCAATCGAATTCAGCCTCCCCTTTGGGGGCTACCGGGGCTGGCAACTGCCTTCTGCCCCCGACCCAGACTGGTCGGAGCTGTTTTGGATCGATTACTTGCGCAGCTTTGGCCAGCGCATCGCGGCGGTGCATCCAGCCGGTGTGCGAATTTCGCTCAGCTACGTGGGCGGCGTGCTGTCGTGGGTGAATCAACTGCCAGACGACGCCCAGAACCATTACCTCCATGGCCTGGGACAGCTGCTGCAGCGCCGCTCAACCCCCGGGCTGGAATTTCGGCTCGTCGATCATGCCGAAGCCCATGGTGGCAGAGCTGCCGTTCTGGAGCTCCTGCAGGCACGGGAGGCCTGCCAGCCCCCTCCAACCGATGCGGAGTTGCAACGCGCCCGTCGCAATCTGGTCTGGGGTGATGGCTCCAGGGATGTTGAGCCTCCTCCCGAGACCCTGGTCCGCCAGTCAGCCCGTCGCTGCGCCGTGCTGATGGGCCTGGAGTCGCGCCGAGCCTTCAACAAATACGGTCCTCGACTCCAGCTGACCCATGTGCGCGGGGCGGATCTTTCGCTGCACATCGGCAGCTGCCGCACTGCTGTAGCCCAGCCTTGGGTGTCGCGCGGATTTCTCCAGTGGTGTCCGCAACGGCAGGAGTGGATGGAGCGGTTGGCCACTGGTCGGGCCGCCTGGGAAAGCCGCTGCATGGTCAGCGTTGAGCATCCCCTCACCGTTGTTTCCCCAGTGCTTCGGCACCTCCCTCTGCAGCCATGAGTTCGGCGTGTCTGAGTGGCGATGATCTCGATCGGCTCCACGAGGTGCAACTGGAGATGCTGCTGGAAGTCGACCGCATCTGTCGCCGCCTGGGGGTGAGCTATCAGCTTGGAGCAGGAAGCTTGCTCGGAGCCGTGCGGCATGGCGGGTTCATTCCCTGGGACAGTGACATTGACGTGGTGATGTTGCGAGCCGAATACCGGCGGTTTCTGCGAGAGGCGCCGCCACTGATGGATCCACGCTTTTTCCTTCAGACCTGGCGATCGGATCCACTCTTTCCCGCGTGCTTCGCCAAAGTGAGACGTCACAACAGTGTCTTCCGGCTGGCAGGCGGCGAGCTCACACAGCACCACCAAGGGATTTACCTCGACATCTTCCCCTTCGATCCCGTTTGGCCTGAGAGCTGGTGGTGGCGCGGCCAGCTGGCCATGATTCGCTTCCTCCGAAAGAGCGCGGGGCGGCTGCAGCTCCCCCATGCTGGAGACTGGGATCCGTTGGCGCCAGATCGTCCGGCAGGGTGCCAGGCCTGGCGGCAATGGCTCCATCCCATCCTCCGCCGGCGTCTGATCCTGCTGCCGCAGACATGGAAAACAGCTGTGCAAGACGCTCTGCTGCGGTCGCTGGCGCTGGTGCCGTCCCATCAGGTGGTGTGCTTGGCGAATGGCTCGCTCAACTGGGCAAGGATACGGACCTTGGCGCGGCCGGTAACAGAGTTCGAACAGACGATGACGCTGCACTTCGAGGGACGGCCGTTCCCTGTGACAGCGCACTATCACCAGGCGCTCTGCCGCCTGTACGGCAATTACATGCTCCTGCCGCCCCCCGAGCTTCGGCAGGTCACAGTGGAGGCCTTTCGACTCCCGGAAGACAGACCCCCAGCCCTCGAGCCCGATCACGGAAGCCAACACAGGCACAGATCTAGCTAATTTCCCCGCATCACGGATGAGACGCCATGGCCGGCTCGCAGCTGAGCGAGAAACGCATCCATGTGGTGCGCTGGCTCCTCACCACAGCGTGGCTGCTGATCATCGGCTCGCTGTTCTTTGATCCCTTCACGGCCCGCCTCACCACCCCCGATCACCCCTGGAGTCCGCTGCGGCTGCCGGGAAGCTGCGTGGAGGTGCAGGGTCGTTGCCTGGTGGAAGCGCCCTATCCCCTTGGCACCACGCTTTTTTGGGGCGCGGTGGTGCCCTCCGCCATCTTCGTGCTGCTGGTGTTTGGCCATGAGCTCTGGCGGCGCATCTGCCCCCTCTCCTTCCTCTCCCAGATTCCCCGCGCCCTTGGGCTGCAACGGCAGACAGCCAAGATCCACCCCAAAACCGGCGAGATCCGCAAGCAACTCGCCAAGGTGCCGCCAGACTCCTGGCTGGCCAAGCACTACTCCGCCCTGCAATTTGGCTGGCTGTTTGTGGGCCTGTGCGGGCGCATCCTTTTTTTCAATGCCGATCGGCTTGTGCTGGCCGGCTGGCTACTGTTCACCATCGCCGCAGCGATGGCCGTGGGCTGGCTCTACGGCGGCAAGGCCTGGTGCCAATATTTCTGCCCGATGGCACCGGTGCAGGCCATCTATTCCACTCCCATGGGACTGTTGGGCAGTAAAGCCCATTTGAGCTCCACGCCGATCACCCAGTCGATGTGCCGCACCACAACGGCGAGCGGGGAGGAGCAGAGCGCCTGCGTAGCCTGCCAGCAGCCCTGCATCGATATTGACGCCGAGCGGATGTATTGGGCCCGTCTAGGCAGCCCGGCGTTCGCGTTTGAGCGCTACGCCTACCTGGGCCTGGTGGTGGGCTACTTCCTCTACTACTACCTCTATGCCGGCAACTGGGGCTATTACTTTTCCGGAGCCTGGGCCCGCCAGCCGAATCAGCTCACTCTGCTGTTGAGCCCTGGCCTCTTCCTCTTTGGCGAGCCGATCAACATCCCTCGCATCGTGGCGGTGCCCCTCGTGCTGGGCCTCTTCACCTGGCTGGGCTGGCTCGGGGGCAGGGCCACCGAGGCTTGGATGCGGCGTCGGGTGAGGAGGCAGGGGGCTGAACCCGACAGCCAATGGATCCGCCACCGGGTGTTTCTGGCGGCCACGTTTCTGGCCTTCAACATCTTTTTCCTGTTTGCGGGCCGGCCCCTGCTGCTGCTCGCTCCAGCCTGGCTGCAATACCTCTTTGACGTGGCCCTGGTCGCCACCAGCACACTCTGGCTGGTGCGCGGCTGGCACCGCAGCCCGGCGCTCTACGACAGGGAGAACCTGGCGGAACGCTTCCGGCGACAGCTGCAGAAGCTGGGCTTGCAGGTGGGACGCTTCCTTGAGGGCCGCAGCCTGCGCGATCTCAATCCCGATGAGGTGTATGTGTTGGCGCGGGTGCTGCCGGGCTTTGGAGGCGAGCAGCGCCATGAGGCCTACAAAGGGGTTGTGCGCGAGGCCCTGAGCGAGGGCTACGTGAACGCTGCCAGCAGCCTGGAGGTGCTGCGGCGAATGCGGCAGGAACTGGGCATCTCCGATGACGAGCACCGCCAGTTGCTGGAAGAACTCGGGGTGGAGGACCCCGCCCTGCTCGATCCGGACAAAAAGCGCAGCTTGGAAGAGCAGGTCCGCTTGAGCGGCTACCGGCGCTCGCTGGAGCGGCTGCTGCGTCTGCAGGCGCAAGTCGGGGTGGCCGGCACCGGAGGCGGGGAAGGGAGCGTGCAGGCCTTGGGAGCCCTCAGGCGGCAGTACTCGATCAGCCCCGGCGAGGAGGCCCAGATGCTCGATGCGCTCTCTCCCGCGGAGGGGGCAACCCGCCGGGCCGAGCTGCTGCTGCAGCGGTTGCAAGAGCTCAGCGAGGCCCAGCTCAGCTTGCATCAACCCTCTCTTGCGGGGCAGCCCCAGCTGGTGGCCCTGCTCGCCGACCAGCTGCGCCACCGCGAGGAGCTGGGCGTGCGGGCCATCCTGGAGTGCCTGGCGACCCTTGGCAGCGACCCGGCCGCCACGCCGCTGCTGGAGCGGTTGCCATCGCTCTCGTCTCAGGTGTTGCCAGAGCTTCTGGCCGCCGAACCCTGGTCGGACCGGTTGCCGGCGGGGATCGTGCAGGCCCTGCAGCGTCCCGGGTTGGCAGCTGCCGCCGCACCCCAGCTGCCGTCAGAAGCCACCCTCAACCACCTGATGCCTCTGGCTCAAGATCCCATCCCCGCTGTGGCGGCAGCAGCCACAGCCCTCAGCGCGGCCCTTGATCCAACGCGAGGCAAGGCTCTGGCAAAAGCCCTGCAACACCAGGAACAGCCCGCCTGGGTGCGCGAGACGGCCAAGCGGCTGGAGAGCTTGGAGGGACCGCTGGCCCTTTCCGCCCTGCCCGAGCTGGAGAAGCGGGTGGTGCTGGCCACCAGCGATTTCTTCCGCCGCACATGGGCCGACACCCTTGATGCCCTGGCGGAGCAAGCGGAGATTCGCAGCTATGGGGCCGGAGCCTCGATCACCGAGGCCGGTGACACCTGCCGTGAGCTGCTGCTGCTGATCGAAGGCGCAGCCCAGGTGAACCGCCATGCGGGCGAGCAGGTTCGGGTGGAGCAGATGCGTCCCGGCCAGGTGCTCGACGAGCTGGAAGTGCTCACCCACAGCGCCGCCGAGAACACCATCGTGGCCGAAATCGACGGGACCCGGGTGCTCGCTGTGCCCGTGGATTCCTTCGACGCCACCCTGGAGCGCGACCCCGAGTTCGCCCGCCGGGTGCTTGCCCTCGAAACCCGCCAGCTGCAGCGGCTCACCCGCGAGACGGCAGGGCTGATGGACCCCTGACCTCCCCCAATCCCAAGGAGCGCTCCAACCCCGAGAGCACCACATCGGCCATCACCTTCACCCGCCAGCGGCAGGCTTGGGTTTCGCTGGTGGCCAGGGTGCCCTTCTCCCAATATTTGTTGCTGCCCGCCCCGCCGCCACACAGGGCGAAATGGTCGCAGCTGCGGCGACACTCCTCCACGCCAGCGGCCATGTCGGCGGCGATGCGGGCGAAAGCTGGCGTGGCCAGCACCGCTGCGAGGCTGTCGCGCCCCACCTGGCCGAGCGCGAAATCGCCGTAGCGCTCGGTGCGAACCCCTAGCAACTCTGGATCAAAGGTGGAAAAGCGTCCCTCCACATCCACGCTCAGGATCACGTAAGGCCGGTTCATGTCGGTGTGATCCATCCTGCTGTTGCCCACCACCTGGCCACAGAGCGTTTCAAATTCCCGCACGCGCAGCGCGCCGGGGTGGCTGGCGCACAGGTCCCAGAAGCGCTCCAGAAAGGCCCGCCAGCGATCCTCCAGGCCGGGTTGATCCAGGCTGGAGAGGCGGTTGGCGCCTTCGGTTTCCTCCATGTTGAAGCCCACATCGCCGATGCCGTGCTCCACAAAGAAGTGAAAGAGCCCATCCGGATCCGCCAAGGAGGCGGCGGTGAGCACCGTGATCACCTCAAAGGGAATGCCATGGCGCTGCAGCTGGGCGATGCCCCGCATCGTGGCGGCATGGCTGCCCAGCCCGGTGCGGGTGCGGCGGTGGGCGTCATGGAGAGCGGCGGGTCCATCCAGGCTCACCCCCACCTGGAGCCCATTGCGGGCGAAACAGGCGCACCACCGTTCATCGATCACCGTGGCATTGGTTTGGATCGCTTGGGGGATGCAAAGGTCTTGGCGGCCATGGCGCTCCAGGGCCGCGGCAATGCGCACGCTCGCTTCGTCGTAAAACGCGGGAGGCACCATCAGCGGCTCCCCGGCATGCCACAGGAGCGTGAAATCACCCGCGACGTACGGGCTGTTCAACACCGTGTCGAGGATCGGATCCAGCAGGGCAGGATCCAAGCGCCGGCGGTCGTGGCGATCGGGCAAGTAGCAGTAATCGCAGTCGAGATTGCAGTAGGGCGTGGCCTGCACCACCAACAGCTCCAGGGGGCCGACGGCGGTGGCCGGCATGACTCCGCCGCCAGGAGCAGCGGCGGGCTGAGGCGGGGAAAACTCCATGGAGGGGGTCGGGCGCAGCGGCGGGGGGGCTACCAGTTGAGAAAGCTGGGACCATTGCGAAAGTTGCCCCAGCCCGGCCGGAAGTTGGCCCACACCGGCGGCCGGCCGTAATAGTTGTTGCCGAAGGCCCGATTGGCCCAGCCGCGGTTCGCCCAGCCGCGGCCCCTGCCGTTGCCCCAGGCACCAGCCGCCACCCAGGGTTCAGCAAGAGTGCCCCCCTGGTGCTCCTCCAGATGGCCGGATCGCTCGCGGATCGCCTCCGACAACCGGCGCAAACGGGCCTCCATCGCCTCGCCCGGTGTCGGAGCAGCTTCGGACGCCGGGGGCGCTCCGCTGACGGAGCCGGCTGGCGCCTCGACGGAACCCGCTTCAGGAGCGGCAGCGGTGGCGGCAGCCTCGCTGGCCGGCGGCACCGCCAGGGCCAAGGGCGGCAGGGCCAGCAGGAAGGCCAGCAGGCCGGCGGAACGGGACTGGGGCATGGCAGGCAGGGGCTAAGGGCGAGAGGGGGCCGCGGGGACGGCAGTGGAGGGGGGAGTGGCCACGGCAGCTGGGGCGCCACCCGGAGCCAACCGTTCATGGGTGAGCAGCACGGCTTCGAAATAGGCGCGCACCATGTCGCCGGGCAACTGCACGATGCCCTGGGGGCCAAACCAGCGGTTCACGGACGCGACCGAGGCTGGATCGTCATCCAGATAGCCCTGAAGGAGCCCCACGATGGCCAGATTGGCGAGGTTGCGGAACGTGGAGTTGTTTTCCGGCAGGATGCAGCCCACCGCATAGCGGCCATAGGCCTCCCGTGGCACCAGCTCATACACTTGGGTGGCCTTGAAGCGCTTGGCATAGGGCGACAGCGCGCCCGCCAACAGGATGGAATCACCGGCCATCGCATCGAGGCGGCCAGCGATCACCGAGCCCACCCCGGTTTCGAGATCCTTCTGGGGCACCCGCACGGCGGCTGGCTGGAGCGTGCGGATCGTGGCCTCCCCGAGAGAGCCTGGAATCACGCCGATGCGCTTGCCGGCCAGGGCCTCAGGAGAAGCTTTCATGCCGCCCTTCGTGAGCAACCGGATGCCCGAGAGGCTGAAGGGAACGCTGTAATCCACCACCATCTCCTGCTGCCAGGTGAAGGGGATGCCGCAGGCCAGATCCACCTCGCCCTGGCTCACCATCTTGTAGAGGGCGTCGTTATTCACCACCGGACGAAACTCCAGCCGCACCGGCTTCTGCAGATAACGCGACACCTCCTTGGCGATGCGCTCGGCCACATCCACTGACGCCCCCACCAGCTGCTCCTTGTCATCCACATAGGCGTAGGGGATGAGGTTGGTGCGGGTGCCGATGGTGATCACCCCGGTGCGAGCGGCGCGCTCCACCACCGTTTCCGCCAGAGCGGCAGGAGCGGCCAGAAGGGAGCCCACCAGGCTCAGGGCCGCCATGAGGGGCAGGGCCCTGCAGCCCTTGGCGGAAGGAAACATCCGGCGGCGATGCGGGCGCGCAGGCAGGGCGGGCCCGGGGAGAGCCGCCTCGCTCGGGTGAGGCTTCGAGGGCTGGAGCAAGCGGATGGACAACAGCTGTTCGGATCATGGCCACCGATGGCGCTCTGAACATCCCCACTGGCAGGGGGTCGTGGGAGTTCTTCATCTGGGCCGGGCCGTTGCTAGGCCTGGGGCATGCCAGCCGAACCCCCGCTTGACTTCCTGCCGCCCCGCCTGAACGGGGCGGTGCTGGCCTTGAGCCGCGCTCTCTTGCCCCTCTGGCTGCGGCAACACAGCCAAATCACCCACTTGGCGGTGCGCCAGCCTGAGCGGTTGGTGGAGGCGATGGCCCGCTTTCAGGCCGGCGAAAGCCGGCTGCTGCTGGCCTTTCGCCATCCCAGTGTGGACGATCCAGCCTGCATGGCCCATCTCCTCTGGCGGGCCCTCCCCCAAGAGGCCAAGCGGCGGGGGGTGCGCCTGCAGCCAGCCCCCCATGCCCAATTTCTTTACGACCGTGGCATCCCCCTCTGGGCCGGGCGGACCGTGGGCTGGCTGCTCAGCCACCTGGGAGGCTGCTCGATCCAGCGGGGCAAGGTGGATGCGCCAGCCTTGCGCACGGCACGCCAGTTGTTGCTCGATGGCCCCTACCCCCTGGCCGTGGCCCCGGAGGGTGCCACCAATGGCCACAACGAAGTGGTCAGTCCCCTGGAGCCAGGCGTGGCCCAGCTGGCCTTCTGGACCGCTGAAGAGCTGGCCAAATCGGGGCGGGCGGAGCGGATGATCGTGCTGCCGATCGGGCTGCAATACGGCTTCAGCCGGCCGGTGTGGCCCGCGATCGAGGGCTTGCTCAGCCAGTTGGAGCAGGAGGCCGGTCTCCCCGGCGATCCCACCCACAACCTGCAACAGGAGCAGCTCTACGGCCGGCTGTTCCGACTGGCCGAACGGTTGCTCACCCTGATGGAGAGTTTTTACCGAGAGGCTTACCACAAGCCCCTGCCCGAACCGGTGCCCGTGGCAGCGGGCGAGGCGGGTCAGCACGCCCTGGGGGCGCGGTTGCAACGCCTGCTGGAAACCGCCCTGGAGGTGGTGGAGAGCTCCTTCGGGCTCCAGCCCCGGGGAGATCTGGCCAGCCGCTGCCGCCGGCTGGAGCAGGCCGGTTGGGAGCGGATCCACCCGGGCAACGGTGCCAGGCCCCGCTCCCCGTTGGAGCGGGGCCTGGCCGACCGGCTGGCGGAGGAGAGCGAGCGGCGGCTGTGGCACATGCGGCTGGTGGAAACCTTCGTCGCCGTGAGCGGCACCTATGTGGCCGAACGGCCCAGCCAGGAGCGCTTCGCCGACACTCTGCTGCTGCTCTGGGACACCCAGCGCCGGCTGCTCGGCGGCGTCCCCGTGGACCGCCCCCGCCTGGGCCCCCGCCATGTGTGGCTGAGCATCGATGCGCCCATCGCCATCGATGAGCGCATCGGGGCCTACCGGGCCGACCGCCGCCGGGCTGTGGCCGAGCTCACGGGTGAGCTGCAGCGGCGGCTGGAGGGCCTGATCCTGCCCACGGAGAGCAGCAAGCCCTAGCCGCTGGAAGCAGCAAGCCGGTGGATGAAATCCGGAAGGGTGCCGGCATTGATCCAGCCAGTGGCGATGGTTTTGCTGTGGGTCTGGCTCACCCTGCCGCGGTGAATGTGGGAGAGGCCAGCGGGAAAGATCAGCAATTTCCCTTTCTCCGCCTCCACATGGTGATCCTGCCAGTGAAACTCCGTGCCGCCTTGCGGCAGGGAGTTGCAATAGAGGATCCAGGCCAGCACGCGCCGGTGGGGTTCGGTGGCTTCGGGCTCCAGGCTCCAGTCGCAGTGCCAGCGCACAAACCCCTCGCCCGGGGCATAGCGCTGCAGGTTGAAGAGGGGACAAACAAAGAGGGAACGCTCCGGGCAGCACTCCAGAAACAGGGGACGCTCCGCCAGCCAACGGTTCAAGCCCACGGACACCCCCCGCAGGATGGTCTCCGCCAGCCCGTGGGCCTCGGGATCGGAGCGGTCGATGGCCACCAGGCTGATGTCAGTCGACACTTTGTCGGGCTGGCCGTCAGGGGCGCCGCCGAAGGCCACACCGGGGCGCTGCAGATCGCCGCGCCGATCGAAAAAGCCCATCACCGCATCGGCCAGGGTCTCGTAAGCGCTGTTGTGACATTCACCGATCAGGCGCATGGGGTGATCTCCTCCTGCCAGGGCAGGGCGATCAAGGCCTCATGGTGCTGCCAGCGCTCCGGTGGGGCCAGCCGCTGGCTGAGCCCCACCCGCTCCAGGGCCTCCTGCAGCTGGGGGATCTCCGCTCCGGAAACCAGGGCATCAAGGGGAAGGGCCAACGCCTGAGCTTCCGCTGGATCCGCCATCAGCCGCAGATTGAGATCCGCCAGCTCCCGCTCGAAAAACACCCGTCGCATGCGGCCCGTCAGGGCGGGGCCCAGGCCCGCCGCAAAGCGCTCCAGCGAGGCCTGATCCGTGGCGCAGCCGCAGCTGAGGGCCAACCAGATCAGCAGCTTCGCCCAGCTTTCCGCCGTCCAGAGGGGAGCAAAGCTGTGGCGGTGCTGCCGCACCAGCTCTGTGATGGCGAAGTCGAACAGGGAGGCCTGCCAGCTTGTGGCTTCAGGGGAAGGGGCTTCTCGCACGCGGGATCCACCACTGCACCCAGACTGCCGCAGGGCCAGCCTTTGGGCAGACTGCAAAGGCAACATGCGCGGAGCAGCCCCCCGATGGCCCTGGATCTGAACGACCCGGAGCTCGAGTTTTCCGATCTTGTCACCGCCTACCAGAGCTGGGTGATGGCCGTGATCAACGATGAAAAGCTGGGCGGCGAGAAGCTGCTCACCGAAGAGATCGCCGAAGATGCCTTCAATGCCATGCGCTTCCTGCCCGATGTGGTGACCAGCGCCATCGAAACCACCCTGGCCAGGGTCTACGACGTGGATGAGGAGGAACTCAACGACCTGCTCTATCCCGAGGGCTGAGGCGGCTGCGGTTCATGGCCAGGAGGATCCGCTCGCCTTGGCCCCACCGCAGCTGGTCGGCGGTGGCCCTCCTCGGATGGGTGGCGAGCACCATGGCCGCCTGCGCCAGGGTGGAGCGTGCACAGCCAGGGGGCCAACGCAACGAGTTGCGGGGGGTGATCGTGCTGGCCATGGGGATCCCGAGCGATGAGATGATTGACACGGAGCTCACGGAAGCTCTGAGGGAACGGCTGAATGCCAGCCAGCGGGAGTTTCGCCTGATCCACCCCGGCACCCGGGTGCAGCTGCAGTTGTTCGCCGAGGATCGCCTCCTCCCAGAGATGCGCCTCCGCACCGCGGCCGGCACCGGGCCCGATCTGCTGTTCGTGAACAACACCACCGCCGCCCAATTGCACAGATCCGGGCTCACCCGAACGGTGCGGATTCCCTCCAGCTTGCGCCAAAAGTTGGATCCAGCCGAGGTGCGCCACTCCCAGGCGGCCGGCGGCGAATTCGCGAGCTTACCCGTTTTGTTGCTGCCCCAGCTGGCCTGCTTCGATCGGCGGCGCCTGGCCCAGCCCCCTGCCGATCTCAATGGGCTGCTGCGCCTCTCTGCAGAAGGGCTTCGGGTGGGTTTGCCTTTAGATGGCTTCAACTTGGCCTGGACCTTAGGCAGCCTTGGTTTGGCCGCCCCCGTGGAGGAGCTTTTTGCCGGTCAAGCCGCCACCCCAAAGCGGCGCGCGGCACTGGGCCGCTGGTTGGCCTGGCTCAAGCAAGCGGATCAGATACCAGATCTGCAGTTTCAAGTCTCCCAAAGCCAGCTGATCCAGGCGCTGGCCAAGGGCGAGCTGGATTGGACAAGCTGCCGCAGCACCAACCTGGCCAGGCTGCGCAAGGATCTCGGAACCCATCTGGGCGTCGCCCCTCTCCCCAGGGGGCCGGGTGGCCCCCCCAGCCCCCTGAGCCGCCAGCGGGTGTTGGCTTTTGGCCGCAATTCCACACCGGCCCAGCGGGAGGTGGCGGAGGCCTTTGCTCGCTTCGTGGTCACCCCCCTTTCCCAGCGCAACCTGGCCATGCAGCGGGAGGAGGTGGTACCCGTGCTGGGCTCCCTGCGCCTGCCGGAGGGCCGCAAAGGGACCTTGCGCCTGCTGGCCATGGCCCAGGCCCAGGCCCAGGTGCGCAGCAAGGGGTTGGGCAAGGCCCTGTTTCAGCATGGCGATCTGGAGGGGGAGGCCATCGGCCGGATTGTGAGCCGCTACCTCTATGGCGACCTCACCAGTGAAGGTGCCATCGAGGAGCTGGTGGCTGTGATCCAACGGGGGGGGATGGGCGATGAATGAGCTGTTCCAGGAGTTGGCTGGCTGGTGGGGCACCCTGAGCCGCGGTCCCGTCGTCTTGCAACTGCTGGCGTTGCCCTTGGTATGGGCTGCAGTGTGGATCCTGGCCCGACGGGGGGGTAGGGGGGAGGCAATGCGCAGTCGAACCTGGCGGCGTGGCGTTTCTCTGTGGGTCTTGGGCACCCTCACAGGGCTGCTGGCGCTGGCAAGACAGCCCTTTGCCCTGCTCGGGATCCTCACGGGGCTGTTCGCTGGCTGGACAGCTCTGGAGCTGGTGCCACGGCTGCTGGCGGCCCATCTCCCGCCCCGCACGTTGCAAGTGCTCTCCTCCCGTCTGCTGCGTCCCCTCTATCTGGTGGGTGTGGTGATGCTGCTGGTGCGGCTGGTGGACAACCCCTTCGTGCTCGGCCTGGTGCCGATCGGCGACTGGGTGGGCAGCAACGTGAATCTGGGCAGCCTGCTGCGCTCGTTGCTGCTGCTCTACCTGCTGGTGATGGGGATGGAACCCCCCACCCAGGCCGTGGCCTGGGTGGCCCAGCGCTTTTTGGGCATCAGCGACGGAAGCCGCCGGGCCATGGCCGTGATCCTCCACTACGCCGTGGTGGGGATCGGGATGCTGTGGATTCTGGAGCGGCTAGGGGTGAACCGCACAGCTCTGGTGGCAGTGGCCGGGGGGCTCTCGGTGGGGGTGGGCTTCGGCATCAAAGAGGTGGTGTCGAATTTCATCAGCGGGCTGTGGCTGCTCATCGAGGGCTCGGTGCGACCTGGAGACGTGTTGATCGTGGATGGCGAAGCCTGCCAGGTGCGCAGCCTGGGGCCCAGGGCCGCCACCCTTTGGCGCGATCGCGACAACGCGGAGCTGCTGATCCCCAACCAAACATTTTTCACCAACTCCACGGTCACCTACACCCACACCGATTCGCTGCGCCGCTGCCAGGTGAGCATCGGCGCGGCCTACCACCACCCCCCAGCCGAAGTGATCGCCCTGCTGGAGCGCACCGCCGTGGGGGTGGCGGGCGTGCTGCCATCCCCAGCGCCGCGAGCCTTTTTACTGAGCTACGGCGACTCGGCGATCCAATACGGCCTGCGCTTCTGGATCGCCAGCGCCCTCGACAACATCTCCACCAGTAGCGCCGTGCAGCAAGCAATCTGGCAAGCCTTTCGCGACCATTCGATCGAGATTCCCTTCCCCCATCAGGTGCAGCTGGAGAGAAGGATGGAGCCGTTGCCTTCGACAGACACTCCCCCCGGGGGCGAGGAGCCAGGGGGATCCATCGGGGAAAAATAGAGCGGCAAAGCGTGCAGGCCAGCGCCGAAGGGATTAGCCATCAGCGTGCCAATCAACACATTGTGCAAACAGCTATGCATGGCGTTTTTGATCTGTTTCGCCCAGCTATGTGTCTGATTTTATCGTTTCCATGCTTCAGCCTATCGCTTGATCAGACTTGATTGAGTTGCATTTACTCGACCAATGTCACCCCCAATTCCTGATGGGTGCTTCCCGTCGCGTCCTCTTCAGCCGTGCCGGAGCAGCGGCGCTTCTCGCCAGCGCGGTGGTTCTGCCAACCTCAGTCCAAGCGATCCCCACGTACACCGGCCAAGTGGTGGCGACCGAGTTACTCAACCCTCGCGGACTGACCGTCGATCCCTTGGGAGCAATCCTGGTCAGCGAGGGCGGCTCGGGTGGGGGCAACTGCGACGTCCCGGGGGCGCCTCCCGGACCAGTAACGGCATTGCGATGCTGGGGCCAAACCGGCGCAGTGGTTCGTTATGACCCAAGCACGAACACCCTCAGCCGCCCGTGGACATTGCTGGATTCGATTGCCAAGAGTTCCAATCCCAACGATCTCTCACCCGTCGCAGGCCTGCAAGACCTGACCACCACCAGCGATGGTCGCTTGCTAGGTGTGTTTGGCTTCCGGGGGGATCCAGCCACACGCCCTAGCGGTACGGTTTTCGCCAAATTGGTGGAGTTCAAAGCATCGAGCACCACGCCGATTCCCCTGGCCGATTTGGGGGCTTTTGAGACAAGCAACCCGAGTCATACCCCACCCTTCTCCAACCCCTTTGCTCTGGCATGGAAAGCTGGTATCAGCTACATCACGGATGCTGGCGCCAACCGGTTGTTGAAAGTCAACGACGGCTCCAGCACGGTAGAGAAATTGCAGGACTTTGCCAACATCTCAACGACAACACCTCCAGCCGAAGCCGTTCCCACAGGCCTGGACGTGAGCCCGACTGGCACCCTGTACAACACCCAGCTGCCCGGGTTCCCATTCACTGCTGGCACAGCTTCCATTTTTGCTTCCAACGGGACGGCCAACTCCGCCACCACCATTGCGGGCGGGTTCACCAACGTCATGGACCTATCGCTGGGGGCTGACGGCTGGCTCTATTTGGTGCAATACGCCGAAGATTTCTTCAATCCCGTGGCCACTGGCAGCCTGAGACGCTTCAACCCGGTGACCTTGGAGCGACAGGTGTTGGCCGAAAACATCGACCGCCCCACAGGCGTGCTTGCCCTGCCAGATGGCACTGTCTATGTGGCCACTGGAGGCAGCACCACCAAGGGTGCCTTGGTGCGCTACACGCCAGGACCTCTGCCGATCGCCGGTGCCCTCCTGGCCTGGCGCCAAGCCAGGGTGTTGCGACGGCGGGTGAAAAGCCAAAGGCTGGCTTGATCGTCGTCGCAAGGCATGTCCAGGAAGCCTCGCCTCCGCCAGACCCAGCCTCGCGCTGCCGGCGGCAAGCCACGTTGATGCTGGTGGCAGCGGGGCCCATGGGTGCCCAACGTTGCAGCATGGCGATGGGTAATCCAGCTCAACCTGCAGGACAGCCAACCGCCATGCGCCGCAAGATGAACCTCCACCAGCCAATGGGACACGCCTGAGTTGGTTGCTGCTTCCCCTTGAGCGGGCGGTGTGACGGGCTGAGCCCCCCCTGCAACGCTCTGTGACTCAGCGGTCCGCCTTCAACGGCTCTGCTGAAGTGCACCGCCGTTGGGGTGCCGGGCGTGCTGCCATCCCCGGCACCCTCGACAACATCTCCACCAGTAGCGCCGTGCAGCAAGCAATCTGGCAACCCTTTCGCGACCATTCGATCGAGATTCCCTTCCCCCATCAGGTGCAGCTGAGGCGAAGGATGGAGCCGTTGCCGGAACCTGCCAATGGGCCCGGCACGCAGGCCAACGCGGCCACCAAGCTGCCGCCCAAACGACCATCCCTGGCTTCACGTACAGCAACCTGTACAGATCTATTGAGGCTGCCATGGACGCCATTTCTTACACGGCTGCCCGGGCCAACCTGGCGCAGACGATGAATCGTGTCTGCGCCAATCACGAGCCGATGATCATCACGTGCAATGGTGAACCATCGGACGTGATGGTGTCGCTACACGACTTCAAGGCCTTGGAGGAAACTGCCTATCTGCTGCGCTCCCCCAGGAATGCCCGGCGCTTGATGGATGCTATCAACAGCCTGAACATCGGGGAAGGCCAGGAGCATGAGCTGCAGGAATGAAGCTGGTTTTTACGGAACAAGCCTGGGACGACTATCTGCACTGGCATGCCACAGACCCCACAAGGATCAAGCGAATCCACCTCCTCATCAAGGAGGTGAGCCGCAACCCGTTTGAAGGAGTCGGCAAGCCGGAACTTCTCCGCCATGCCCTTTCCGGCTATTGGTCAAGGCGCATCAATGACGAACATCGCATGGTCTACAAGGTGGAAGGCAACTGCCGGCTGATGGCCCAGCTCCGCTATCACTACTGATCAGCCCACCATCGGCAGAAGAGTCAAGCGCATCGTGTAGAAGCTCTGGAAACGACAGTCCTGTCCTGCTGTGACGTTGCTTCAATCATGGCTCCAAGGCAGTGATGCTCCGCATGTTGCGGTGAACCAGCGGAACGACACAGGGGCAGACAAGCCTGCGCGAGTGTTTGGCCAACATCCGAGGGGCTGCTCCGCCATATGCGAATGATCCGCGATTTCAAAAACTGTGGGACTATGCCCCAGGGGAGCACTGAGCGGAGACATCACGTCTTCACGGCCAAGGATGTCGGCAGCGCGGCACTGAAACGCTGACGCCCGAGCCATTCGAGCGGGTGTGGCACCATCGGCAGCACGGCGAACCGGTGGCCCAGATGCACCGGCAGCCGGATGGGGACCGCCCGGGCAGGGGATGGGGCGACGGCGAGGCGCAGATTCAGCGTGGTGCGCACAACACTCAGTCGATGCAGATTTCTGCATTTGAGACGCAGCGCAGCTGTCGGGCTGGTGGCGCCAACAAGACTTGACAAGTCGTGCCTTAGGGTCACCTCTCTATCCAAACACCGCGATTTGTCTGTGTCTGCTTCGTCGAAAGACCTCAGTGGAGTGACCACCTATCGTCCGGAAATCGATGGACTGCGGGCGCTGGCTGTCATCGCAGTGATCATCAACCACTTTAATAACACTTTATTGCCAAGCGGCTATCTCGGTGTCGATATTTTCTTTGTCATTTCCGGATACGTTATCACCGCTTCGTTCGCCAGACATAAGAGCAAGAACCTTGCGGATTTTCTGGGTGGTTTTTATGCCAGGCGCTTCAAGCGACTGCTGCCTGCCTTGCTGGTGTTTGTGGTGTTGATCAGTCTGCTGATCTGTCTGTTCAATCCGGCTCCGCAACTCATTCTCACAACAGGAATCAGCAGCCTTTTTGGAGTGTCCAATCTTTATCTTCTAGGACAGTCCACAGACTATTTTGCCCAGTCAACAGAGCTGAATTCCTTCATGCACACCTGGTCGCTGGGTGTCGAAGAGCAGTTTTATCTGATCTTCCCCCTGCTGATCTGGATGTCTGGTTTTGCTCGACAGGCAAACCATGGGACCAAGGCATTGTTTCTGATCTTGGTTGTCTTGACCGTTGCCTCCTGGATCGGTTTCGCCGTGTCCTACCCAGCCAATCAGGCAGCGGCCTACTTTCTGATGCCCACGCGTTTCTGGGAGATGGCGGCGGGTGCGTTGCTGTTGATCGGCCTCAAATCTGGAAACGCTTTCTCAGGCGTCCTGGAGCGTGTGCCGCCCCTGCCCGTGCTGATCCTGATGGTTGCGGTGATGTGCCTGCCGCTGAGTGTGGCAGTGCCAGCCACACTTGCCATTGTGTTGCTCAGCGTGGTTTTGATGGCCTGCCTGAGGCCGGACACCCTCCCGTTCAGGCTGTTCACTGACAAAAGGGTCGTTTTCATCGGACTCATCTCCTACTCCCTCTATCTGTGGCATTGGGGTGTGCTGTCGATTGCTCGTTGGTCGATCGGTCTGTCCTGGTGGAGTGTGCCGCTGCTTCTGGCGCTCACCTTTGCCTGTGCCAGTGCTTCCTATCGGTTCATCGAACGTCCGATCCGATCGCTGTCCATTAATCAACGTTGGTTGACATTTGTGCTGGGGTTTCTATCGATTGCAGTCGCAACGCTCCTGCTGTCTCTGCTCTCCCTGCCCGGCGTCAGCAAGAAGTTGGCACTTGTGAACGAGTCGGATGGCGACTTTCAGCGTGGACGTCTTTCGCAAAGCAACTATGTGGGCCCAATAACGAATAGACACAACAATGATTGCGGCTCCTTGTCAGCCACCCTTTCAGCCTCTGTGATTGCGGAGTCCCTCAAGGTCTGCCTGTGGCGAGGGCCTGGTTTTGATTCAGGCCAACCTGTCGTCGCCTTCATGGGTGACAGTCATGCGCATCAACTTTTTCCAGTTGCAGAGGGGATTGCCAGAGACTTTGGGCTGCCTGTTTACAACTTCTACTATCTTAATTGCATCGTGCCGCAGGATCAGGCTCGGCTGACCGACCCTCAGTGCTCGAAGGTCAATCAGGCTCCTGGCTGGTTTTATCAGCAGATCAAGCGTCCCACGATCTTCGTCATCGCTTCGGTGGCTGATCCCATCATCAATTTCCCCTCCGAGTGGGATCAGAAGCAAGCGGTTCAAGTGTTCAGACAGGCCTTCTCAAAGCTGCTGGATCCCGGCAACCGCCTGGTGGTGGTGGCGCCAAATCCAAAGTTCTACGATCTTGATCAGGCCATTTCCGACACCTGCAGGCAGACAGCCTGGTCAAGGCTGAACCCCATCTGTCGGAAAGACTATACATTTGATGCTCAGGCTCAGCGTGAGCAGCGCAAGTTTTATATGCAAGCCCTGCATTCTTGGGCTCAGTCGGATTCCAGGGTTACGATCGTCGATCCCTTTTGGTTTCTTTGTGATCTCAAGGATGGCAAGTGCCACTCCAGGAAAGATGGTCGCTCTAAATACTGGGAGCGCAGTCATCTGAATCTGCAAGCTGTCTTGTCGACCTATCCCTTGTATCGGAAGGCCATCGAGAGCATTCTTTCAGACATGAAGTCTGCGCCGCAGGCTACGGCAACACGGCAGTTCTGGCTGGATTGATTTGGATCGCGGTCAAAGCCGCGAATCAATCAGGTGGACAACTGGATTGCCTGCTGGCCGATCTCCGCCACGATGGCAGGGTCAGCTTGATAAGTGTAAAACCAGTTGGGTCGGTTGACGTAGAAATTGTTCAGGTCCTTTTGGGATTCGGGAATCACGGCAGCCATGACACAACCATACAAATGCTCAAAGTTTGCTGAACTCCGAAAGATCCAACTATGGGCCGCTGGTGGAGGCAGGATCTCCACAATGCTGGCGCCTGCCGCTGCCAAACCGCTCAGGGCAAAGGCGGAGCCGACCGGCCCGAGAATCACTCGAGCCTGCGCAAGCAGGGCAATCTGCTCGCCAGGGCTGAGGGTCTCGCCCTCCACAACCTCAAAGCCCAGCGGTTCCAGCGCCGCGATGATCAGCTTTTCATTGGCCAAGGTTCGATGCGAGGACGGACCGAGGCCCACTCTGGAAAGGTAGAGATAGGGCGCTTCAGGCGCCTTCGGCAGGGGAAGGCTACGCAGCTACTCAATCAGTTCGACTGTTTGCGGGCCAGGGTAGCGAACATTTTGGATTGACAGAGTTGAAGGAACAATGGCATGCCGTGCTCTGACGTAGCCATAACCTGATTCGATAATCGCCTCATTGGGCACGCCCAACAGCTCCAGCCAACGTCGCTGCCACTCTGTCAGCTCGGAAAAGACGACTTTCAATTCTCCGTTACGGATTGGATTGATGAAGGTCTTGATTGATGGCAGGGTGTCATAGATCCAATGTCCAAAGGCACGATTCCAGCTGTTGGCTGGCATCAGAACCGGGACCTCAATGCACTCGGCGTCGTTCAGCACACGGCGATCCAGGAACGTGCCATGCCGACTGTTCGTCGTGCCCGTCAAGGCCGTCATGTCCTTGCTTCGTTCCACCAATGTGAATGTCGACTCGTCTAGCACCTGGCCGGCCGAGGTGATGGCGACGCCGTCAAACAACCAGAGCACCGCATCCTTGACGCGGGCAAATCGGACCGGTGGTGCCCAGGCACCGTCATCGATGGTCATCCAGTCAGGAATCGGTGCTTCTGCCGAGGCGTGGCTGAGATCCGATAAAAACCCGTGATGTTTGGGAAAGGTCATCTCCGGGTAGGCCTCCCAGAAGGCATGATCTCCAGGGCTGAGCAGCAGCTCGGGCTCACTGAGCTGTGCAAAGGTGTTCATGGGAACGCGATTCAACAGTTGCCTTGCTCTGATGGCGTCCAGCCTCTGTGATAGTGATTTAAAGGGGGAGATCAAGGCGCTACGAATACCAATTCCCACAGCGCTCAGTCTGCTAATCCATCAAACTCTAGCCTTGTATTGGTCTGCTGTTGCATTTCTTTGCGCAAACCACGCATCGCCAGGTATATCACGTGGATGGTCCGGCTCCACGACCGCTAGCGCCCCCTTCAGGTCGGCCACCCCGGCGGAGCTCTCGATGATCTCTCGTTCGTGCTGCAACGTGAGTAAGACCAGCGGTAGGGACGGCTGGCTGGCAGCGAGCTGGTGGAGGGGCTGGCGCTGGATCCGGAGGAGTTCTGGGTGGCGTGACGACGGGCAAATCGGCGCGATCCAAGTCGCGCGACTTTCGGCCCTGTGCGCAGGAACGCATTGGATGGTGGCCTGGGCGACAGGTCTGCGTCGTTTGGCCATCGCGTCCTGAGTTGGATCCAGCTTCAGATTGAGACGGTGTCTTTGGCTGGTGGGTGAGATGAGCCCAGTTGTCCAGTCGCTCTTTCAGGTTGCCAACCCATGAAGCTGTGGATCCTGCAACAGCTGGCTGATGGTGCCACGGACCTGCCCTACGAAGCCATTCGGTTTCTTGAAGAGGCCAGAGTTTTGGGCATTGAGCTCGAAATCGTCTCCTCAGAGGAGATTGACTTGATCGTGACGCGCGGCGGAGCGCGCTCGATCAGGAGATGCGGGGAGGAGGTGGATCTGCCCGATGGGCTGCTGCCAAGGGCAGGGAGCGGCTCCGACACGTTCACCCTGGCTGTGCTCCGCCAATTCGAGCAGCTTTCGGTGCCCGTGATCAACACCAGCCAGGCCATTGAATCGGTGAAAGACAAGTTGGTTTGCCTGCAAAAGCTGGCTCGCGCCAACCTGCCCATTCCACGAACGATGTTGGTGCGCTTTCCTGTCGACTGCGACCTGGTGGAGCGGCAAATCGGGTTTCCCTGCGTCGTGAAGGTGCTCGTGGGCAGCCATGGGGAAGGAATCTATTTGAGCCGCGATCGCGCCAGTTTTCGGGATTTGATGGAGTTGGTTGTCAGCTTGAACGGCGATCAGAGCCTGATCTTGCAGAGTTACATCGCTGATCGACCAGGACAGGATCTCAGGGTTTGGGTGATCGGCGGCCGGGTGGTGGGAGCGATGCTGCGGCAGAGCACCGATGGCAGCTTCAAAGCCAACATCACCCGCGGTGGACGAGGCGAGGCCTTCCCGTTGGATCCAATGATTGAAGTCCTGGCGAGGGAATGCGCTTCCAATCTGGGGCTCGAGGTTGCTGGAGTGGATCTGCTCTTCGATGGCAACCACTATCTGGTCTGTGAAATCAACAGTGCTCCTGAATTTGCGGGATTTGAGGCCGCCACCGGGATCAATGTTGCTCGTCTGGTGTTGCAGCATTGCTGCTGGCGCATTGCTCGCCAACTCCCCCTGCCCCTGGTCTCCCCCT
>JBJTWN010000175.1:0-16554 GCA_046081785.1 Cyanobium sp.
TCAGCGGACCGCTCGCTTCTGCCGCTCGGCCTCCCGGAACAGCATCCACCCGGACCTCCTCATCAGCAACGTGGGGTTCCGCGTCTGCTCCCTCCCCCCAGGATCGCCTCCTTGGCCCTTGACCCCTTGAGCCCTTGGCTCTTTTCCGGCTTTGCCCTTTTTCCACAGGCGGCTTGGCCGCCCGCCTCAACCGCTCCGCAGATCCAGGGGGTGATCGGCTGGCCTGCGGCCCCGGCGGGGGCTAAGAGGGAGAGGTGTTCGGTCTGCCGCCATGTCCTCTGCCATCTCCCCTGCCGGCTCCCCCTCAGGCTGCCTCGGCGCCTGCATCCGGTTGGCGCCTGGCGGCCGGGCGCGCACACTGGCGCTGGCCTCCCTCGCCTTGGTGGCGGCCCTGGCCGCCAGTGGCTGCCAGCGGGGGCCCTCGGCGGAAAGCCAGCGGCTCGATCGGGTGGATCTGAAGATTCAGCAACTGGAGCAGCGCCTCAACAAGCTCTCCGTGCGCAGCGAAGACGGCACTGACAAAGCCGGCAAGCCACCCGCTGGTGTGATCAAATCCCTCACCCTGCGCATGGGCAGCGAAGACGATCGCCTGCGCATCTACTGGGCCGACGGCAGCAAAACTGACATCCCCTGCACCAAGGAACAGAGCACCTTCGTCTGCGGCTGAAGCCCCTCAGGGGGTGTTCCCTTGGCTGCGACGGCTGCGGTAGGCAAGGCCGCGGTAGCGCAGGTCGTCTTGGATCTCGGAGGGTGTCTCCAGGTGGCGGAGGGGAGCTGTGTAGGTGCGGCCGCGATAGGTGTGCTGCACTGGACGGTCGGATGCCCGCTCGTGTGCGGCAGGGTCATAAGCGAGGCCGCGATAGCGCAGTTGGCTGGTCATTGGAGTGCTATTTCTGAATCCAGATCTATCCAGCCATTCTGTTCACTGAGAACAAAGATGGTCTTCTTTCACTAATCTTTGCATTCGACCTCCGGGAGGGCTCCTTCCTCTTTGGGCGGGGCTGGATGGTCGTGGCGGCTTCCTTTTCGCCTGTCTCGCAGCGGCTCTTGTGGCATGAGATACAAAATTGTCCGGACTCCCTGTAAAGAATGCGCAGTGCCCTCAAGGTTGGTTCACCTTTTCGGTTCTTCGGATCCCGCGATGGTCGCAATCTTGAACTCACTGTTTCGCACCCATGTCGCCTTCTTCCCCTCCCTTGCGTCGGAGGCTTCCTGTCCCGCTTGCTGCCGAGAATCTGCACAACGCTCCGTTGCAACTGTTGTTGCGCCTTCGCGGCCTCTCCTCCTTCCGATCCTTCGCCTGGTGGGCCTGCGTGCCTGTGGCTCTTCTTGGGCTCGGCGTGTTCAATCTCTCCGCCAAGGCAGCCAACCTTCCTGAGCTCACGCCGGCCTTTCTGGCCAACAACATGTTTGTGTTGATTTGTGCGGTGCTCGTGATCTTCATGAATGCTGGCTTTGCGATGGTGGAGGCTGGCTTGTGTCGCCAAAAAAATGCCGTCAATATTCTTGCTAAAAATCTGATTGTTTTTGCTTTGGCTGTAACGGCCTATTGGTTTATTGGTTATAAAATAATGTACAACGCCGATTGGGTTGTTCCTGGCTGGTTTAAATTTGGCGGTTTTTTCTTTGATCCTTCCGTCACGCCAGAGATGATCAAAGAAGGAAAGCTTGTGCCCAGTGTTGATTTCCTCTTTCAGGCTGCCTTTGCAGGCACTGCTGCAACCATCGTTTCGGGATTGGTGGCTGAGCGAATCAAATTCGCGCCCTTCGTGATCTTCTCCCTGCTTCTTGTCGGCATCCTCTATCCAATTTCAGGGTCCTGGCAGTGGAACGTGGGCCAGGGGTGGTTGAACAAGCTTGGCTTCATCGACTTTGCTGGTTCATCTGTTGTTCATTCATTCGGGGCCTGGTCTGGATTGGTGGGCGCCCTGCTGCTCGGCCCCCGCATCGGCAAGTTTTTGGGCGACAAGCCCCAGGCGATTCCGGGGCACAACCTGGCCATCGCCACCCTTGGCTGTCTCATCCTCTGGATTGGCTGGTATGGCTTCAATCCAGGCTCCTGGCTTTCCATGGCCCCTGAAGTGCCTTACATCGCTGTCACCACCACCCTCGGTGGCGCCGCCGGTGGCATCGGTGGAACCCTGACGAGCCAGATGGTGGGTGGCAAGCCTGATCTCACCATGACCATCAATGGAATCCTCGCGGGTCTGGTGGGCATCACCGCCGGATGTGATGGCTACACCATGCCTGTGGCCTGGATCGTGGGCTTCATCGCGGGGGTGCTCGTGGTGTTTTCGGTGATGTTGATTGATTCCCTGAAAATTGACGATCCCGTAGGAGCTTTTTCCGTCCACGGCACCTGCGGCATCTGGGCCACCCTCGCCGTCGGCCTCTTCAACACAGACAAGGGACTTCTCACAGGCCATGGTTTCACCCAGCTCGGGATCCAGATCGTGGGGGTGGTTGCCTTCGCCCTCTTCTCCGTGTTGTCTTCTTGGCTGCTTTGGTCTGTGATCGGGGCCTTCTTCAATGGGATTCGGGTGAGCGAACCAGAGGAGATTGAGGGCCTCGATATTGGTGAACATGGCATGGAGGCCTATCCTGATTTTGCCTCCGTCAAATGATCGAATAAATCATCGAGTTAATCATCATCATTCGCTGATTGAGCCATGCCACCGGTTCGATCAAGTCAGATAGAAACAGCCGCTTCAGGGCGGCTTTTTGTTGCCCTTCAACCGCAGCCCGCCAACGCCATCAACGCTTCTGCCCAGTGAGCACTCACGGGCCACACCTGGCGCTCGGTGAGGCTCATGGCAATCCCCTTCTCCTCATAGGCCGCCTCATTGATGAACACAGGCCACACCGTGGCTGGCTCCCCCGCTCTGGGTTGCCAGCGGAAGGTGGCTCCATCGAAACCCTGAAACAAAGCATCGCCAGGGCCCAGCGGCTGCCAGTCGCGATCCTGGCGAAGGACATGCACCATGGCGCAGGCCTGCCCCATCGCATCTCGGGGCCGATCCAGGCTGCGCAGATGTTTGTGCACCACCAGCTCCCGGGGCAGGCGCATGGCCCCCTGCCGCGCTTCAGCCAGCAGGGCCAAGGCGGATTGCAGGGCCAGTTGCGTTTGCTCGCAGATGCTGGCCGTCACCACCCCCTGCGGCACCGGGCCCACTTCAATCACCAACCCGCAGGGCCACTGCTCCACCAGATAGCCCTGCTCGGCAGGATCCTTCTCGTGGAGATACACCGGCAACCCCAGGCGCCCCTGCAATCCCGCCGCCAGGGCCAGATCCGCCGGCCGCCGGCCATACACCACCAGGAATTGCCCATGGCGGCTGTGGTGCTGTGCAAATCCAAGGCCACCGCGCAGGGGCTTTCCCCTTGGGGTCCCCAGGCAGCGAGCAGCTGCCGGGCCCGCCGCAGCTCCAGCTCCTGGAGGGCTGGATCGGCCAGGAGGGCAGGCACGAAGCTGCGGTTGAGATCCCGATCGATGTAGCGGCGGCCCGCGGCGATCGCCGCGGGATTGCCAGGGGTGAGCACCACCTCCAGGCCGGCTGCGCCCAGCGTTTCCGGTGCCTGGCGCCACCGTTCCAGAAGCTGCACGCCATTGCGTTCGTTGCCATGCGTGCCGCCCACCACCAACACCCGGCAGGCGCCCCCCTGGTTCTCCTCCCCCATCGCCGGCCCTCGCTCCTGTGGCCCAGCCTGCCGCAGAGTTGGGGGAGCCGCTGTGCCTGGATGACGCCCCCTCCCGCCCTGGTGCGCAGCGTTCGGGCCTTTTGGCACTGGCAGTGGCTTCAGCTCATGGCTGGCCTGGGCCCAGCCGATGCCCGCGGCCACTACAGGCGGCCGGAAGGGGCCTTCACAAGCCTGCCGCCCGTGCCGAGCGATGCCGCCCAAGCGCAGAGCCACGGGTTGATCGTGGGGCGCAGCTGCCCCTGGGCCCATCGGGCCTGGCTGGTGTGGACCCTGCGGGGACTGGAGCCCACCGTGCGGCTGCTGATGGTGGAGCCCGATCCGGCGGCGGGCCGCTGGCGTTTTCCTGAGCCCTTCCTCGGTTGCGACAGCCTGGCGGATCTCTACCGCCGCAGCGGCGGCAACCGCCAGGCCCGGGCCACCGTGCCCCTGCTGGTGCATCTCACCACCGGCCGGATCCTGGTGAATGAGAGTGCCCGTGTGATCGAGCTGCTCAACCGCTGGCCCGCGGCGGCCACCGCCCCCGATCTGGAGCCGCCAGAGGCACTTGAGGCCATCGCAGGCTGGCGGGAGCGGTTTCAGGGTGCCGTGAACGATGGGGTGTATCGCTGCGGCTTCGCCCGCAGCCAGCAGGCCTATGACGCCGACCAGGCGGCGCTGTTTGCCGCCCTTGAGGAGGCGAATCAGGCCCTGCACCTCCAGGAGCAGGGCGGCCAGCGCTGGCTCTGCACCGCTCAGGTGCCCAGCCTGGCGGATGTGGTGCTCTTCCCCACCCTGATCCGTTGGGAGATGGTGTACGCCCCCCTGTTTGGCTGCAGCCAGCGACCCCTCTGGCAGCTGGCGGCCCTTTGGCGCTGGCGGAGCCGCTTTTTCGCCCTGGCGGGCGTGGCGGCCACCTGCGCTGCCGCGCAGTGGCGCCAGGATTACTTCGGCGCCCTTTTTCCCCTCCACCCCTCGGGCCTCATCCCGGCAGGGCCGGATCTGGCCACACTGGTGAACAGCGCCCCACCCACCCTTCCATGAGCAGCAGCTTGTCCGTTCACACTGCCCCACCCGGCGATCCCGTGTTTGAGGGCGCCTTCGGGCCCTACACCATCACCGCCGAGGATCGGCGGGAGGTGCTGGCCTACCGCCTGGCCCTCACCAGCGTCGCCGTGGCCCAACTGGCTCTGGCGCTGCAATGGCATCAGTGGGGCAGCCAAGGCCTGTGGCCCTGGCTGGTGGTGATGGCGGTGGGGCTGGGGTTGGCGCTGCGCTGGATCCACATTTATCTGCGCCCCCTGCATCGGGCCCTGCAGCTGTTTTGGTTGGCTGGCTGCCTGGGCTTGCTGGCCTTGGCCGTGTGGCTCACGCCGGCGGCGATGGTGGCCGAGGCCTGGACCCGTCCCGTGGCCATCCTGGCGGTGGGGCCCTTCTTCGCGGCCCTCACCGGGGTGGGGTTCAAGGAGTTTTTCTGCTTCCGGCGCCCCGAAGCCATCGGGGTGACCCTGCTGCTGCCCCTGGCTCTCCTGGGCCGGCTGACGGGGCTGCTCTCGGTGTCGGCCTGCCTGTGGCTGCTCACCGCTCAGGCGGCGCTCCTGTTGCTGCTCTGCCTGCGCAAATTCCCCATGGCGGCGGCGGCTGATGTGGGCGACAAGAGCGTGTTCACCCATCTGGAGCAGCTGCGGCGTGGCATGGTTCCTCCCCAAGCGCCAGGGGCGACGCTGTGAATTGGATTCGCCTTGAAGGGGCCGGCAAGGACTTTGGCCTGCGCTCCCTCTTTCGCGATCTGGATCTCACCCTCACGGCGGGAGATCGGCTGGGCCTGATCGGCCCCAACGGCGCAGGCAAATCCACCCTGTTGCGGGTCTTGGCGGGGGTGGAGCCCCTGCAACAGGGGCGTCGCCAGTGCCTGGCCCGGCTTGAAGTGGTGTTGTTGGATCAGGAGCCGGCCTTCGATCCGGCGGCCACTGTGCTCGATCAGGTGTTTCAGGGCGGTGGCGAGCGCATGGTGTTGCTGCGCGAGCATGAGCGGCTTGCCCTTGCCCTCAGCGCCGAACCCGACTCGTCGCAGCTCCTCTCCCGTCTGGCGGAGGTGCAGCGCCAGATGGAGGCCAAGCAGGCCTGGGATCTGGAGCGCGACTGCCACACCGTGCTCGACCGTTTGGGGATCGGCTCAAACCCTGAGGCGCTGGGCCAAACCATGTGGGCTCTCTCCGGCGGCAACCGGCGCCGGGTGGCGCTGGCCGCGGCTCTGGTGGCCCAACCGGATGTGTTGCTGCTCGATGAGCCCACCAACCACCTCGATGCCGAGGGGGTGGAGTGGCTCCAGAGCTGGCTGGATCGCTATCCCGGGGCGGTGGTGCTCGTCACCCACGATCGCTACCTGCTCGATCGGGTCACCCGCCGGATCGTGGCGGTGGAAGGGGGCGTGGCGCGCCACTATGCGGGCAACTACGCCACCTACCTCGAGCAGCGGGCCCAGGAGGAGGTGGTGGCGGCGGCCGCGGCGGCCACCTATCGCTCCACGATGCGGCGGGAGCTCGCCTGGCTTCGGCAGGGTCCCAAGGCCCGCAGCACCAAGCAAAAGGCGCGCTTGCAGCGCATCGCTGCCCTTCAGGACGCCGGCCCGACCAAGGGCCGCTCGCGGCTGGAGATGGCCGCCACGGCACAGCGCTTGGGCAAACGGGTGATCTGCGCGGAGCAGCTGGCGGTGGCGGTGGAGGGTCGCCCCTTGCTGGCCAACTTCAGCTACAACTTCAGCCCCGAGGACCGGGTGGGCATCATCGGCCCCAACGGAGTGGGCAAATCCACCCTCCTGGAGGTGTTGGCGGGTCGCCGCCCGCCCAGCGCCGGGACGCTGGAGTTGGGGGCGACCGTGCGGTTGGCCAGCTTCGATCAACACAGTGCCGTGCTCCAGGGGGACCCGGATCGCAAGGTGATTGATGTGGTGAAGGAGGCCGCCAGCCGCGTGCAGGTGGACGGCCAGGAGCTCAGCGCCTCCCAGCTGTTGGAGCGCTTTCTCTTCCCGCCAGCCCAGCAACATCAGCCTGTGGCCAAGCTCTCTGGTGGGGAACGGCGCCGCTTGCACCTCTGCCGTCTGCTGATGGAGGCGCCCAACGTGCTGCTGCTCGATGAACCCACCAACGATCTGGATGTGGCCACCCTGTCGGTGCTGGAGGATTTTCTGGAGGACTTCCGCGGTTGCGTGGTGGTGGTCTCCCACGACCGCTGGTTTTTGGATCGCACCGTGGATCGTCTCTTTGTGCTGGGCCATGGTGAAGCGCAGCGCTTTGAGGGCAACTACAGCGCCTATTTGGAGGCCCAAAGGCAGGCCCCGCTGGAGATGGCGGTCTCGAAGCCAGCCCACTCCGGCGCAGCCGCCCCCGTGCCCCCATCCCCCCCGGAGAAGGCTGCCCAGGCGCGGCTCAGCTACAAGGAGTGCCGGGAATTGGAGGCCCTGGAGAGGGATCTGCCCCTGTGGGAGCTGCAACGTCGCTCCCTGGAGGAGCGGCTGGCAGGCTCGGGCAGCAGCACCTACAGCGAACTGGAACAGCTCAGCGAGGAGCTGGCGGAGCTGCTGGAGCGGATTGAAACCGCTGAGGAGCGCTGGCTGCACCTCAGTGAGCGCCCGGCCTGACCGCCTCGGCTGTGGCTTTCCTTGGGCCGATGGATCGCCATTCATCAGGACCAGCGCACATGGGGCAGGCGGTTGGCCGATGGGCCCCGTAAGGTAGGCGCCGTGAACTCCCGCCGGCAACAGCGGCCGTCTGTCATGAAAAGCATCGACGAGCACATCGAAAAGGACAAGGAGGATATCGAGCAGGCCAGGGCCTCAGGCGATCTCGGCAAGGTGCGTCACCTCGAAGAGGAGCTCAAGTCCTTGGAGGAGTACAAATCCCATCACCCGGAAGACAACCACGATCCCACCCCTCTTGAGGTGTTCTGCGATCTGAACCCGGAAGCCCCCGAGTGCCGCGTTTACGACGACTGAGCTGATTCCAGCAGATGCCAGATGGCCTCCAGAAGCGGCTCCAGGCCCTTGGAGGTGGCGGCAGAAATCACCAGGGGCCGCTTTGCAACCCAGCCGGCCCCTTCCCCCCAAGCTTCCACGGCTGCCACTCGGTCGTCCAACCCATCTGCCTGCAACAGATCAGACTTGTTGAGCACGACAAGCCTTGGTTTTCGTGTCAGGCCGTGGCCATAGTTCGTCAATTCCCGTTCCACCACGGCCAGATCGGCAACCACATCCTCTGAGTGGGCATCGAGCAGGTGCACCAGCAGTTTTGTGCGCTCGATGTGGCGCAGAAAGTCGTGGCCCAGCCCCGCTCCAGCGGCTGCTCCCTCAATCAGCCCGGGGATATCCGCAAAGACTGTGCCATCGCCGCTGGGCCTGCGCACCACACCCAGGTTGGGCACCAGGGTGGTGAAGGGATAGTCGGCAATTTTGGGCCGCGCCGCCGAGAGCACGGAAATCAGGGTGCTCTTCCCCGCATTGGGCAAGCCGATGATGCCCACTTCCGCCAGCAGCTTGAGCTCCAGGATCAGATCCCAGGTTTCCCCCTCCTTTCCCTCGGTGTGTCGCTCTGGGGCACGGTTGCGATTGCTCAGGAAATGGGCATTGCCCAGCCCACCGCGACCCCCCAGGGCCACCACCAGTTGATCCCCTGCCCGGGTGAGATCACCGAGCAGGATGCCCGTGCGCGCGTCGCGCACCTCGGTGCCGCAGGGAACCCGCACCACCAGGGGGGGGCTGCTGGCGCCCGTGCAACGGTTCGGTCCGCCACGGCTGCCGTCGCCTGCGGCAAAAAGGCGTTTGTAGTGAAAATCGAGCAGGGTTTGCAGATTGCTCTCGGCGATCAGCACCACATCGCCCCCCTTGCCCCCATCCCCGCCGGAGGGCCCCCCCGCCGGCACATACTTCTCGCGACGGAAGGCTGTGATCCCGTCCCCACCGTGGCCGCCGCGCACCGTGATGCGGGCCTGATCGATGAACTGCATTGCATCAACCTTAGGATCCGCCCGTCGCAGCGATCGGTTGGCTGAGGTTCGGTTCGAGCAGGTGAGCAAGACCTACCCGCCCAGGCGGGGTGGAGAGCCTGTGACGGTGCTGCATCAGCTGGATCTGGCGATTGCCGACGGGGAGTTTTTGGTGTTGGTGGGGCCTTCCGGCTGCGGCAAGAGCACCTTGTTGCGCCTGTTGGCGGGGCTAGATGGGCCCACCCGCGGCGAGATCTTTGTGGGGGATCAGCCGGTGAGCGGCCTTCGGCCTTCCCAGAGAAATCTGGCGATGGTGTTTCAGAGCTACGCGCTCTATCCCCACCTCACGGTGGCTGGCAATCTTGGTTTTGGCTTGCGCCGCCGCCAGCGCCGCTCCTTTTCTCAACAGGTGCAAGACGGCCTCCACCGCCTCAGCCGCCCCTGGCCTCCGTCGTTGCGCATCCCTTCGGCGCGGGAGGCGCGAATTGACGCTCGGATCGCCGAGGTGGCCAAGATGCTTGAGCTGGAGCCGCTGCTCGAGCGGTTGCCGAAGGAGCTCTCCGGTGGCCAGAAGCAGCGGGTGGCCCTGGGCCGCGCGATCGCGCGCCAACCCGACGTGTTTCTGATGGATGAACCCCTCAGCAATCTGGATGCCAAGTTGCGCACGGGCACCCGCACCCAGATCGTGGAGTTGCAGCGCCAGCTGGGCACCACCACGATCTACGTCACCCACGACCAGGTGGAGGCGATGACGATGGGTCATCGCATCGCCGTGCTCCACCAGGGCCGTTTGCAGCAATTGGGCACGCCATTGGAGCTCTATCGCCAGCCAGCCAATCTCTTTGTGGCCCAATTCATCGGCAGCCCGCCCATGAACCTGTTGCCTGTGGAGGTGGTGGCTGGAGGGATGCTGCAAGTGGCTGGCAAGAGGTTTGCGGTGCCCAGCGCCTTGGAGGCTCTGCTGCTGGGCCGTCAAGGCCAGCGGCTCACAGGCGGTCTGCGGCCCGAACACCTTCATTTGGCCCCTGCGGCCAACCGCAACCTGGCGGCGGAGGTGAGCCATGTGGAAGCCTTGGGCAATGAGCAGCTGCTCACGTGCCGCATTCTGGAGGGCAGCCAGCTGGTGCATGTGCGCACGGCCGCAGAGCAGGAAGCTCGGGTGGGGGAGAGCGTGCATCTGGAGGTGGAGCAGGCGGGTTGGCGGCTGTTTGACCAGGCCGGAGACGCCCTGCTCCCCCTGCGCCCGCCGCAGCCCGAGGGACTGCCTGGCCGGCGGGAGCCCCAATTGCCGCGGCTGGGGTAAGGCCCCAAGGGGGGCGCTGGCGCGACGCCCCTGACCAGTGGCGCTCAGGCGGGAGAGAGCACCAGCCTGGAGCTGGCGGGCTTGACATGGATCACAGCGTCGCAATGCTCCTGGCGGCTGGGGCTCAGCACGGTGTCGACATGCCACCACTCCACCTGCACGCGCTCGGGAGTGACATCGACGATGTTGTAGCCATGGCCATCGAGATTCACATATTTCACGTGGTTGAGGTGCTGTTTGAGTTCTGCTTCGTAGGCCAGGGATTGGGTGCGGGGCGGCCACTTCATCTTGTCGTCGAAGTTTTGGGCCGTGATGCTGGTGTTCACAAATTCCACAGCGATCGGTTCTGCCTCCAGGTCAAAGGGATCCATGCGCAGCTCCAGAGCCATGCTCACGTGGATGTCACCGCTGAGCACCACGAAGTTGCCAGGGTGGTTTTGGAAGTAGCTGTAGATCATCTCCCGCTTGGCTGGATAGCCATCCCACTGGTCGACGTCGGGTCCATCGCCCTTGCTGTTCACCAACTTGGTTTTTTTCAGGGCGGTGAGCACCGTCTCCGGCAGGCCGGGCTTCCAGGTGGTGGCCATCACCGAGGGATTGCCGATCAGCTGCCACTGGGCCTTGCTCTGATCCAGGGCGTCAAAAAGCCATTGGCGTTGCGCGAGCCCCAGGGCCGTGCGCTCGGAGCTGGCCATCTCTGGCCCTGGTACGGGCAGATCCCTGTAGATGCGGGTGGCGGTGAGGTGCAGATCGGCCAGCTTGCCGAAGTGGAGGCTGCGATAGATGCGCCAGGGATCGGCCGGATCCACCGGCCGCACCGGCAGCCATTCGGCCCGGGCTCGCAGAGCGGCGTTCACCCGATCGACCCAGGGCCCGTCGCGCTCCTCCTTGTGTTCATCGGCGCCACCACGCCAGGCCCCATCGGCGAATTCGTGGTCGTCCACGCTGGCGATCAGGGGCAGGGCAGCGTGCATGGCCTGCACATCGGGATCGCGGTGATATTGGTTGTAGCGGCAGCGGTAGTCCGCCAGGGTTTTGCACTCGTGCAGCGGCTCAAACGGCCGGCCGATGTCGGCACCGGGGGTTTGGCCGGCGGGCGGTGTGTTGGAGGCTTCATAGATGTAATCCCCAAGGTGCAGCAGAAACTGCAGATCTTCGCGGGCGGCCAGGGTGGCGTAGGCGTTGAAAAAGCCAGCGTTGAACTTGCAGCAGGAGGTTTGGGCAAAGCGCAGATGGCTCACGTCTGGGCCGGGCAGGGTGCGGCCGGTGGGGGAGGTGTGCCCCTGGGCGCGGAAGCGGTAGACGTAGCGGGTGTCGGGCGCCAGGCCGGTGGCATCAACATGCACCGTGTGGTCGGCGTCGGCGCTGGCTTTCACCTGGCCTTGGGCCACCACCGTGGTGAAGGCGGAATCGGTGGCCACTTCGTAGGTCACGGCCACAACGGCTTCGGGGGTGGTGAGCCGGGTCCAGAGGATCACCCGATCTTCGAGGGGATCGCCGCTGGCGACGCCGTGTTGAAAGAGGGGGGAGGGGGCCTGGCTCATGGCTGGGGTGGGCGGCCCCACCAGGATGGCCACGCAGGGGGGAAATGGGTTTGGGGCGGCTTGATCCCGAGGCTCTGCTGCTGGGGAGGTCAGCTGCAGGGCTGGGGCCCCAGGGAGCGACCCGGGTTTTGCTGCAGCTCGGATGTCCGTCAGGCTGATCGCGGCCAAGCGCCACAATCACGGCATGAACCGCTCTGCCGACTGGCTGCATCAGGCCCAAGCCGATCTGGAGCTGGCTGGGGTGAGCGCCGCTGCCGGCCACCACGAATGGGCTTGTTTTGCCTGCCACCAGGCCGTGGACAAGGCCTTCAAGGGCTTGCACCTGCGCCATGGACAGCAGGTATGGGGCCATGGCCTGGGCCGGTCGTTTCGGGATCTGCCGTCTCCGGTTGCCGCCGCCGTGGGCGATCTCGAAGATCGCCTGCGGATCCTCGATGCTCTCTACATCCCCACCCGCCACCCCGATAGCCTCCCCGATGGAGCCCCGACCGACCACTTCGGGCGGCTCCAGAGCGACGACGCCCTGCGCCATGCCCGTTCGATCCTTGACGCAATCGCTGCTGCGCTGGCCTGAGCCCCGGTCTGCAGCGGGTGGGCGTGTTTGGCAGCTACGGCCGCGGCGAGGCGGGCGTGGGCAGCGATCTGGATCAGCTGCTGATCGATGGGCGGGCCAGCGGGCCCCAGCGGGGGCGCCTGCTCCTCTGGCCCCTGGCGGAGCTGCCCCTCAGCTGCGATGCCCTGGTGCTTACCCCAGCTGAATACGCCGATCTGCTGGCTCGGGGCTCGGCCATGGCGCAGGCACTGCAGCGCGATTGCCGCTGGCTGTGGGAACAGCGCGGCTGATGATGACGCTCAGCTTTTGCGTCGATGGCACCAGGGGCTGGGGTGGCTCACTTCACCCACACCACGCTGCAGCCCGGCCCGCCATCGCCCTGCTCAGCGTCGCTCACCCGCTCCACGTAGGGCACCGTTTCCAGCCAGGCCCGCAGGCCCCGCTTGAGCTTGCCGGTGCCGATGCCGTGGATCACCCACACCGGTCCATTGGCGCCGCGCAGCCGCTCCTCCACCGCAGCCTCTGCTTCATGCACACGCAGGCCGCGCACATCCACCGTGTTGCGCTCGGTGCGCACCTCCGGGCCCCGGCTGGCGGGGTTGCGGCGGCTGCGGATCGCCACCACCGGCTGGCGCGGCTCCGGCGGGGTGACCTTTTCGCCGTGCAGCCCCTCGATGGCGGTGAGCTCCAGGTTGAGCCGCATGACGCCGCAGCGCACGGTGAGCTCCCTGCCGTCGTCTGAGAGGGCGAGCACTTCGCCGGCCTTGCCCAGCGAGAGCACCCGCACGCGCTCGCCCACCTTGGGCAGCCAGCCCTGGTGCTCCCGCCGCTCCGGCGTGGGCCGGTGCGTCTCCTCAAGTTTCCGCAGCCGCTGGCCCACCTGCCGCGCCGCTTCCCCCGCCACCGTGGGCTGGGCTCGACCTGCCTGGCGTAGGCGGCGGATCAGCCGCCGCACCTCCCCCTGGCCGGCGCGAATCGAGCGCTCCAACTCCTGGCGGCGTTGCTCCTGCAGTTCGGCGCTCTGCTCTTTCTGTTGCTGCCAGCGGGCCAACAGCTCCTCATGCAGCAGTTCGGTGCGGGCGAGCAGGGCCGCGGCTTCCTCGGCCGCCTCCTGCTGCCGTTGGCGCTGGCCTTCCAGGCCGGCGATCACGGCGTTCACATCCCCTTCCCCCCGGGGGGCGAGCAGGGCCTCGGCCTCTTGCAGCACGGCGGGCTCCAGACCCAGGCGTGCGGCGATGGCCAGAGCGTTGCTGCGGCCCGGGATCCCCCACTGCAGGTGGTAGGTGGGAGAGAGGGTGTCCACATCGAAGGCCACTGAAGCGTTTTCGAAGCGGGGATCGGCGTATTTGAGGGCCTTGAGCTCGCCGAAGTGGGTGGTGGCGATGGTGAGGTGAGCCCGCTCTGCGAGCTGGCGCAGCAGGGCAATGGCCAGGGCCGTGCCCTCCGTGGGGTCAGTGCCGGCGCCCACCTCATCGAGGAGCACCAGGGAGGCGCCAGGCGGCGCCGCTGTGTGGTGCGCCAACGGCAAGGCCGCGAGGATCCGGGCGATGCGGCGGATGTGGCCGCTGAAGGTGGAAAGGTTTTGCTGGAGCGACTGCTCATCGCCGATGTCGGCCAACACCTGGGCGCACCAGGGCAGCTTCGGCGGGGCTCCGCAGGGCAGGAACAGGCCGGCGCGGGCCATCAGGGCGGCCAGTCCCACCGCTTTGAGCGTCACCGTTTTGCCACCGGTGTTGGGGCCGGTGATGGCCACCACCCGCACCGGTTCGGCCACCCGCACGCTCACCGGCACCACCGGGGCGCCATCCTCCTGGCGCGCTTGCCAGAGGAGCAGCGGGTGGCGCAGGCCTTCAAGGGACCAGGGGGCCAGGGGATTCGAGGAGAGCTCCGGCCGCAGCGCCCCCAGCCAGGCGCCATAGCGGGCCCGGGCCAGCCCGGCCTCCAGCCGCAGCAGCACCGACTGCAGATGCTCCAGGGCCTCACGCTCCTCCCCCACCAGGCCGCTCAACTCTCGCAACACCGCCTCCTCCAGCTCCCGCTCCTGGCCTTCCAGCTCCCGGATGCGATTGCCCAGGGGAATCACGGCTTGGGGTTCGAGAAACACCGTGCTGCCTGAGGCGGAGCTGTCGTGCACCAGCCCGGGCAGCTGGGCAGCCGCCCCGGCCTTCACCGCCAGCACCGGACGGCCGTTGCGCTCAGCGATCACCGTGTCTTGCAACGACGGGGCCCAGCGGCGCAGCAGGTCCGCAAGCCGCTCCCGCCGCTCGGCCCGCAGGCCGGCCAGCTGGCGCCGCAGGCCCTGCAGGGCAGGGCTGGCTCGATCCGCCACCCGGCCGCCCTCCTCCAGGCAGAACTGCAGCCGCTGCTCCAACTCCGGCAGGGTGCGCAGGCTGTCGATCAGGGCGGTGGTGATCGGCCGCAGGCTGGGATCGTCGATTTGACGCCGCAGGCGCCGGGCCGCGGCCAGGGTGGTGGCCACCTCCAGGAGGGCCTCTCCGCCGGCGGTGCCCCCCTTGGCGCAGAGGCTCACTGTGCGGGAGAGATCGGCCACCCCTTGAAAGCTCAGGCCCCCCTCGCTGAGGCCGTCGAGGGCGAGGAGCTCGGTGGTTTCAGCCAGCAGCTCCTGACTTTCGGCCGGGGTGGCGGCGAGGGGCAGGGCCTGGCAGAAACGCCTGCCGCTGGTGGTGAGAGCGAAGTTGGCCACCTGGCTGCAGAGGCGGGGCCACTCCAGCAGGTCGAGGGCTTCAGCCCCGATCCCCATGCTCACGCCGGGCTGGTGGGGTAGGTGAGGGGGATGGGCTCCGCTCCCACGTTGGAGGGTAGCCCGGGCGCGGGTTCGTAGAGCATCTCCAGCCAGTTGCCCTCTGGATCCTGCATATAAAAGGAGGCGGTGCCGTCCCGATGGTCGTGCACGGGGCCGCAGCTGTGGCCTTCACGCACCAGCTGCTCCCGCACCCCATCCACCTCCGCGCGGTGCTGGAAGTGGAAGGCGAAGTGGGGCCCGGCCGCCGTGTAGGCGGGGCTCAGCAGGGCGATGCCCTCACCGGTCTGGGGCCACTGCAGGTAGCACCAGTCGTCGGCCTCCCAGGTGAGGCGCAGGCCCAGGGTTTCGTAGAAGCGCTTGGCCCGCGCCATGTCCTGCACCCGCAGGGCCACATGGCCGAGGCGATGAACGGCAGCGGCCGGCGCCATGGGGAAGACAATCACTGAAGCCATTCTCCCGCAAGGGGGTGGCGGCTGCTGGCAGGGGCGCTGCAGGCTTGGGACAAGAGCGCCGCTAGGTTGTGGGCATGACCTTGACAGCGGCCCAACGACAGCACTGGCGCCAGCTCTGGGCAAGGGAATCCGACGCTCTTGAAGAGCGCCGTCAGCAGCTGCTGGTGGTGGCCAAAGCCGTGGCAAAGGAGTTGCAAGGGCTCTGGCCCGAAGTGGGTGTGAGGCTGTTTGGTTCGGTGCTCGGGCCCGGCTTTCACGACGGCTCCGATCTGGACCTGGCTGTGGAAGGGCTGCCCCGCGAGGCCCTCCTGGAAGCTCTGGCCCTGGCGGAACGCTGTGCCGATGCCCAGCTGCTGACCCTGGGCGGCTCCCCTGTGGCGGTGGATCTGGTGCGTTTGGAGGCGTTGCCCGTGCCCTGGCAGGAGCGCATCCGCCAGCGAGGGCAGGCGCTTCCCTGAAGGCCATGGCTACCGATCCCCTCCCAGCCCAACGCCTGCAAGACCTCTCCACCGACCTGGCCGTGGAACGGCGTCGGCTGCACACCCAGGTGGAGAGCCTGGTTCAGCTGCGCGAGCGCTGGCAACATGAAGGGGCGGATGGGGAACGGGTGGATGCGGCGGCGCTGCGCCTGCAGAGCCTCTATACAGGAATCGAACGCTGCCTGCTGCAGGTGGTGCGGGTGTTGAACGGGGGCACACCCGAGGGTACGGATTGGCATCGGCGTCTTCTGGATCGCCTCACCCTGGCGACGGATCGCCGACCAGCGTTGCTGTCTGAGGCCACAGCCCGTGCTCTCGGGGAGCTGTTGGCCTTTCGCCATCTGGTGCGCCATCGCTATGCCGACGACCTGGATCCCGATCTGGTGTGGCAACGCCTGGAGGGAGCCCTGAAGCTCTGGCCCCGCTGGCTGGGCGAGCTGGAGGCCTTTGATCGCTGGTTGCAGGACTTGATCGCTCTGGCCCAGGGAGCTGGAGGCCCGGGATAGCAACCCGCCTAGTCGGCGGTGCGCTGGCTGCGGGGGTTCCCTCTCCGCTCACGTTGTCACATCCAGGTAGGCCAGATGCGCTATGCAGACGACCTGGGTCCCGATCTGCTGCTGCAACGCCTGGAGCCACTTATCATTCATGTGATGAATGAAAATCATTTACTGCATGAATCCCCTTCCCCGCCTGGTCGGCGGCGCCCTTGCCGATCGGTTGGCGGTGATGCCTGCGGTGGTCGTGACGGGCGCGCGGCAGACCGGCAAGAGCACCCTGGCCGTGCAGCTCGTTGCAGGAGAGAGG
>JBJTWN010000176.1:0-6518 GCA_046081785.1 Cyanobium sp.
CAGAGCAACAGCCCACGGCGTTGCGGTTGGGCGCGCGAGCTTGGGGCGGTGGCCGGCTGCCGCCGCAGCCACTCCGTTGGCGCCCTGAGGCTCACATCACCGATCAGCAGCGGTTGATCGCCCAGGGCCTCCAGCAGGCGGGTGGCGCTGGCTTCATCGCCCCTGGCGAGGGCATCGAGGCCCTTGGCATAGGTGAGCAATTCCGGCTCGCCGGCCAGGGGCAACTCCATCGCCGCCGCCAGGCCCCCCAGCTGGCCGTAGGCGGCGATGCCGGCCGCTTCGGCATCCCGCAAGGCTTGCGCGAAGGCATGGGCCGCTTCGCGGGGCTCCAGATAGGCCAGGGCCACCCAGCGCTGCACCTCGATGTAATCGGCAAGCAGGGTTTGGGCGCTGATCCTTTGGCCCCGCTCCAACACCTCCAGGTGGCGCCACAGCAGCTCAGCCACCCGCACATCCCGGCCGCGCGGATCCTCGCGGTACAACGAGCGCAACAGCGCCAGCCCATGCCAGCGCACCTGGGCATCGATGCGGTAGAAGTTGCCACCCAGGCAGCTGGTGAAGGGTGCGAACAGCACATCGGCCTCCAGAGCGGGATCGGCGGGCCCGGCCAGGAAGTTGATCTGGATCAGATGCAAGATGTCGGGCCGCAGGGTTTCCAGCACCGAGGCATGCGACAACAACAGCAGGGGGTTGCGCCCATGCGCTTCGGCGAAGGCGCGGAGGGCGTTGTAAGCCTCGGCTGTCGACAGGGCTGCCATCAGCGGAGGCCAAGCAGGCTGTCCACAGCCCGCGACAGGTTCAGCCCATCCAGCGGCAGCATCAACACCGGGCCCTCGGCCGCGATCCGTTCGGCGCTGGTGCCGCTCCAGCGGAACGCGGGCATGGGATTCACCCACACCAGCCGGCAGCCCCAGCGGGCGGCACTCTCGAGGAAGGCTTTGCTGCGGCGCACGCGGCGCCGGCTGAGACCCCCCCGCGCACTGCCCGCGTCGCTCACCACCACCACGGCGGCACCCGCGAAGCGGCGCAGCAGATCATGCCGGCTCTCCAGCACCGGCACGTTGGAAAACCGGTGCAGGGCAACATCGCCGAGCCGGCCATGGGCAAGGGAGGCCTCCAGCTCCTGCAGAAACGGCAGCCAGGGGGCCATGCTGGGGCTGGTATCGGCCAGCACCAACAGCTTGGCGGTGTTGCGTCGGCATCGCCGCAGCACCGGGCGCTGCAACACCCCCTGCTCACAGCGGCGCCGCACGGAAGCCGGCAGATCCAGCTCCTGTTTCACACCAAGCCGTTGCTGACGGCGCAAACGCCTCCAGAGCTGGGCCAGCTGACGCATGGGCACCAGCGGACGGGGCCGCAGCACAAAGGTGTCGAGCAAACGGGGGCTGGCCTCCAAGCGGGGCAACCCCAGGCCCTGCTTCGTCGCCGCCGAGGCGAACGACACCCGGGCCCGAGGGGCCGGTGGGCCGTTCGCCTCGAGCCGGGGCTCGCTGCCGCCAGGGTGGTTGGCAGCGGCTGGCTCGCCGGGTGGGGATGGCACCGGTTGCGGAAGCGGGGTGGGGAACAGGCCCCGCAAAGCCTCATCAGGCCAGGGCGTGATCGCCTCGAACCACTGGGCGATGGTGCGGTGATCCTCCTCACGGCGGGCCCAGAGAAGTTCACACAACCTGCGCAGCCGGGCGGGCTCCCAACCGCCATGGCCGCCCTCCAGGGCGCGCAGGGCATCCAGATAATCGCGCAGGCCAAGGGCGGCGCCGCGCTCGATCAGGCGCTCGAACAAACCCCGCAACGGCAAGGGCAGGGCCGCGGCCTCATCGGGTTGCGGCGCGCCCGTCATCCCGGCTCCTCCGCCACGGGGGATCGCAGGAAGGTTTCCAGGTCGCGCTGCAGCTTGAGAAGAATCGCCTGGTCGGCAGGGCGGAGGTTGCTGGCGGATACATCGCGTTCCTCGCGCTGCTGCCAATGCAGTGCCCGCACCCAATCCACCAGCTCGCTGGTGGAGGGTGGCTTCTGCAGGCCGCATTCCTCGCTGCGTTCGCGCACGGCGATGAATTCACGCACGGCGTGGTGGATCAGGGAATCCTGGATCTGCTCAGCGCTGCGGCTGAGATTGCGCTGAACGATCCGCGCGAGCAGGGCTGGATCACTGGGAAAGGTGAGCTGGAGATAGAGACAACGGCGCAGGAATGGCTCCGGCAGGGGCTTCTCGCGATTGCTGGTGATGAGCACGATCGGTGGCACACCATCGGGCTTGGCCCGCACCTGGCGGCCGAAACCCTTCTCGGCTTCGCAGCGCTCGCTTTCCTCCTCTGGCAAATCCTCGATCTCGAACTGAAAACGGTCAAAGACATCAAGCAGGTCATTGGGGAAATCGAGATCCGCCTTGTCGATTTCATCGATCAACATCAGGCAGGGCCTGCCGCTGGCGATCGCCTTGCCAAGCGGTTGGAGATGGATGTAGGGATACACATGATGCGCGGTTGTGTTCTGCGGATCCTGGGCATCCTGGAGCCTGCGCAAAGCATCAAAGCGATACAACAAATCCTTCGCCTGGCTGGTGCTCTTCACGGTGGCTGACACCACAGCGTCATCGGCAAGGCCCAAACCCTCAGCGATGGCCGTGGCCAGGGAGGTTTTGCCGCAGCCTGCCTCTCCCTCCACCAGCAGAGGCCGTGAGAGGTGAATGGCCAGGTTCACGATGTCGGCCACCTCGGGGGGAACGACGTAAGACCTGGAGGCTTCGGGATCAAAAGGTGGGTAGGCGGCCACGGTGGAATTCGATGCGGAGGAAGTAGAGGCAGGTGTCATGATGGGAAATGCCACGACCCTTGGACCTGAAGACGCTCGTACACAGAAACAGGCACGCCATCTGCCAAGGTGACAGCCCTGGAAAGTTGCATGATTGTCTCATGGTTGACTTGAACTCCATTGAGCCTGGGCTTCTTCTTCCGCAGCCACGCCTCTACATCGGCTTGGCACAAGGGCCGCAGTTCAGGAAGGGGAAGCAATTGCGCTGTATCCAATTCCAGATCAGCCTCAGGCAGAGGGCTGGGCAGGGCGCTGAAGATGGCCTCCTGATCGCTGGGGCAGGGTTGCTGATCAACCACGAACAAAACAAAGCGACCCCTTGGATTCTGACGAACCACTTGGCCAAGCCGCTGCCGCAACGGCTGCCAGAAGCCCGTGGTGAACTGCAGCCAGCGATCCGGGGAATCGCCCAGCGACTGAAGAACCACCACCACATGGCCAGCGCGCAATCGATCAGCAAGGGTGGCCACCAGGATGTCCATCGCGTCTGCCAAGGGCACAGGCATACCCAGAAGCTCACAGAGCCAGCGTGCCAGATGCCGCGGGTCTTCAGGCCGATCGGGCCGGGAGGGAGGGAAGAGCTGGTCGTCGTCCTGCCATTGATCCCATCCCGCAAGGACGTGGGCGAAGTGCCGCTGCCCGTGATTCTCGGCGCCATGAACGACAAACGCGGCGGCCAGCTCCCGCTGTTGCCGCCGCAGCTGAAACAGAATCCGCTCCAGCGTTCGCAGCTGTTGATCGCGCCCGATCATGCCGAGCTCCGCCTCTGAGATCGGCGCCCTGCTGCCGGCTCTGCCCTGGGCGGCTTGCTTCCAAAGATCCCGATTCCAATGGTGGAGGCTGGCGATACCCTTTTCCCGGAGGTCCTGGGCTGATTTATAGTAATTGATCAACCTATTTTTGGCCCAGTCGCGCACCTGGTTCAGGAAACTCTGCTGTTGATTCAGTGAGGCCTGGCGCTCTGCTTCGCTATTCGGATGCTCATTTTGCAGCACCTCATCAGCCCATCGCTTCAGCTCTCGATCGGCCTCTTCACCAAGGGAGGGAAGGAAGAGAAAGATCGGCGGCACCGGGGTGCTCCAATGTTCAACAGCAAACTCCCATTCCAGGTGGGTGATGGATTTCTCTGAAGCGGGCAACCATGGCTGCCAGCCATAACGGTAGCCAAACAAGCCAATGAAACCGTCCTGATCCACAATTTTTTCCCGACACGCAGCCACTGTCGGCGTCGCCGCCCCTGCCCAGTCTTCCTGGAGGTGCACGGTGACCGGCACCCCCCTTTGCAAAGCATCCTGCAACTCACGCCTGTAAACAGAACAGTATGTGGCCGTGCTGCATAAAAAGACACTGTGAATCTCATTGACCTGCATCGGGGCGTGGGGAAGGGAAGAAGTGGGCGTTCATGAGTGCAGGATTGATTTCAACCCGTAAGCACAGCAACGGCAAGTGGACGTAGAATGGTCAAGAGCCATCGGCGGCTCATGCTTGATTTTAATCTCGCTGGGCCGCGATTGAACCTGAGGATAGGGAAGCCAGCCGATCAACGGGGCGACTCCCTTCCAGCCGGCCGGGCAGAGCTGGCCACCGCGACAACTTGGTCGAGAACGAGAGAGACCTCTGGATCGATCAGATCGATAGGGACAAGATCAGCCAGCCGATGATAATCCGTTTTGCGCATCAGATTGGGCAGAGCGAGCTCCAGGAAGAAGGTTTCAAATACTGGATCCAGAAATTCATCGCTTGCTTTTACGGTGTGCCACCAACGGTCGCCTGGATTACGCAGGGCGACAGGAGGTACACGCTCCTCCACACAGCGGCGCATCAGCGCACGAAAGCGTGCCGTTTCAACACTCTCAAATAGAGGCCCGTAGGATCGCTCTTCTGCAAGGCGGGCCGCATACTCTTCCAGCACACTGGGCATGCAGACATAATTTTCAATTTCGCGCTTTTGCCATTGAACCACCGGTAACTGAGGTGAACTCTGAGGCTCACGGCCATACTGATCGATCACCGCGAGGCCGAGCAAGTCTGGCTTTGCTTCACGGAGGCCGTGCAGGTGCTCATGAGCTTTTCCTGGTTGGTTGAGGATGTAGTGAGTAAAAGGTCTTTCCAGATACTCTACCGCTGGATGGTTCAACGTTCTCGCCAGCGCTCTGAGGATGGCAAGATCAGTGGCCCCCTCCAAATACAACACCCAACCCACCTCTTCGGCCAGATAATACTGGTCAAATCCGATTAGCTTGAGCGATTTGGCAACCTGCGATCCCCGATCATCAATGCGGTGTGGCTTGCCAACAAAAGCCACGACGACATCACGATCAGCCGCTTCATTCAGGATCACTTCCGAGTGGCTGGCGGCAATAATCTGGCTACCATTCAGCCGGGCAACATCCGTCAGCGTGGCGTAGATCTGTCGCTGGCGCAAAATTTCAAGATGGGCATCTGGCTCATCGAGAAGCAAGACGCAGCCTGGATTCGCCAGGAGAAAAGCCAGCAACAGCAGGGTTTGCTGCAGACCCCGACCGGCTGCGCTGATATCCAGCTTCACGGCGCGTGGATCGGTGTACTCCATGGTGAGCTCGCCACGCGCAGCGATGTATTCGGGTCGCTGCAGCGTAATGCCAAAAAGATCGCGGACCTTTTGTTCGAGGATCAACCAACGCTCGCCCCCTTCTGCTCCCTCCGCGAGGGAATGGCAGAGGTTTCGCAGCACTTCGGCGGTTCGCCCCTCGCCAAGACGAACCTGAATCGCACCTGAATCCATCCGAAGTTCATTGGCGATCAAGCCGGACATCGGCGGGAGATAAGCCACGCGAACGGATCGAGCAGCGTCGTCAATGGGATCGAGATCAGTCTCTGCATCGGAAGCCAAGCCAAGTGGTCGACAGTAGATTGATTCGGCATTGGCGTAATCAAACTCCAGGCCACTTCTCCATTTCCTGCCTGCAAAGACCCCCTCCACCACGATTTCCAAACGAATATTCTCCGTCTTCTGCTTTCCCTGTCTGCGGCTCATGCGGCGGACATGGAGATCGCGCCAAAGGAGATTGGTTTCCGGCACCGGCAACGCCACAAGATCTCGGCGATTCATGGTTACACCTGAGCGCTTCTTGGGAGCTGCCTTGCCGCTTCTTTTCTCTGTCCACCGCCGGACGCCCAGCTCCCAGAGGGCTAGAGCCTGGAGTGCCGATGTCTTGCCAGCATTATTGGGACCAATGAAAACCACGGCCTGGCCAAGCTCAATGTCAACGTCTTCGAACGACTTGAAGTTGCGAATGATCAGACGATCGAGCATCACGGTTTTGCTCCCGCCCATTCAAACGAACGCGGCAAGGCCGGCCCCCTTGGCATCCCCTGCACAGCCGCTGTGATCAGCATCCCGGCAACTCCAACGCCACCGCCCCCAGCAGCCCCCGGCGGAAGTCATCGAGCAGCCGCTGGGCCATGCGCGCCGTGTCGCCGCTGGTGTGGCGCTTCGCGGCGGCGGCCAGCCAGGTTTCGGCATCCACCGCGGACGACTCCGCCAGCAACTCCAGCGCCGGCCCGTAGCGCCCCTCCAGAAGCCCCGGACGCACTCCCGCCGCCGGCACCGCCTCCAGGGCCGCCAGGCGCTGGATCAGGGCCAGGGCCACCGCCTCGCCGTCGTAGGCGGCCTGGCCGATGTCGTCGCACAGGGCCAGGCGCAACGCCGCCTGCTGGTCATCAAGGCG
>JBJTWN010000177.1:0-4498 GCA_046081785.1 Cyanobium sp.
AGCTGCCGCCACTGCGAGTCGATCGCCTCCTTCGACAACCGTGGCTTCGCCCGCCGCATCCGCCAGCTCAATCTGCCGCCACGGGTCATGGTTCCGAGCTGATGGCCTTGCACGGCACGGTCCTCGGCTAAACTGGTCGGCGACTGGTTGAAATCCCGCCATGCGCCCCGTCACGCGAACCGTCGGCGCGTTTGAGGCCAAAACCCATCTCGCCGCCCTGCTCGATGCGGTGGCGGGCGGTGAGCAGATCACCATCACCCGCAGTTCAGACCAGCTTGATTCAGATGGGCACGGCCAAGGGCCACTCCTCATGCTTGATCACGCTGGTGATCCGGGGGGGTGGCCTGCATCAGCGGGCAGGCGGTGAAACCATCGATTGGCGCGCACCGCTTCGGTTGCGCCCTCAGCCACCACCGCCTTGATCATGAACGCCTCCTCCAGCCTTGCTGAACGCATCAAGACCCTGCCGCAACCTCAACAGATCAGCAGTCGGCGCAGCTGGTTTGGAGCCTTGATACGGTTGACGGTGGGAGGGCCGTTTATGTTGTTGATGGGCTTGGGACTCGTAGTGATCCCCGTGGTCGAGTTGGTCAACACGGTGGAGCTCAGGCAGCAGGGACGCCTTGCGGAGGCTGCGGTCGTCGATAAAAAGTTTGTGGTTGGCCAGCCGGATTCCTATACCGTGTTCTATGCCTTCAGCGCCTTCCGCCAGGGCCGACTGCAACGCTTCAAGAGCCAGAAGGACGTTTCGGCAGAGCTCTACCAGTCCCTGACCAAGGGGGGGAAGGTGCGTGTGCTGTACGCCGCCTCCAATCCCGACAACTCGACGATACAGGAGCCCTTTGGCTTCGACACATTCATCGGCGCAATTCTCTATTCGATCCTTTGTATTACTTTCCCGCGGATGGGCTTCTTGACCCTCAGCCATGGCGCTCTTGAGATCAAGGAGCTGTATCTGTTGAAAAGGGATGGCCGGTTCACCCAAGCCATCATTTTTGATCGTTGGCAATACAGAGAGGATACGGGCGATGGCTACGTCGAACGGTATGTGGTGGCTTATGCCTTCGAAGGCGGTCTGCCGAGGCAGATCATCACAGCTGCCATCGATAATGTAAGGATCCATAACCAATGCAAGATTGGCGACAGCCTGAGAGTTCACTACGTCCATGCTCAGCCAACGATCTGTGAAGTGGTGACCGCCTGAAGGCTCTGCTAGGTCAACCGCTGTTTGCTGCAGGTGATTGGCGCGGCGGCCCGATCCTTGCCTGCAGCAATCAACGGCGTGCGCAACTGATGCGGCCTGGGCGATCCTGTCGCGCCTGCAGGAGTTTCCGCAGCTCGACTTACCGCAACCTCCTCCTCGCACACCGATAAACCTGCGGTGTTTAGAGAGGCAGTGGAGTCCGTCCCCCAGCAGTATCTGCCGGCGATGGAGCAGCTGTTCATCTTCCTGAAACAGGAGGTGAGGGCATGAAGAAGCCCCCTGGAGGCGGAAGACCTGCAGCTGTGCATTCGGTACTGCGCCATCATCAGGAGATCGAAAGCGGCACCCTCTTCGGCTTACGTGCCATGGGTACCACAGCCCCCGCTCCGATGTGGACCTGACCCTGGACGGACCCCTGGGAGCCCCCCCTCTGCCAAGAGGATGATGCCCCTGCAGCCCATCAGGCTGCAAGCGAAGCTGGAGGAACTGCAAGAGCTGTGCGAACGCTACGGGGTGGTGAAGCTCGAGCTGTTCGGTTCGGCGGCCCGAGGTGAGCTTGACCCAACCGACAGCGATCTCGATTTCATGGTGCAGATGAAAGGGAGTCGCGAACCAGGCTATGCCAGTCGCTTCTGCGACTTCGCCGATGCCCTGGAGGCTCTTTATGGGCGGCCTGTCGATCTTGCTGTCCGAGCTGATGATCCAAAATCCCTTTTTAAGGCGGAAGTATAGAAAGACCGCAGGATCATGCTCGATCTTTAGCATGTCCAAGACTGCAAGACTAAGGTTGATTGATGCACTGGCTCCCATCGCTTCGATCACACCGGCCTGCCGACATTGAAGATCGGACTGAAAGTCATGCCCGTAATGTACGGGATGTTTACTCTTGGTGCTGCAGCAGTCGTAGGACACGCTTCCGCCCACGAGCACTTAGGCTTACCCCATGGCACGCATCACCGAAGACCATCTGGAGCAGCAGTGTCTGGAGTGGTTCCAGGAGCTGGGCTATTCCCACGTCTTCGCTCCCCAACTCGATAGCGACGGCACCTCACCAGAACGCACCGATTTCAGGCAGGTGATCCTCACGGGGCGTCTGCGCTCAGCACTCCAACGCCTCAACCCAGACGTTCCAGCAAGCACCATCGAATCAGCGGTGCTCCAATTGGCGAACCCCAACGTGCCTGGTCTGCTGGCCGCCAACCGCAACGTCCACCGTTGGATCACCCAGGGGTTGCCCATCTCCTATCTGGACGGCAACCAGCAGGTGGGCATCCGCCTCAAGGTGATCGGCTTCGACGATCCCGCCGCCAACGACTGGTTGGTGGTGAACCAGTTGGCGATCCAGGGCACGAAGCACTACCGCCGCCCGGATGTGGTGGTCTATGTCAACGGTCTGCCACTGGCGGTGATCGAACTCAAGAACCCTGCCGATGAGAAGGCAGACATCTGGGCAGCGTTCAACCAACTCCAGACCTACAAGCAAGACATCCCAGACCAGTTCACGCCCAACGTGCTGCTGGTGATCAGCGATGGCATCCAGGCACGGTTGGGATCCTTGAGTGCTGATCGAGAACGGTTCCAGCGGTGGCGCACCATCGAAGGGGAGAACCACCTCGATCCGCTGGGCAACCACCGTGATCTGGAGACCCTGGTGCGGGGGATCTTCGACAAAGGGCGTCTGCTGGAGTTCGTTCGCTCCTTCTGTCTGTTTGAGGAAGACGGGCAGATCATCAAGAAGATCGCCGCCTATCACCAGTTCCACGCCGTCAGGGCAGCGGTGGAGCGGGTGGTTGAGGCAAGCAAACCCGATGGCGATAAGAAGGGTGGGGTCGTCTGGCACACCCAGGGCGGTGGGAAGAGCATCGAGATGGCGTGTCTGGGAGGGGTCTTGCTGCGTGATCCACGCCTGGAGAACCCGACGCTGGTGATCGTGACCGACCGCCAGGATCTCGACGGGCAACTGTTCGGGGTCTTTGCTGGGGCGGGTGATCTGCTGGGTGAATCACCCAGGCAGGCAGACAGTCGCCAGGAACTCAGGGATCTACTGGGCAATCGACCCAGCGGTGGCATCATCTTCACCACCATTCAGAAGTTCGCCACCAACCCCGAGGAAGACCAGTTCCCTGCCCTGAGCGACCGCCATAACATCGTGGTGATCTGCGATGAGGCGCACCGCACCCAATACGGATTCAAGGGTCGCTTCGACACCAAGACAGGGGAGATCAAATACGGGTTGGCAAAGGCGCTGCGGGATGCCCTGCCTCAGGCGACCTTCCTTGCCTTCACGGGAACGCCCATCTCCCAGGACGACCGTGACACCCAGGCGGTGTTCGGGCACTACATTTCCATCTACGATATTCAGCAGGCGGTGGAAGACGGTGCCACGGTGCCGATCTACTACGAGTCCCGCCTGGCGAAACTGGAACTGAAGATCCCGATGCTGCCCCAGGTGGATGAGCAGGTGGATGACCTCTTTGCTGAGGAAGACGACATCCCTGCTACGGAGCGGGCAAAAAGCAGGTGGGCGGCACTGGAGGCACTGGTGGGCGCAGAACCACGCCTGAAACAGGTGGCAGCAGATCTGGTTGCCCACTTCGAGCGACGCTCACGCACCCAACCAGGCAAGGCAATCGGGGTGCTGATGAGCAGGGACATCTGTGCCCGCCTCTATGACGCCATCATTGCTCTACGCCCTGACTGGCACGACGACGACCATAGGAAAGGTGCCATCAAGGTGGTGATGACGGCATCGGCATCCGACGAACCGTACCTTCAACCGCATCACACCAGCAAGCAGCAGAAGAAGGATCTGGAGAAACGGTTCAAGGATCCCGCTGATCCCCTCAAGATCGTTCTAGTGCGGGATATGTGGTTAACAGGATTTGACGCCCCCTGTCTGGCGACGATGTATGTGGATAAACCGATGAAGGGGGCAAACCTGGCGCAGGCGATTGCCCGTGTGAACAGGGTGTTCAAGGACAAACCTGGCGGTCTGGTGGTTGATTACATCGGCATCGCCCCCCAACTCAAAGAAGCACTGGCGACCTACACCGCTGCGAAGGGCAAGGGTGCTCCGACCATCGACACCAGTGAGGCACTGCGGATTCTCAAGGAGAAACTCCAGGTTGCCCGTGACTTGCTTCATCCCATCGACTGGAGTGGGTTCGGGGATCCCAAGGCAGCGATGGCGCTGCTGCCAACCTGCCTCGATCACATCCTGGCGCTGCCCGATGGGAAGAAGCGATACTGCGACACCGTGCTGGCGATGACGAAGGCGTTCGCCCTATGCGGCAC
>JBJTWN010000178.1:0-11556 GCA_046081785.1 Cyanobium sp.
CACCACCGGCTCCCCTGCCATGCCGGGGGGACTGTCAAGGGCGTCCCCCGCCAGCGCCATCCAACCCACGAACGCCCATTGGGGCCGCCCCGGTCCCGGGGCGCCGAGCAAGGGGGAGGCGGGGTGGGGCGTGCGGAGGATCTCCAGGGAAGACCTCCAGCAGCCCGCCCCCAAGCCCTCTCCAGCCGCCGTGCGGCCCAGCCGGATCACCTCCGCCCCGAGCCAACTGGCGCCGGGCGCCAGCTCCACCCGGGTGTGCTGGTGGAAGAGTCCATCGGCGTAGAGCACCACCTCCTGGGGCAGCCACTCCAGGTCTGCCCCGGCCTCCAACCGCACCTCCAGGGCCTGGTGGGCCCAATCCCCTGCGGGGCGGCGTTGGGAGCGACCGATGGAGCCATACACCTTTTGGGCGGCCACGCTGGTGAGCAGGGCGCAGCTTCCCTGGTCCAGGCGGATGTCCACGCTGAGCTGGTCGCCGCCCACCAGCCCCCCCGCCGTGTGCAGCAGGGACAGTTCGCAGCGGCCGTCGCCTTGGTGCTGGGCCCGGAGCAGTTTGAGGGGTGCCTCGGTGCCTCCCTGGAAATGGGTGCGGTGGTGGTCGGGGCGAAAGTGGATCCAAGCCCGGCCATGCCAGGCCGTGGGGTGGCGGAGCACACTGGGAAGGCCGAGATGGCCACTGTGCCCTAGTGACGTCCGCCCTTCCACCCCTGGTGCTCACCCGGCGTCTTGGCGTGGCCACTCCGGCCCAGCGCTCGGAAGGTGTGCTGCGCCTCCCGCTCACGGCCGAGGAGCGCACCCGCCTGCGGGGCCATCGGCGGAGTTGCTGCGGTAGGGATCTGGTGCTGCAGCTGCCCAGGGGGGCGGCCCTGGAGCCGGGGGAATGGCTCGCCTTAGAGGATGGGGCGGCCCTGGTGCAGGTGGAGCCAGCGGCGGAAGAGGTGCTGGTGGTGCGGGGCGGAAACCCCCTGGAGCTGCTCCAGGCGGCCTATCACCTCGGCAATCGCCATGTGGCCCTGGAGTTGCGGGCGGAGGAACTGCGCCTGTTGGTCGATCCGGTGCTGGAGCAGCTCCTCCAGCACCGGGGGCTGGAGGTGGGTCGGGCTGTGGAGGCCTTCCTGCCGGAGAGCGGCGCCTATGGATCCGCCCCCCATGCCCATCCCTAGTCCAGTGGCCGCCTCCGACGGCCAGGGGCGCCTCCGGCTCTACCAGCTGGTATCGCCAGCCCTGCCGGTGGGTGCCTTCAGCTATTCGGAGGGCCTGGAGGTGCTCAGCCAGGCCGGACGGTTGGGGGGGGCGGAGGCGGTGGAGGCCTGGATCGGCGCCGAGCTGGAGCGGGGATTGGTGCCCCTGGAGGCCGCGGCCCTGCCCGAGTTGATGGGGGCGCTGACGGCCTGGCGGGAGGGGGAAACTTCCCCCGCTGGCCTCCTGGCCCGGGAGAGGGTGATCGATCGCAACAGCTGGTTGACGGCCCTGCGGGAGTCGCCGGAGGTGCGGGCGCAGCAACTGCAGATGGGCGCTTCCCTGCTGGGATTGCTCGCTGATTTGGGCTGGCCCCTGCCCCCAGGTCTTCCGGGGGATCCCCCTGTGGTGCTGGGGTGGCCCGGGGCCTGGGCCTGGGCCCTGGTGGCCTTGGCCATCTCCCCCTCCGAGGGCGTCGAGGCCTACCTCTACAGCTGGGTGGCCAACCAGCTCAGCGCCGCGGTGCGCCTTGTGCCCCTGGGCCCCACGGAGGCCCAGCGCCTGCAGCTCCGCCTCGGGCCCCGGATCTGCGAGCGGGCTGGTGCCCTCTTGCAGGCGGGGCCCCAGGGCTGCTGGAGCGGTGGAGTGGGGGCTGGTTTGGCCCAACTCCGGCATGGGGAGCTCTATTCCAGGCTCTTCCGCAGTTGAGCCCCACCAGCCCTGGGGAGGACGCTGCACAATGAAGGGAGCACATTCAGGAGCCTGGCGCCATCGCGAGCCGATTGCGGGTGGGGGTGGCGGGACCCGTGGGCTCCGGCAAGACGGCCCTGGTGGAAGCCCTCTGTCGCCGCCTGCGGGAGCGCCTCCAGCTGGCGGTGGTCACCAATGACATCTACACCCAGGAAGATGCTGAGTTTTTAACGCGAGCTGGCGCCCTGCCGCCGGAACGCATCCGCGGGGTGGAGACGGGGGGCTGTCCCCATACGGCCATTCGCGAGGATTGCTCGATCAATCGCGCCGCCGTGGCGGAGTTGGAGGCGGCGTTCCCCAACCTCGATCTGGTGTTGGTGGAGAGCGGGGGCGACAACCTGGCCGCCAGCTTCAGCCCGGAGCTGGTGGATCTCTGCATTTACGTGATCGATGTGGCCGCCGGCGACAAAATCCCCCGTAAGGGGGGGCCAGGGATCACCCGCAGTGATCTGCTGGTGATCAACAAGATCGACCTGGCCCCCATGGTGGGGGCTTCCCTGGAGGTGATGGAGCGCGACACGGCTCGCATGCGGCCGGGGAGGCCCTGGTGTTTCACGGATCTGCGGCATGGAACAGGGCTGGAGGCGGTGGAGGCGTTCCTGCTCCAGCAGCTGCCGCCCGGGTGAACCGCCAGGTGGTTGGCTTGCTTGACAACGGACCTTCGATGTTCCCGATTCAGGGGGCAAACGTCTTCAAATCCTCAGAAATGCCCGTGGACATCGCCAAACCGTGTTGCTTGTTACCAGACGATCCCTGTGGTGGTCGATAACTTCCGCAAGAAGCCCGCAAAAACGGGATGTTCGGCCCTCACGGGTCTCCCACCATTCACTTTCTGGAGCTCTTCCATGAAGCCTCTGGCACAGCACTCCTCCGCAAAACGGTGGGTCAGTGGTGTCTCTGCCCTCAGCCTCACGCTGACCCTCGCGGCCTGCGGTGGCGGCGGGGGCGGGGGCAATTTTGACGGCGAGGTCAAAGTAGGTATTCTCCACTCCCTCAGTGGAACGATGGCCATTTCGGAAACCACCCTTAAGGAGGTGGAGGAGATGGCAATCAAAGAAATTAATGATGCGGGCGGCATCAAGGTTGGTGGCAAGAGCTACAAAATCACCGCCATTTCCGAAGATGGCGCCTCCGATTGGCCGACCTTTGCGGAAAAAGCACAAAAGCTGATTGATTCCGACAAGGTTGCCGTGGTGTTCGGTGGCTGGACGTCTGCCAGCCGCAAGGCCATGCTTCCTGTCTTTGAGGCCAAGAACCACATCCTCTTCTATCCCATTCAGTACGAGGGGCAGGAGTGTTCCAAAAACATCTTCTATACGGGTGCCGTTCCCAATCAGCAAGCTGAACCCGCAGTGGACTGGTTGCTGAAGGAATTCGGGCCTAAGTTTGGCAAAAAAGTTTACCTCGTTGGCTCCGACTACGTCTATCCGCGCACCGCGAATACGATTATCAAAGAGCAGATGAAGGCGCGCGGTGGTGAAACGGTGGGTGAAGATTACATCCCTCTTGGCAACACTGAAGTTGCTCCGATCATTGCCAAAATTAAGAAGGTGTTTCCCAATGGTGGGATCATCATCAACACCTTGAATGGCGACTCTAATGTTGCCCTCTTCAAGCAGTTCAAAGCTGCCGGCATTGATCCGAAGAAGTATCCGATCATGTCCTTCTCCATCGCTGAGGAGGAAATTCGTCAGATTGGTCCTGAGTACACCAACGGCACCTATGCTGCCTGGAACTTCTTCATGAGCCTGGATACACCAGCCTCGAAGAAATTCACCTCCGATTTCCAAGCCATGTATGGCAAGGATAGGGTGACGGGTGACCCTGCTGAATCCGCATACAATATGGTGTACCTGTGGAAGAACGCCGTCGAGAAAGCGGGCACATTTGAGGATTTGGATAAGGTTCGCAAAGACATGATTGGCACCAGCTTTGCCGCACCGCAGGGTGAGATCAAGATGTTCCCCAACCATCACACCTCCGAGCGTGTGCTGATTGGTGAAGCCGAACCCACCGGCCAATTCAAGATCCTCTACGACTCCAAGACCGCCGTTCCTCCCATCCCCTGGAACCAGTTTGTTCCCGATACCAAGGGTTACACCTGCGACTGGACCTTGGATCGACCTGACGCTGGCAAGTTCCGTATGTGATTTTGATGGGTGGTTCCTTTTTGGAGCCACCCTTTTTTTCTTTATTTTCAACCCCTTCCATGCATTATTAGATGGAGCTTTTTTTCTCACAGCTCCTTGATGGGCTCAGCATTGGATCTGTTTTGCTACTTGCGGCAACTGGTCTGGCTATCGTCTTTGGCTTGATGGGCGTCATTAACCTCGCCCATGGTGAATTTTTGATGCTTGGTGCTTACGTCACCTTTGTCGTACAGAGCATCTTCAAGCCGATGGGTGGAATCCTATTTGAGTTGTACTTCCCTATTGCGCTTGTTGCCTCTTTCGTGGTTACAGCTCTGATCGGCGCCCTTTTAGAGCGAACGTTGATTCGTCAGCTCTACGGTCGACCACTGGAAACCCTGCTCGCCACCTGGGGTGTGAGCCTCGTACTGATTCAACTCGTTCGCAGCGTCTCCACAGCCATGTTGATCGGCATCCTTGCCGCCATCGCCATCGGTTGGCTTGCAGCAAGGCTCCTCCGCACACGATTTGAGGAAAAACTTTTCCTTCCTTACATCGTTGGTTTGAGTTGGATTGGCTCCTCACTGATTGGGATTGGTCTCTCCAGCTCGTTGTCCAACATTCGCCCCCTCTCCAGCGCTTGGTTTGGCCCGAGAAACATTGATGTCACCGCACCAAAATGGTTGCAAGGGAGTTGGGGAAAGATTGCAGGCATCGAACTGCCAGGCATACGTATCTTCATTATTCTGCTATCTGCCATTCTTCTTATAGCAACATTCTGGTTCTTAAACAAAAGCGTTTGGGGTTTGAGAATGCGAGCAGTCACTCAGAATCGTCAGATGAGTAACTGTTTGGGAATTCCAACAAATAAGGTTGATTGTATAACTTTTGCCCTTGGTTCTGGCTTGGCTGGTGTGGCAGGAGCTGCCATAACTCTATTGGGTTCCGTCGGACCGAACTTAGGCGCCGCCTATATCGTATCTTGCTTTATGGTGATTGTTCTCGGAGGCGTAGGAAATCTTCTTGGAACAGTTTTGGCATCATTCCTTTTGGGGATAATACAGTCAGTGGTGGGCTCTGGATCCCTATTAATTATGTTCCCGAACTTGTCGGGTTCTCTCAAGGGGTTGGTCGAGTTTTTTGCCACAACCAGTATGTCATTGGTTCTCGTCTTCATATTCATTATTGCATTCCTCCAGTTTAGACCCAATGGTATGTTCCCCCAAAAGGGTCGTTCTGTTGAAAACTAAAATAGTTCACTAGAACAACAACTTATCTATCCCCTTAACTTCTCTACCCAAGGGAAACAGTTTTGAAACTTCTTCGCTCTCTCCTCCCCTGGATTCTTCTGGGCGTAGCCCTTTTCATACTTCCTTTGATTCTTGACGATTTTCGTCTTAATTTGTTCGGTCGTTATTTTGCTTTAGCAATAACTGCTCTCGCCATTGATCTCATCTGGGGATACACAGGGTTGCTGAGCTTGGGACAGGGCATATTCTTTGCACTGGGAGGCTACGCAGTAGCCATGTATCTGATGCTCAATACTTCCAGTGAAGCTGGCGGCAATGGAATCCCAAAGTTTTTTGAAAATTATGGCGTTGCCGAATTGCCATTTTTCTGGCAACCCTTTTGGTCGCCATGGGTCACTTTGATCGCCCTTTGGTTGATCCCAGCGATCATTGCAGGTGTTGTTGGCTATCTTATTTTCCGTAATCGTATTAAAGGAGTTTATTTCTCCATCATCACACAAGCTGCCTTGATGGTTTTTTACCATTTCTTCAACGGGCAGCAAAAGCTCATCAATGGTACCAATGGTCTAAAAACAAGCACAACTGAACTCTTTGGTCAACTTGTTGGATCACCCAACATCCAAGAATGGCTCTATCGGCTCACTGTTCTTCTTCTTCCAATTGCTTTTCTAATCTGCCGCTACTTTACGAGTGGCCGATTTGGTGATGCTTTGGTGGCGATACGAGATGATGAACAACGATTGCGGTTCACAGGATATAACCCTGTTCCATTTAAGACTATCGTTTTCATCGTTGCAGGAGCCCTATGTGGAATATCCGGTGCTCTTTATACCGTTCAATCCGGGATCGTCTCTCCCCAGTTTATGACGATATCCATGTCCATTGAGATGGTGATTTGGGTCGCTGTAGGGGGACGCGGCACTTTGGTAGGCCCAATTATTGGCGCAGTTCTTGTCAACTATCTTCGTAGCCTTGTGAGTGAGGCATTGCCGGAAATGTGGTTATTCGTTCAGGGGGCTCTTTTCATTTTCGTCGTTGTACTGATGCCCGACGGAATCTATGGTTGGTTTAAAAAAGGTGGTTTCTCGCGTCTACTAGCAGCTTTTGGTCTTGCCCCCAAAGCTGCCACCTACCCTCAATTAGATCAAGATCCTGGTGTGCTTGAAGAAATATCCACCACTTCAGGCGGTAAGAAATTGTGATCTGTCCCCCCTTCACTCTTTAATCATGCCATGACCACCTCTACACCGCTTCTCGAAATGAATGACGTGAGCGTCAGTTTTGATGGATTTTATGCCTTAACGGATCTCTCTGTCCGTTTGATGCCTGGGGAATTGAGATCCATCATTGGACCCAATGGCGCTGGAAAGACTACCTTTCTCGACGTCATCACTGGCAAGGTTAGTCCAAGCAAAGGATCAGTCTCCTTCCAGGGAAAAAATCTTCGAGGTCTTTCTGAGCAAAAGATCTCACGCCTTGGGATTGGCAGGAAATTTCAGACTCCTAGGGTTTTCGACAATCTCAGCGTTCTACGCAACCTTGAACTGGCTGCTGCGCCCATCAAAAATCCCTTGGGTCTTTTCAGCGACAGATTACCCAAAGCCATCAAAGATAACGTCCAGCATCTTCTCGGCTATGTGGGTCTCGCCCCCTATGCCCGCAGCCAGGCGGGCTCTCTCTCCCATGGTCAGAAACAGTGGTTGGCTATTGCCATGGTCGTAGCCCAATCACCCGAGCTTCTCCTCCTCGATGAACCTGTCGCTGGACTGACGGATGAAGAGACCGTTCGCACGGCAGAGTTGATCAAGTCACTCGCTGGAGAACACACTGTTGTTGTCATCGAACATGACATGGAATTCATCCGGGAACTCAATGCTCCCGTCACGGTATTGCATCAGGGAAGTGTCCTGACAGAAGGTCTTTTGGATACCGTCAAAAACGATCCAAAGGTCATTGAGGTTTATCTCGGTCAATCACAAGACTAGCCCGTTTTCTTTCTAAACCCTGCACAAACATCGCCATGACTGCACTGGCATCCGCCCCAACAAACCAAAAAAATGTCCTAAAGGTATCCGGTCTGAATGTTTATTATGGCGAGAGTCATATCTTGCGCAATGTTGACTTGCATATCCCTGAGGGGGAGATGGTTTGTCTGATTGGCCGCAATGGTGTTGGTAAGACAACGTTTCTTAAGACCATTATTGGGCTTTTGCAGCAAAAAAGCGGCACTGTGGATTTTGAGGGTACCCCTCTACTGATGCAGCCACCCTACCAACGGGCGCGAACGGGTATCGGTTACGTGTCGCAAGGGAGAGATATCATCCCCCAGTTAACTGTTAAAGAAAATCTCCTGCTTGGCATGGAAGCCTTGCCCGGTGGCATCGGAAAAAATCGCCACATTGACCCTATTGTCTTTGACTTATTTCCAATTCTGGAGAAGTTTCTCGCCCGCAAAGGTGGAGATCTCTCCGGAGGCCAACAACAACAGTTGGCGATTGCCCGGGCCATGCTCGGCAAGCCAAAGCTTTTGCTCCTGGATGAGCCAACAGAGGGGATTCAACCCTCAATCATCCTGGATATTGAACGCGCCGTTCAGCGGATCATGAAGGAGACGGGCATTAGCGTTTTGTTGGTTGAGCAGCATCTGCACTTTGTACGACAGGCTAGTTTCTTTTACGCAATGCAGCGTGGTGGCATTGTGGCCAGCGGTCCCATTTCCACATTGTCCGACGCAATCGTCTCCGAATTCTTGACTGTATAAATCAAGCCTGCGTACTTAGGCTAACGGCTGGTGGCTAACAGCCCCGATTCAGCATCCATGGACGTGTACTATTTGCCTCTTTAAGCCTTGGCTTGCTCGATCCCTCAGTTTGTTTCCGTATGATTTTTGGCTCACTGCTCTCGACTTTCAGTCGCAGTGGGCCACAGAGCGTCATCGGGGGCGAAAATACACGCTGCCCAGGTAGGCCACAACTGGGGCAATGAGTATCTGCTTTGCGCTGATCAATCGTTCGCCACACCTCATAATTGTCGCAGCCCTGGCTGCAGCTGAATTCGTATACAGGCATGTTTGGGTTGAAAAGATGGGGCTGGGTTAAGCCAACCCCGTTTTGGTGAAGAAGCAGCTTTAAGGTCGATCAGGTTGGCAGGATGTCCTGGTCAAAGATGCTCGTAGGAATCGCCAACGTTGCACAGGCGTTGGGAATGTCGACAATGCCACTGATGCGCCCTTCAACGGGAGCACAGCTCAAGAGCAGATAGGCTTGCTCACCCGTGAAGCCAAAGCGCTTGAGGTATTCGATGGCATTCAAACAAGCCCTTCGATAGGCAATGTGCACATCCATGTAGTGCTGCTTGCCTTCAAACTCATCAACGGAAATACCTTCAAAAACAAGGTAGTCGCTGAACTGAGGCTCGATCGGACTGGTTTTAAACATGGGATTCACCATCCCATACTTAGCCACTCCACCCTTGATGATATCCACATGCAGATCGATATAGCCAGACATCTCGATCGCACCGCAGAAGGAAATTTCTCCATCACCCTGGGAGAAGTGAATGTCTCCCATTGATAATTTTGCACCTTCAACATAAACAGGGAAATAGATGCGAGTCCCCTTGGTCAGGTTCTTGATATCGCAGTTTCCGCCGTGTTCCCGTGGCGGGACTGTGCGGGCAGCCTCCTGGGCCACGCGGTCAAATTCTGAACCTGGCAGGGTACCGAGGATGGCACTGTTTGGGTTGGGAAGTGCAGCCAGTACCGGTTCACTGCCGGAAAGCCCAGCGCCATAGGTGCGGCGGTCGGGAGCCGTCTGCACCAGCTCGGTCTCACGACGGTTCCATTCCCGCAGGAGCTCATGGGAGGGGGCACAGCCGATCAGGCCGGGGTGGGTAATGCCAGCAAAACGAACACCAGGAATGTGCCGTGAGGAGGTGTAGATACCCTCCAGATCCCAGATCGCTTTCGCTGCCTTGGGGAAGTGATCTGTGAGGAAGCCCCCACCGTTTTCTTTAGCGAAAATCCCAGTGAATCCCCATTCATCGCCCTGAAGGGCTCCGACATCCAGAAGGTCCACCACGAGGATGTCGCCTGGTTCAGCACCATTCACCCAGATGGGACCACTGAGGACATGGACCACCTCTAGGTTGACGGTTTCGATGTCCTTTGGATCATCGTTGTTTTTGATTTGTCCATCTGTCCAGTCCTTGCACTCGATGCGAAAGACATCGCCAGGATTGACAGATGCCACGGCAGGAATGTCGGGGTGCCAGCGGTTGTGACCTGGCATCTCCTGTTGATCCATCGGTTTGGTGAGATCAACCTTGAACAGCGTCTTTGGCATGGGCGCCAGCGCGATCGAAAGTTGGGATCAAAGGCGAATCCAATGTCGCCAAAGAGTAGCCTTTGATACGGCTTGGCATCTTCAGTGTTCTTTCTTTGGGACTCGCTTTTGCGGGCGATCATCAAACTCACCGCGCCGACACAGATTTTCACGCAATCGGTCCACCCACGAGCCAGGACTTTGGCCCATGCGCACATCCTGACCACCGGCAAACTTATACAGAATCTGCCATTGCGTATCCCCCGAGCGGCCGGTGGCTTCCTCCACCCGGGTCACGGGGCGTCCATAGACATTGTCGTAGTTGGGCCAGCCCGGCTCGCCGGGCAGGGAGCAAATGGCATTGATCTCCATCAGCCTGGGCTGCCCCCCCCCCGGAGCGCCGAGGCTGACCACCCCATCAAACAGGCCATTGGGTTCTCCCTCTCGAAACGGTTTGGCCAACGTCACCGTCACATTTCCGGAGCGCACCAGCACATCCCCGGGCCGGGCTTTTGCCTGGGGCGTCTCCACCGGTGCGAGGTTGCAGGCCCCCAGCCCCAAACCCAGACTTAGGACCACCAGGGTCAAGCGACTGCGGGGGCCGGAGGTGCGCAACATGTTCTGTGGAAAGACTCCCGGGGCAACCTAGGGCGGGTTCGGAGAATGCAGGCCTCTCGCCTCGTCACCGAGGATTTGCTAGGTATGGGAATGTGCTTGGCTCTTCTCCGATGGTCACTCTCCGCACGGGACTGGTTCCCATGGCACTGGGAGCGGTCGCGGCCACAGCCGTGGGTGTGTTCTCTCTCCTGCCGAGCATTGCCCAAACCTGCCAATTCCTGGCGCCGGTGGGCGGCAATGGTGTGACGCCCATCGTCACCAAAACCATCAGTCCAGGAAATCCCCTGGGGCGCCCCAACTGGAACACGGACTTTTTTGTCACCCGTTCTTACAGCTCCTACAAGCTTTTCTTCACGGCCGATTCCTCTGTTTCCGCCACCTATCCAGTGCAGGCTTACCTGAAATTCACCGATGGGTCCAGTCTGCGGGTGTTCAACGACAACATCACCCCGCAACCGGGCACCGGTGGGGGCATTCTGGTGCCCGCCGTTCCTGGTAAGGAGGTGAGCCAGGTGAATGTGAAGGTGGGAGCCAGCAAAAACATGGCGGCCACAGGGTTCACCTACCGCATCTCCGTTCAGGGCTGCCGCTGAGCGCTGAAGGGATGGAGCAGTCCCCTCCATAGTTCCTCCGCCTGAAGGGGTTGCAGGCCCCCCAGCGCCTGCCCTTCGCAGGCGTGGATCACCCGACACCCCAGGCTGTTGATCAGCAGGGCTCCTTCCCACTGTTCCCGTTCCTGCGGAGGCAAGGGGCTTTCCTTCAACCAACCCTGCGCCAGGGCCCGGGCCCGCATCACCCCGGGCAGGCAGCCGCTGCTGAGGGGCGGGGTGTGCCAAGCCCCCCCCAGGCGCACCAGCAGATTGGCTGCGGTGCCGCAACTCAGGTGGCCATCACTGCCTAGTAGCAGGGCATCCTCAGCTCCAGCCAGCCGAGCCTCCCGGCGGGCCTGAATCTGGGGGGCGTAGTGGAAGGTTTTGCAACGACTCAGCCGGCTGGCCCCATTGCGCCGCTCCCATCGGCTCACCATGGTGCTCACCGGATCAAAGCAGGGCTGGCTTGCCGTGAGTTGGAGCCAGAAGCGCTCCCGCGGCCGTCCATCCGGCCGGGGGATGGCCTCCAGGCCCCGGCTGCCGGGGGCGCCGCTGCCACCACTCCAGTTCAACCGCAAGGCCCCGGTGCCGATGCCGCTGCGGGCCAAGGCTTCCGCCGCCAACCCCTTCACCCGCTCCTGGTCGGGCGGGGGCGCCAGCCCCAGCAGGGCGGCTCCCCCATGCCAGCGCTCCAGGTGCTGCGCCAGCAGTTGGGGCT
>JBJTWN010000179.1:0-3497 GCA_046081785.1 Cyanobium sp.
CCTCCCCCGTACTGGAGGCAGAAGTTGGCAGTCTTCCCCACCGCTCGCTCCTCCCGGTCTGCCTTGGAGATGGGCTTTCCATAGATGGCGGAGGCGGTGTGGGAGTGGGGGTCTGGATCCTCGGATTGGTAGATGGCCACATAGGCCTCTTCCCCGTAGATGGCCGCGGCGAGCCGGTGCTCAATGGCGGCCCAGTCCCCATCCACCAGCAGGTGGCCAGGAGCGGCCACGAATAGGGCGCGGAGATCGGACTCCGCCGGGACTCCGTGGAGGGTGGTGGGTTTGGCCAGCTCTCCCTTCGGGCAGGACATCCGGCCGGTCACAGAGCCGAGGCTCCGGAGCTGGGGATGGATCCGGTTCTCTGGGTCCGCCTCGGCCAGCTCCACCCAGTTCCGGAGGTAGGTCCGGACGTTCTTCTGGATGGAGCGGTGCTCCTTCAGGGGATCCAGGCCGGAGTCCTGCTGGTAGATCGGCCGGAGGACCTGCTCCGCGGTGGACTTGTTCCCGGCGGCGGTGGTGGGGAGCTGGTGGCCGCGGCCTTCCACGGCGGAGGCCACCTGGCGCTGGCTGTTCACGTTCTCCACTCCCAGCTCTGAAGACAGGCGGGAGGCCAGCTGCTCCAGCTCCTGCTGGCCACGGGTGAGGAGCTGGCGGGCCTGGTGGAGATCCAGGGTCAGACCAGAGAGCCGAGCCTCCGCCACCGCCGGGAGAGCCTGGCTTTCCACCCGGTGGGACTCCACCATCCCCTCCCTTTCCAGCCTGGGGAGCTGGACCTTCCAGAGATCCAGGGCCAGGCGGGCATCCAGCGCCGCGTAGGCCAGCTGCTCCTGGGTGAGGGTCTGGGCTCCCCAGTCGCTGGTCTGCTCCGCCTTGTCCACATCCAGCTGGAGGAGACGGCCACAGCAGGAGGCCAGGTCCATCCCGGTCCCCTTGGCAGCGCGGCGGAGAGGGGTGGGCTTCACTCCCCGGCTCAGCAGGTCGGAAGCGGTCAGGGTGCAACGGATCGGGGAGAGGATCCGGACTCCGGCCGCGGCCAGGTGCTCCACCTCAAAGGCGGCATTGTGCGCCACCCAGGTGGTCCTGAGAGAGCGGAAGAGCGGGGCCAGCAGGGTGGGCCAGGTCTCTCCCAGCTGGAAGAGATCCAGCACCCAGCAGCAGGGCTCCCCATCGGCCTGGAGCTGGACCGTCCGGATCCGGGCTCCCAGCAGAGGGGAGAGGCCGGTGGTTTCTATGTCCAGGCCCACCAGCTCGGGAGGGGAGGCCAGCCACCGCTCCACCAGGGCCTGGAGATCGGGGAGGCTCTGGACCAGGGAAACGGCCACCGGCTCGGGAGCGGGGAGGTCTCGGAAGGGGCTGGGTGTGACCACCGGAGCGGGTTTGCTCTGCTTCTTCTTTCGGGTGGTGGCCTCCGGAGCGGTCAGCTCCAGCAGAGGCTCCGCCGGGACGTCCTGGGATGTTTCGGAGACGTCTCCGGGATGTCCTGGGATGTCTTCCTGGATCGCCGCGGCCTCGGGTTCTGGTGGCTCGGGCTTTCCCCGGAGCCGATCCAGCAGGGCCTGGAAGTTCTCACCAGCCATGGGCGGCCTCTGGCTCGGAGCCTTTGTCTTCCGCCAGCAGCGGCTGGAAGGTGGAGAGATGGCGGCGGTAGAGGCTCCAGACCTCGCCACCGGCCTGGCCTCCCCGGTTCTTCAGGACGGTCCAGCGGGCCACCGTGTCCCCTGGGTGCTCCAGCGGCCGGTCCGCCTCCTCCAGCTGCTTCCTCCTGGCAGCGGGGAGGCCTGGCTCCTGGAGGGCGACCTCCAGCAGGTTCTGGGCTGGTTTCCCTTTCTGAGCTGGGACCGTTCCGGACTGGATCACCAGCGCCGTGTCTGCGGCGTGGAGGATCCGGCCGGAGTCCCGGAAGACCCCAGGACCGATCCGCCCACCTTTGTCCGCCTCTTCCATGGCGGCTTTCGTGATGTCTGAGAGGGCGAGGACCGCGGAGCCTGTGGCTCTGGCCAGGCCTTTTAGGGAGGAGGCCAGGGCTCCCACCCGGAGATCCTCCCGGATGCTTCCCTCCGCCTCAGAGCCGAGGGAGAGGAGCTGGAGGTAATCCACCACCACCAGGACCGGGTGGACATCCTGGAGGCCGAGCTGGTGGCGGACCTGACCCACTAGAGCCTGGATCCGGCCTGGGGTGTGCTGAGGTCCTCCTTCCACCAGGTAGAGGCGGGGGGCCATGGTCTTCAGGTAGGTATCCAGGGCCTTCTCTGCGCTCGCCACCTGCTGCTCTGTGGCGCTGCCATCTCCTCCCGAGGCCTTGGAGAGCGCCGCGGCCAGGACCGTGGTCTCCAGTCCCGAGAGCCGAGAGAGGGAGGCCTGGACCAGCTGGGTCCGGGTCATCTCCATGGAGATAAAGACCACCGGCACACCGGCCGCGGCGGCATGGTCCGCCAGCTGAAGGGAGAGGGTGGTCTTCCCACATCCAGGAGGGCCTCCAGCGGTGAGCAGCTGGCCAGCTCGGAGGCCACCGCGGAGGACACGGGCCAGGCCTGGGAAGGGGACCGGGATCCTCGGGGCGTTTGTCTCCATGAGATCCCCCAGGACGTCCTCCAGCTGGAGGGAGACCGGCTGGAGATCGGGGGAGACCGTCCGCAGCAGGGCGGCCACATCGGCGGTGGCCGTTGCCAGAGCGTCCGCTGGCTGGTGGTCCCGGTTCGCCATCTCCGACAGGAGGCCATAGGCCACCTCTCCGGCCTGGGAGCGGATGGCCAGGTCTGAGAGCCTCTCCAGGTGGAGCTTCCAGACATCCGGAGACGTCCTGGGACGTCCCACCAGCCTCTGGACCCAGACATCCCAGTGGAGATCCGAGGGGACCGCAAAGGCGGACGGGTGGAGGATCACACCGGAGAGGAGCTGGGTCCCGCCAGGAGCGAGGCAGGCAGAGAGAAACTCCTCCTCTGTGAGCTGGTCCACCAGACCCACCTCCCGGCCAGAGACCAGGGCGGCCTCCACCGGCTGCACTCGTTCCGCCGCGGCCAGGACCAGAGAGGGTGTCACCTCCTGACCTGCTGCCAGGACCAGCTGGATGGCCTCCCAGAGGCGGCGGCCATGGAGGAGAGAGCCTTCCTCCACCGGGATGGGTCCGTCCTCGGGAGCCTGCTTCTGGTTCTTCTGCTGGTCCTCGGGCTCCTCCTGGCTCCAGTCCGGGAGATGTCTCAGGACGTCCTGGGATGTCTTCCCCCAGGGCCAGCAGGGACAGGCCTCCCCGTCACATCGGCCGGAGGCCACCAGAGCGCGGGCATCGTCCGGACCACCATCCGCCGCAACGGAGCAGCGGAAGGAAAGACCGCGGCTGGGGTCCTGGGAGTCCCGGAAGGCCTGCCGGAAATCCTTGGCAGCTGTGGCGGGGGTCTTCTTCGTAGTGGCGTGGAGCTGGTGGAGGGTTGCGGCCATCTCCTCCGCCTCGTCCTCCGGAAGGCCTCGCTGGACCGCATAGGCGGCCAGGGTGAGGTTTT
>JBJTWN010000180.1:0-8017 GCA_046081785.1 Cyanobium sp.
CCGTTCGGCATGCAAAGCAGAAGAAACTATACACATCTATCCATGCCTGGATGACTGGACAACGTCAACAGCAATCGAACCCATCTACTTTTACCAAGACTGCTGGGCATTTGAAAAAATAGCGACAGCCAAGCCCAGCAACCATATCGACATTGGTTCTCATCATAAGTATGTCGCACTTCTCTCGAAAGTAATTCCCATCACCATGGTGGATATTAGGCCACTGAGCCTTCCCCTCGACACGCTAAGATTCGTAGAAGGAACAATTCTTGAATTACCTTTTGAAGATAGTAGCGTGCTTTCATTGTCATCACTTTGCGTGATTGAACATATAGGCCTGGGTAGATATGGTGATCCGCTTGATCCTGAGGGATCCAGCAAAGCCTGCAAGGAATTGAAACGGGTTATGGCACCCGGCGGCAGTTTATATTTATCAATTCCAGTTGAAGCCAAACCTGCAACTTACTTTAACGCGCATCGCTCGTTTAGCGAAGCAGACTTTCTTGCTTACTTTCATGAATTTGAGATGAAAGACTCAGCATACATCTATGGATCCGAGTTTGTGTCCGAGTTGAGAGATGAGTTTGGAGTTGGATGCTACCACTTGATCAAACGAACTGGGCATTGCTGAAGGCAGATGAAAAGCCACAGACATGCAGTCGAAACATCATCTACATCATGAAGCCAGAAAGCAATCACACTAGACAAGCAGGATTATTTGCGCCTAATCTTAGCTGGTGCATTCAAAGTTACTATTTGGCCATCGCTCAAAGGGTAAAACTATACAAGCGGGATGCAATGTGGAGAATAATGCGTCCAAAAATTGAATTTCGCATCATTTCATGGTATGGGCGAACGGGCAATAATATTCAACAGCTGATCGTCGCGCTAGCCCATAGCATTCATTACAAAGGAAGCCTGACAGTTACCAGCTCACAGCTTTCCAATTCTCCCCTTGATGGCATCATCCAACCTTTCGGGGAAGATTTCTCGAGCGGGCCAACAAGAAAAGCAACTCAAATCTTTGCAAGCAATTTATTTCACTATACTGAGTTTTCGTTTCTAAGAATAGATACCAAGCGAAGTTTCTTCAAACGAGGGTACTGGCCCCGGCGTGAAACAACCCTCGGAAGAATGCACATCGAGAGCCATGCGCATCAAATCGCCCATGAAGTGCTGTCTGCGCATCTTGTACCCAGCACGATAAATCCCACGTATCAAGAATGGCTAGCGCAAAATAGCCTGGTAATTCATATGAGAGCTGGCGACATCGCTGATTTGCAGAACGACCTTTATATGACCAACCCACTCTCTTACTACCGACGTTTAGCGCAAAACTTCGATCGGGTTTTGATTGTAACCGAGCCCGAACTAAACCATCCGCTGATCGCCAAGGTCGCGAAATTATTTTCACAATCTCGCATCTCCTCAGGGTCAGTCAGTGAAGATTTTGATCTCCTGCGCAATGCTGTCAATCTAGCCAGCAGCGGCCCAGGCACATTCGTAGTCGCTGCAGCCCTGCTGAGCAGGAGACTGCGCAGGTTTTATTGCACCGACTTATTTCTTGATGAGCATCTCAATCCGCGAATGATTCGAAAGCCAGGGATCTCCGTTAACATATATTCGTTGAAAGGCTTTGCCAAGGCCTGGATGAGTAAATCAGACCGCCTAGGTATTCTTGAAGATTACTAGAACAAGACTACCGCAAATATTCAAGCTCGGACAACCTGCTGATCGGTGTGAGGTGGGCCCGATGGCGCCTGGCCTGCTGCCGCCGCTGCGGGTAGCGCTCACTGGCTTGGATCGGCTTTGGCAAGTTGAGCAGTTCGGTGCTTACATATGCTAAGCCATCCAACAGCTGGCGAATCAGTTCAGCAAAGTGCAAGAGGGGGCTAGGTTGGAGGGAATGCTGAATGAGACCATAGACTCACTGTAATTTGCAGTTATGCCACACGAGGCTAATTAGCCAGACAAAACAAAACTACCAACACTTGTGCAATCATCTGAAAGCAAATGAAACAACTTTTCATTCAAGGCTTAAGACTTGCAAGAATTCCAGGATGGCGCAATTGGAGACCAAAGACTGATACAAACCCAGAGAGGTATTTAACCACCAAAGAATTTCTCAGCATCCACGCGCGAGATTTCCTCTCTCGCTCTGGATCGTCCAGCCTTGATCTAGAATGTGGAAATAATCCAAGAAATCCCTTCTTGGCATCAATCCACAAGGGACTGGATCTTCATGAGTATCCCGAAGCATGTATCACCTCATGCGATCTCTCGATCTCAAAGATACCATTTGATGCCGATACATTTGATTTCATCACAGCTTTTGATTTTCTAGAGCATATTCCTAGAGTTGCAATCGTTAATGGGTGCACGACACTGCCATTTATCTCGTTGATGAATGAGATACATCGAGCATTAAAGCCAGGTGGGCTTTTCTATTCACAGACGCCGGCCTCTCCATGCAAAGAAGCATTTTCCGATCCAACTCACATCAATATCATCACCGAAGATACATTCGTATTGTACTTCAGCAATGATCATTGGGCCCGAATCTACGGGTTTGAAGGTCATTTCAGAATCCTTGGGCAGGAATGGTGTCGGCCTTCACTGCTTACCCTAATTCAAAAGATCGAATGATCTTTTCTGGCCAAATCATTTACCGACGTATTCCAGTTGCCGGGGTGCATTCTTTCCTGGGCCAACGCATCATTTTCAGCCGAAGCTTTTGGCATCCCTGTGAACTCCTTTTACCAACCCCTCCACCACAAATACCGCCCCCAGAAGCTCTCGGAGCTGGTGGGCCAGGAGGCCATCGCCGCCACCCTGGGCAACGCGCTGCGCACGGGGCGGATCGCGCCGGCCTATCTGTTCAGCGGGCCGCGCGGCACCGGCAAGACCTCCAGCGCCCGCATCCTGGCCCGCTCGCTCAACTGCATCGGTTCCGAGGGGCCCACTCCGGAGCCCTGTGGGGTCTGTGAGCTGTGCACCTCGATCGCCGCCGGCAACGCCCTCGACGTGATCGAGATCGATGCCGCCTCCAACACCGGCGTGGACAACATCCGCGAGCTGATCGAGCGCTCGCGCTTCGCGCCGGTGCAGGCGCGCTGGAAGGTGTACGTGGTGGACGAATGCCACATGCTCTCCACCGCCGCCTTCAACGCCCTGCTCAAGACCCTGGAGGAGCCGCCGCCGCGGGTGGTGTTTGTGCTTGCCACCACCGATCCCCAGCGGGTGCTGCCCACGATCCTCTCGCGCTGCCAGCGCTTCGATTTCCGCCGCATCCCCCTCGAGGCCCTGGAACGGCACCTGGCCTGGATCGCCGAGCAGGAAGCGATCGGCATCACACCGGATGCCCTGCGGCTGGTGGCCCAGCGCGCCCAGGGCGGGCTGCGTGATGCCGAGAGCCTGCTGGATCAGCTGAGCCTGCTGCCACCTCCCGTGGAAACCGAGGCGGTGTGGGAGCTGCTGGGGGCCGTGCCCGAGCAGGAGCTGCTGCAGCTGGCCAGGGCGATGGCGGCGGGCGAACCGCTCGGCGTGGTGGAGAGCTGCCGCGATCTGATGGATCGGGGCCGCGAAGCCGGGGCGGTGCTCCAGGGCCTGGCATCTCTGCTGCGCGATCTGCTGGTGGCAGGCGTGGCGCCGGACCGGCTGGAGCTCACCAGCGTGTCTCCCTCCCTGCGAACTGAGCTGCCGGAGGTGGCCCGCGGCATCGGCAAGGCGCGCCTGCTCCACTGGCAGGCCCAGCTCAAGGGCAGCGAGCAGCAGCTGCGCCACAGCGTGCAGCCCCGCCTCTGGCTGGAGGTGCTGCTGCTGGGGCTGCTGGCGGAGGCGCCCAACGTCGCTACGAGAGCAGGCAGCGAACGTTCAAATGTCCCGACCGGCCCGGCGCCGACCATCACGGCATCAGCGGCATCCGGCAGACCCAGCGGAACGGTGAGCACACCGACCCCTGACGCAGCCAGCCGGCCCGCAACACCAGGCTCCTCTGCACCCTCAATCCCGGCAGAGACTCAGGCCGCGCCAAGCCGGACACGGGCGAATCCCACTCCCGTGGCAACCCTTGCCGGAAGCGCACCAACACCCGGAACACCTGCGTCTGCCGCAGCGGCATCCGCCGATCTCACGGAGCTGTGGCAGCAGATCCTGGCGGGGCTGGAGCTGCCCTCCACCCGCATGCTCCTCTCACAGCAGGCCCACCTCCACAGGCTCGATCAGCAACGCGCCGTGGTGCGGGTCGCAGGGAGCTGGATCCCGATGGTGCAGAGCCGCCTGCCCCTGCTGGAAGCCGCCATGGCCAGGGCCCTCGGCAGCCCCAGACAGGTGACCCTGGAAGCCGGCCAGCAGAATCCAGCCCCTCCTGCCGCCCCACCCCCGCCTGCTCCGGCCAGCACACCCGTGCGGGAGGAGCCACCAGCGGCTCAGGCCAGCACGGCTCCAGCCCCAGTGGCTCCGCCGCCAGCGATAAAGCCACCTCTGCCGTCTGCCAGCGAAGCCGCGGCCGTGGCCGCGGCCGTGCCCCCCCCCAAACCGGCGCAGGGCGGGCCAGCCCCAACGCTGCCAACCATGCCAGCGCCCGTCTCCACGGAAACTGAACCAGCCACTCCTGCCCCGGCTTCTAAGCCAGAGCGTGGGATCGCCACACGCCTCGAGCAGCAGACCCGTCTGCTCGCCGACTTCTTCAACGGCGAGGTGATCGAGACCGGGGAGGAAGCCAACCCCTGAGTGCCACCCGATCACTGACCGCTGGCAACGCAGGCGGCATCCTGACGCAGCGGCCGTAACCGGAACAGCAGCCAGATCAGGCGATTCAGAAACTGCTTGACAACCAGCATCGGCGAGCTTCGCCCCTGGCAACCAACGGCAAACCAGTAGGGGGGTAGCAACCAACAGGCCCGCCAGCCGAAATAGCGCAAAGCATTGGCTTCCTTCTCCCTCAGAAAAACCTCATCCACCCGCTGAGAGGATGCACCCGTACAGGCATAGGAGGCCACCAGCAGGGGCACATACAGGAAACGCCCTAGGGAAAACAGCCTCAGATTATAATTCCAATCGGCATAGAGTCGATACCGGGGATCATAGGTAACGCCAAGTCCCTGGACGGAACAACGCCGATAGAAGGCGGATTGATGGCTGAGGTTTCGCTGCATGAAGCGCGGCAGATCCCAAGATTGGCCATAGCGATAGCCAGGATCTTCGATCCAGACATCCCCATGGATCACCAGCACCTCAGCCGCTGCATGGGCAAGGATCGGCGCCAGCTCCACGAAAACATCCTCCCCAGCAAGCTGATCATCCGCTCCCATCACATAGATCCAATCTCCACGCGCGATCGCAACACCATGATTCATTGCTTCGTAGATGCCTGACTGCAGCAGCAGCTCAGCACGATGAGGTATTGCCGCCGCCTGGAGCAGGTCTGACGCCAAAGCCAGGCTGCCATCGCTGGATCCACCATCCACCAGCACCACCTCAAAGCGACGCTGGTGCTGTGCGGCCAGTGATCGCATGGAAGATGGCAGATGAGCCGAGGCATTGAGCAAGGGCATCACCACACTGATCAGCGGAATGCCATCCATCACAAGGCCCCGAATTCCTCAGGAAACATGGCACACCAGAAAGCACGATCGTGTTTCTCCCAGGCATGACAGCCCAGGGGCCGCTCGATGCCATAAGCGGCAAACGTAGCTCGTGGATTGGTCTCCACAGCAAAGCCAGCAGCCTCGGCCATGGAGGGCAGCCGCAGCCAGGGATACACCTGGGGGGCGAACACGGAGAGAAGATGATCTTCCTGGGTGCCGATGCTGGCGTAGTAGGCGAGTGTGTTATGCCAACCGCAGGACATCGCCGCAAACAGGATCAATCGCTTGAAAAACAGCAACGGACGTTTCGTTAACGGAAACAGATGGTATCGACGAAACAAGGTCATCCGATAGGCCAGCAACCTGCCTCTGAACACAGGCATCCAATGCCATTGCGAAGACTCACAGATCGCAATCATCTCCTTCACGCAGCGCAGCGAGAAGCCACCATTGCCCACTCCCACATCCGGTGTATCCGGCCCGAGATCTCCGGTCCAGGGCGCTCCGATGTAGGAGTACCGCTTGGCCAGCCAGACATCCAGCTGATCCGACAGCAACCAGGCATCGAGCTGAAAAATCAGCAGATAGGTCCAGGCTGAGAACAAGCGATAAAACCACCCCTGCAGGAGCAGGCTGTTGTAGGAAGCAATCGATTCGAGCCAGTGATCAGGCACTGGAACAAACATGAAACGCTCAAGCTGCGATTCCGACAATGGCAGACAAGCCACGAACGACTGACAATGGATCGAGGCCTTGTGCACCAACACAATCGCATGGCTGCCGCTCCGTGCCGCACAGATCTGCAAGGCAGCGACCTCGACAGCGCTGAGATCCCGGCGATGAATCGGCACAACGATCACGCTGGAAGCAGACACTGCTCACAGTGGCAGAATTGTCTTACCCTAGTTCAGGATCAACGCTTTCGATCCTGGCCTGTGCGCAGGGCTAGCCATGAATGGGCAATGAGATCATGGCCACGTTGCAACCACGTCTGCCCGCCAGCTGATCATCATCACAGGGATCCGCCTCCGTGACAACCACGCACTTCCAGACGCCGATTCTGATCATCTTCTGGCGGCGCCCCGATGCACTGACCAGGCTGATCAACCGGCTGCGTCCTCTTGCCCCAGGCCAACTGTTTCTCGCCTGTGACGGCCCCCGGCCGGACCACAAGCAGGAGGCGGACTTGGTGGAACACACCAGGGAACTCGCCGAGCGAATGATTGATTGGCCCTGCACGATTCAGACTCGCTACAACACCATCAATCAGGGCTGCAAGTATGGTCCTGGTCATGCGATCGATTGGTTCTTTGAGCAAGTAGAGGAAGGCATCATCCTTGAGGATGACTGCCTGCCGGATCTGAGCTTCTTTGCCTACTGCGAAGCACTCTTAGAGCGCTACCGCGACGACTGCCGTGTTTGGCAGATCAGCGGCACCAATTTCCTGGCAAGCCCCCTCCAAGAATCAGCAAGCTATCAATTCAGCACCTACACCACCACCTGGGGCTGGGCAACCTGGAAGCGCTGCTGGCACGCTTACGACATCACGATGGCCAGCTGGCCTGAGGTTCGGAACAGTGGGGAACTGGCTCTTGTTTTTGCCCATGAGGATGAGCAGACTTACTGGACGAAAATCTGGGACAGGCTCACCCAGGATGACTACCCCCAGGCCTGGGATTATCAGTGGAATTACGTGTGCTTCATCCATGGCGGCCTTTCAGCGGTGCCCAACCGCAATCTGGTGAGCAACATCGGCTTCGGAGAAGGAGCCACCCATTGTTTTGATGCCAACGATCCCAGGGCAGCGATGGCCAGCGGAGCAATCAACGAGATCAGGCACCCAAGACTGGTGCTGCGCTGCCAGGAACTGGATCGGGCGATTTTTGCAAATGTCTACCTTAATCAAGACAGGCCCAAGCAACGCTTCCTGCGCAGAAAAGCTCTAGAAGCTCTGTACACACTGAAGGGAATCACAGGGAAGATGAAAAGATATGGATCTTGACTGTCACCCCAAAGCAATGGGATTAACCAGCCATACGATTCACATCCATCATCACTCCGTGGCCACGTCGATGATGATGTCCTCATCCAAATCATCTGCTGATTGCCCTGGCAGATCGGCCTCCACCACTCCATGCGCCGTCTTCGCCCAAACCAGGGATTTCGGCAGCACAGCCATCTTCAGCGTCACCCAGGGGATCACCACAAACCAGTGGATCAGATAGACGATCCCCAGGGCGAGGTTGAACAGGGTGGGGGGCGGCAGCTCCGGGCCCTCGGAGGCGCGGCGGCAGCCCTGCAGCATCGAGAAGCCGGAGAGGCCCAGGGCCACCACCGAGAAGGGCCACATCGCCGGCGGCGTGCCGCTGATCAGGGTGCCGATCAGATCGGCCACGGCCATCACCGGCAGCACGTACTGGAGCACGAAG
>JBJTWN010000181.1:0-42603 GCA_046081785.1 Cyanobium sp.
CGGGATTGCTTGCACAACAGGGTCCAGGCATGGAGGCTCAGCGGATCGCCTCCCTGCAGCTTCACCACCTCTTCGCGGGAGGTGGCTTGGAAGACCGGATCGCTATCGAAGCGGGCCTTGGCCTGGCGGTAGAAGCTCACCAGATCGCCCAGGTTCACCGCATCCGCCTGCTCCAGGGCCTCAGGTGCCACCTCTTTGAGGTGGGTGATGAGCATGCCGAACTGGGTGCCCCAATCCCCCACGTGGTTGAGCCGCAGCACGGGATGGCCGCGAAACGCCAACACCCGCGCCAGGGCATCGCCAATGATCGTGGAGCGCAGGTGCCCCACATGCATCTCCTTGGCGATGTTCGGGCTGGAGAAGTCCACAATCACCGGGGCCAGGGCCCCCGCGGCGCTGGGCACCCCGAGGCGGGGATCGTCCACCCGGCGCCGCACCTCGTCGGCCAGCACTTCGGGGCGCAGGGTGAGGTTGATGAACCCCGGCCCAGCGATCTGGGGGGGCAAGCACAGGGGGCTGAAACCGGGATCGGTGGTCAGCTGCTCCACCACAGCGGTGGCAATGGCCCGGGGCGCCTGGCCGAGGGGCTTGGCCAGGGGCAGGGCCCCGTTGGCCTGAAAGTCGCCGAATTCGGGCTTGCTGGCGGCCTCCAGCTGGGGGTCAAAGGGCGTCCCAGCGGCCCTGGCCGCGGCGGCCGCCTCTGGGAACGCCCGCTCCATGGCGCCCTGGAGCTGGTGGCGGAGCGTCTGGAGCACGCTGAGCATGGGCGGGCCAGGCAGTGGAGGGGAGAGTCGATCATCTCTCCCGGGGGATCAGGGGGGAGGTCGGCTGTGGGGCAGCGATCCGTGCAACGGCCGAAATGGTGCTTCTCAGCGATCCCGGCCACTCACCACCAGAGCCGCAAGGATCCCCACGGCCCCGGCGAGGGTGCGCGGACCCAGCGATTCCCCAAGAAACAGGTGGGCGCTGAGCAGCGCCACCACCACCACCCCGTTCCCCCAAAGCGCCACGGCCAGGGCGCCGAGGTGTCGGTAGCTGATGAGCAGGCAGAGCTCACTGCCCAGCCGCACCACCCCGGCGTAGATGAGCAGCACCCCCACCACCCACCAGGTGCGCAAATAGAGGAAGTGATCCGGGCCGTAGAGCAGCAGGGAGATCAGGCCAAACACCACGGCGGCCCCCAGGCTCGTCACCCCCAGGGAGAGCCCCAGGCCCCAGGGCCTGCCCGCACTCAGGCGGTTGAGCACGCCGGCGATGGCAAAGGCCACCACACTCACCAGGGCCCAGACCACACCGGCCAGGCTGGTGCTGCGATCTGCGGCAGAGGCCATGGGCATGGCCATGCTGCTGCTCAGCCAGAGGCCAAGGGGAAGCAGCGTCAGGGAGAGGCCAAAGCGCTTCGGCAGCGGCTCCTTCAACACAACGAGGGCCAGAACAGCCGTGACCGGAAGGATGAGGGTGAAGATCAGGGTGAGGCTCACCACCGGCAGCCGCCGCAGGGCCAGGAAATAGGCCATGGGCCCGATGCAAAACCCCAGGGCGGCGCGGCTGGCCAGGAGCCAGCGATCCCCGCGCGAGAGCGCCGGCAGCTGCCGCTTCACCCCGGGCAGATCGATCGCCAGAGAAGCCAGGCCCGTCGCCAGGCTGGCGAAAAAGAACACGTTGCAAAAGCTGATCGGGTCTTCCTGCATGCCGTAACGGGCAACCGCGGTTTCCCCCCGCTCCTGTAGCCACTTGAGCAGGGTAGGATCGCATCCCTTGATCAAGATGTAGGCCAGCAGGGCCAGGCCTGCCCTCACGCCAGCACCGCCTCAAACCGCATCGAGATGTCAAGCCAGCTGCTTCGGGTGATCGGCGCGCTGGTGGAGATCAGATCCACGCCGCTGGCGGCATAGGCCCGCAACGCCTCAGGTTGCACCCCGGAAGCCTCCAGCGACGCCCGGGGCGCAAGCTGCCGCAAGCGCGGCACCAGATCGCTGAGCGCCTCTGGGGAAAACCCATCCAACAACACAGCATCTGCTCCGGCCCGCAAGGCCAGCCCGGCTTCCTCCTCCGTTTCGGCTTCCACGATCAGCCGGGCCGGCCAGGGGGCTGAGGCCCGCACCGCCGCCACGGCCGGCCCGATGCCCCCCGCCCAAGCCAGATGGTTTTCCTTGAGCATCGCTGCGTCATCCAACCCGAAACGGTGGTTGGTGCCGCCGCCGCAGCGCACGGCGTATTTCTCGAGCACCCTCAGCCCCGGCGTGGTCTTGCGCGTATCCACCAGCCGCACGCCCGTCCCCTCCAGCTCGGCCACCAAGGCCGCGGTGGCGGTCGCCACCCCAGAGAGCCGCATCGCCAGATTCAGGGCGGTGCGCTCGCCTGCCACCAGCGCTGCCGCCCGTCCCGCCAGCGTGAGCAGGCGCTGGCCAGCCTTCACCCGCACCCCATCGGGCACCCGTCCTTCGACGCTCACCTGGGGATCCAACAGGCGGAACAGAGGCTCCACCAACACTCCGCCACAGAACACCCCCTCCTGTTTGGCGATCCACTGGGCCCGCCCATCGCGATGGATCACGGCTGGGCTGGTGAGATCTCCCCGGCCCAGATCTTCGGCCAGCCAGGCCTTGAGCTGCTGCAGCAACTCAGGTTGCAGGGGGGGACACAGGGGCGCCATCGGCATCTTCAGCCGTCCCATCTTGGGATGCCATCAGGCCAGCGCAGCCCTCAGGCCAGCCCTAGCAGCGCCACCCAGAGCCCCTTGCAAAGCATGTGGAGAATTTGATCGGCCGTGAAGCTGAGTCGCCCCTTGCACTTGTTGTGGTCGATCAAAACGTGGATGCCCATTTCGGCTGCACCGAGCAGGGGCACTCCCGTGAGCAGGGCGACTGCCAGGCCATGGATGGCCCCATGGGCTGTCAACCACCACCCCCAGGGAAGAACTTTGTCGCAGCCACGGCACTTCTCCCTGGCCATGCGATCGCTCTGCAGCCCAAAATCACATAGGAAATGGGCCATCAGCAGCAGCAGAAGCACGGAGACCTGATTCAGGCCGGTCGAGCTGGACACGTTGGAAAGGTCTCTGGTCTTCAAATTCCCTCCAATATTCTCCTCCAAGAGGCGCACGCTTTGACATTTCGCGGCGGTTCCTTGGCGGAATTCACCTTCACACTCCACAGTGGTCAAGTCCTCGGTTCTCAGTCGGCTCATGGCCCTTCCCGACCTGGCGGCCCCCATGGCCACCATCGGTGTGCCGACCGAAATCAAGCGCGATGAACAGCGGGTGGCGATCACTCCCGACGGGGTGCGGGAGCTGGTGGCGCAGGGGATGGAGGTGCGCGTGCAGGAGGGCGCCGGCCTGGGGGCTGGCATCAGCGATGACGCCTATCGCGTGGCGGGCGCGCGTCTCGTGGAGCAGGAGGAGGCCTGGGCGGCCCATCTGGTGGTGAAGGTGAAGGAACCGCAGCCAGAGGAATTTCGCTTTTTGCGGCGGGATCTGGTGCTGTTCACCTATCTCCACCTCGCCGCCTACACCGATGTGGGACGCGCGCTCCTGGAGGCGGGCACCACCGGTGTGGCCTACGAAACGGTGCAACTCGAGGATGGCAGCCTGCCGCTTCTGGCGCCCATGAGCGAGGTGGCGGGCAGGCTCGCGGCCCAGGTGGGCGCCCGGCTGTTGGAGAAGCCCCAGGGGGGGCGAGGGGTGCTGATTGGCGGTTGCACGGGGGTGCGTCCTGCACGGGTGACGGTGCTCGGCGCCGGCACCGTGGGCTGGAATGCCGCCCGCCTGGCCGCCGCCATGGATGCGGAGGTGTTTCTGCTCGATCGCTCGCCTCAGCGCTTGCGCCAACTGGAGAGTGATCGGCGCGGCCGGCTCGTCACCCTTGTGAGCAGCCGGGGCTTGATCGAACGTCTCGTGCCGGAGACGGATTTGCTGATTGGCGCGGTGTTGCTTCCCGGTGGAAGGGCGCCCACGCTGGTGGAGGAGGAGTGGGTGCAGCGTATGCGGTCGGGCTCGGTGATTGTGGATGTGGCGATCGATCAGGGGGGGTGCATCGCCACGAGCCGGGAAACCACCCACACCGACCCGGTGGTGACCATCCATGGCGTGCAGCATTACGCGGTGGGCAACATGCCCGGGGCGGTGCCCTTCACCTCCACTGAGGCTTTGGTGAGCGTCACCCTTCCATACATCCTCGTCATGGCCGGCCGGGGCCTCACAGAGGCGGTGACGGACCGACCAGAGCTTCTCTCGGGGCTCAACACCGTGGATGGCGCCGTGTGCCATCCAGGGGTGGCCAAGGCTTTGGGCCTGGCTCCACGCCACCCCATGGCCTGCCTGCGCTGAGCCTCGCTGGGGGCCATCCCGTGGCCCCTCAGGCCGGTGCCTCCCTGCGCAGGGCAGCGGTCTCCAGGGCCACCCCCTCCCGCAAGGCCAGCACCAGCCCGGCGGCCTCGGCGTAGCTGCTCGCCTCCACCACCTCCAATCCCAACCCTTCCCCATCCACCTGCAGCACACAGCTGTTGCTTGTGACGACAATCAAGGGCACGCCCCGTTCAGCGCTGGCCAGCACCGCCTCACCCCCGAGCGCCCCCGCAGGCGCCACAACGGCCCCCAGCTGCTCTGCCCGCAGCAGCTCCTGGCCCCTGCCTGCCATCGCCTCAGGCATCACCAGATCCGGCGCCCGGCTCAGCCCCACCAGCACACAGGGCAAAAAGGTGTGGCCCAGTTCCTCGGCGGCTGCCCGGGAATCCAGAAGGGGATCGGGCGGCAGGGCGGCGAGGGCGGGAGCATGGGCGCAGGGCACCCGCAGGTGGCGGCTCAGCAAGTGGGAGATCACAGCCTCCGCTCCAGCCAGCCCATCCACCCCCGCTCCGTGCCTGTAGGCCTCCAGGGCCCCAGCGGATGGGTCGTCGGGGAAGCGCGCCACCACGGCGATGGCTGTTCCGCCGCCCTCCATCACTTTTTCACCCGCACGCAGCAGCGCGCCGGGGGCGCCAAGGCTGCCCCAACTGATGCCGCTCCGGCCCCAGGCCAAGCCCACCCCCAAAGGTTCATCGGTGGTCACCACCGGCCCGATCGCCAGCCCGAGGCTGGCGCCACAGGCTTGGGCCACCTGAACGTGGCGGAGGCGGAGGGGGTCTTCGATGGCCGCATCCAGCACCAGCCCCACCCGCTGTTGCCGCTTGGGAGCCAGGGCCAGCTCACCAGAGGCGAAACGGTTGAGCGCCCAACCTTCCACATAGTGCAGCCGCGGATCGCTCCAGTAGAGCGCCGCCGCATTGAGCACATTGGGATGGGTGATCAGGCAGCCGCTGGCCGCTGCCAGCAAGCGGGCGGCCGGCAGGGCATCTCCGGCGTAGCCGCCCACCCGGCAGCCCACCCCCGTTGGCACGACCATCAGGGTGGGGAGTGGCGGCGGGGCCATGGCCCCGTTCACAGTGGCAGACGCAACACCACCGCCTCGATGCTCAACCGGGGCTTGCCTGTGGCACCGGCTGGGGAGGCCAACCCGGTGATGGCCCAGCGCAGGGCTTCGCCGTTGGCTCCCATGTGTTCGACCAGGGCTTGCTTCACTTGGGCAAGCAGGGGGCCTTCCCCAGGCTCCATCACCAACTCGAGTCGCTCCAGGGGCGGGCTCATCGCTGGTATTGACCAAACTGGGCTTCGTAAAGGGCGTCCTCCTGCCCGCCCAGCACGTCCAGGTCACTTCTGGGGAAGGCGACGCAAAGCAGGGCATAGCCCTCCTGTTGCAATTCAGCCTTCACCCCCATGGCATCGGGTTGATGCACGGTTCCGCTGCGAAGCAGGGCCGCGCAGGTGGTGCAGACCCCCGAGCAACAGGAGTTGGGGAGGGCGACCCCGGCGGCTTCGGCCGCGGCCAGCACGGTCTGGTCGGCCCGGCAAGGGAAGCTGTGGCGCACACCATCAAGCTCAACGCTGATCGTGTACGTGGAGACGTCGCTGGGGAGCATCAGCCGAGGAAACGGGCAGATCAATCCGTCCATCCTCCCCTTTCAAGGGGCCGTTCTCAAGAAGTGGGCCGCAGCACCATCAGGCCCACCACATCTTCCACCCCCGCCACGTAGCGGGCCAGATCCCGGCTGCGCATCACCCCTTTGCCCGGGGCTGCATGGAGGGCATGGCGCCGGTTGCCTTCCACTTCCACTAAGCCCACGTGGGTCACATCCAACCCGTTGACCCGTGTCACCAGGCCAAAAATGTCGCCGTTCTGCACGTGGGGAAGGGCCTGACCCAGGGCCGCGATGGGCACATAGGCCTGCTGCACCACCAGCCCGGCCTCCAGCTGGGCGATGCAGCGTCGGTTGGCATCCTGTCGCATGGGTTTGTAGGCCTGCGGATGGGTGCTCATGAAGCGCAAGGGAATGCGGCGGCTGCGGGCTCCCGGCAGAGTGGCGGTGATGTCGCTGACCAACCCCTGGCGCTGGGCGGCGGCGGCCCAGCCGCTGAAGTAGTGCTGGCGATGGCAGTAGTCCACCCGGCCGCCCTCGTAGCGCAGCCGCCTCACTCGGTCAGCAAAGGCGTCTTGGACGGCCCCTGGTCGCTGAGGATGGAGCTGCACCAAGGCAAGCAGCTGCTCCACAAACAGGAAGCAGTCAAAGCGGCTCAAATCGAGCTGGAGCCGTTCACTGGGCCCTTGATCCAGGGAGAAAGCAACGTAGGGCCGGCCGATGGCGCGTCGCGCCAGGGCCACCAAGGCGTCTCCAGTGGCCAGACCCTGGCGGATCTTCAAGCCCTGTTGGAGCAAAGCGGGGGTGCCCTCAGCCCAAAGGGGCTGGGGCGCGGCCATTGCGGTCGGTGCCAGGGCGGGTGGGGCAAATAGAAGCACCCCCGCCACACCACCGAAGAGGAGGTTCATGAGGCCCTCATGCCGCTTGTGGTTGGGGGTGGGCCGCCAGCCACTGGGCGAGGGATTGCTGGGGTTGGCCCTGGAGGGAGGTGATTTCGATGATGCGTCCCTCAGCCGCGGGGGTGTCCAGAGCCTCCAGACACACCTTGGCCACCAAGCGCCTGGGGATGCTCTGGCTCTCTTGCTGATTCGGTCCGCTAAAGAGCACGCCCTCGCTCTCCAGTCCCTCCTCCGTTTCCTTGAGACCCCCAGGGCGCACCACGGTCCAGCGCAGGCCGCTGTCTTGAAGCCAGCGTTCCCCCACCCCTTTCCACACCAACACCAACCAAAAGAGATTGAGGGGATGGATCCAGCGCCCGCTGCACAGGGAGCTCACCAGCACCACCCGATCCACCCCCGTTTCCTTGCAGGCCGCGATCTGGGCGCGAACGGCTAGAGCATCCACCTTCATCGGGCCGAGGGGATCAACAGAGGGGCGTGCGCCAGTGGCGATCACCAGGGCTTGGCACCCCTCGAGGGCCTGGCGCAGGGCTGGGGCATCGTCCAGTTCCAACCGAACGATCTCGGCACCGGCCAGGCCCTCGGGGGCGTCCGCATCGGGGCGCAGCAGGGCGCGCACCTGGAACCCACGAGCCAAGGCCTCCTGCGCGACGCGCCAACCTGTTTTCCCTGAGGCTCCGCTGACGGCCAGTCGAGTCATGGGGGCTCGTCTCCAAAATCCACTGTGCAGCCAAGGATATGGAGCGGCTGCCAGCCCCGTTGACTAGGGTGGGCTGATGATGGAAATGATTCTCGAAGTCAGCCATCTCACCGTCTGTCGGCGGGGCGTGCCCGTGGTGGAAGACGTGAGCTTTGGCCTGGCCGCTGAATCCGATACCGCCCTGATCGGCCCCAATGGGGCCGGCAAGAGCACCTTGGTGCAGGCTTTGCTTGGAGTCTTGCCCCGCAGCGCCGGGGAGGTGAAGCTGCTCGGCCAGCGCCTCGGGCCCCAGGGGCAACTGCCTGCAGCAATCCGACAACAGATCGCCTACCTGCCCCAGAGTCTGGCCTTGAAGGACACCATCCCGTTGAGCGTGCGAGAGTTCGTGGCCCTCGGTTGGGATCCCCCGGGGCCGGGGCTGCCATGGCGCGGGGGGAGGGGGCGGCGCTGGGCGGTTGAGGCGGCCCTCAGCAAAACGGGTTGCCAGTCGCTGGCCTCCCGCTTGCTCAACGAACTCTCTGGCGGCCAGCTCAAGCGCGTTCTGCTGGCCTTTTGCGTGGTGCGTCCCCGTCGGCTGTTGGTGCTTGATGAAGCACAAACGGGCCTGGATGCCCAGGCGAGCGAGGCCTTCTACGGCCTGATCGATCAATTGCGACATTCGGAGGGCTGGGCCATCCTGCAGGTGTCACACGATTTGGAGATGGTGCGGCGCACCTGTGATCGCGTGCTCTGTCTCAATCGCCGCCTGCGCTGCAGCGGCACGCCAGACCACGCCCTCAGCCCAGCCCAGCTCGCCCTGGTGTACGGACCGGGTTTTGCGCGCTATCACCACCACCACCAACCCTCAGGGGCCTGAGCCCAGGCGGCTCGGTTGCCCATAGAGCCACTCCAGCGTGCGTCGGTCACGGACGCTCAGCTGCAGCACTGGAGTGGCTCCGGGGGAGGCGGCCATGGCGTCGCCGTGCTCATCGCTATGTCCCCAAAGCCCGAAGGCATGGCCGAGCTCATGCAGAGCGGTGGCCTGCAGGGCCTCCTGCCGCTGCCCCGCTCCAATCAGCACCTCCACTCTGGGTTCCACCAGTGGGGGAGCACCCTCCCCCCGCTTCTGCAAGCTGAGGCTGGCCCTGCCATGGCTGGCTCGTGGTCGGCCCTTGGCATCCCAGCGCAGAGGAGGACGCCGTCGCCAAATGGTCACCTGGGCAAGCTCTGGTTGGTTCACCAGAACAATGGGCAGAAGCTGTTGCCACTCTTTCAACGCACCCGCCACCGCCTTCAGCCAGCGTTGGGTTGACCTTGAAGGGGGTGACTCGGAATCAGCGGGCTCCACCCACACACACCAAGTGGACTGCAGCGGCCATCCCAGAGGCGTGGTTTGAAGACGATGGCGATAGTCGCTCGGCGGTTCCGGTTGCGGATGGCCTGCGGGGATCAGCAGTGGATCCACGGCCATGACTGTTCCCGAGCGAACCTGCCCGCAGGGGGTCGCGCTCCAACTCGGAAGGCCTGCCACCAAACCAATCAGCAAACTCGCCCGTGCGAGAGAGGCCCGCATGGTTCCCAATGCCTGACGGCAAAACAATCAGTGGGGGCCTAAACCCACGCCGCGTGCCATCAAGGTGGCCAGGAAGGGGATCAGGGCAAATCCGGCGATCTCCACATTGAGGATCCACCTGAGCCTTTGGGCCAGTGCTTCACTCACTTGCGGCAATTCTCCCTTGCGGAGGGGAATGGCCCACAGGATGTAGGTGATCGTTGGGTAGAGGGAGAGGGCACCCACGCTGAGGTACAGCCCCACCTTCCACCAAAACAACGGGTTTTCGGTGTAAAAGCTGCTGCCCTGGCCGAAGTGCACCACCCGCAGGATGCCGCTCACCAGCAGGGCGAGGGCCGCCACGCCGTACACCACGTCGGTGATCACCATGAGCACGGCGTCGCCCCGTTCGGGATTGGCGCGGATGAGGCGACGCTCCATCACCAGGGCGGCAAAGCACACCATGAAGCTCAGATAGTGCGTGTAGGCCACCGCCGCGCTGCTGAGCACCTGGGAGGGGAGAGCGGGCAGCGCAAGTGCGGCCATGAATCACAGGAACGGACTGCTGGAGGCTAGCGGTCAAGCCAGGCGAGGCGGCGAAAGAGGGAAGGGCTGGCTGGCCGCCATGAAGCTTTTGATCAAAAAAACCATGAGAAAAAGAAACAAAACTCTGAAGCCTTTCTGTGACTTCGCCAGATCTTGTCGTTTATCCCTAGGTTCAACAAAGTACATTTTTCACAGATGGCCAGTTCCCTGAGTGCATTTCTCGGTGAGATCGGTCGCCATCAACTTCTTACGCCTGAACAGGAGCTCACCCTGGGTCGAAAGGTGCAGGCGATGGTGGGTCTGCAGGAGCGTTGCACGATGGCAGGCGGGCAAGGCCCAGCCTGCGAGTACGACGAAATCGAACGTCGCACCATGCGAGTGGGTGAGCGGGCAAAACAGCAAATGATCACGGCAAACTTGCGTCTGGTTGTCAATCTCGCCAAACGCTATCAAGGGAAGGGGTTGGATTTGCTGGATCTCATTCAGGAAGGAACGATCGGCCTCACGCGTGCCGTGGAAAAGTTTGATCCCACCCGCGGCCACCGCTTCAGCACCTATGCCTACTGGTGGATTCGCCAAGGGTTGAACCGGGCTCTCTCCACCCAGAGCCGCACGATCCGCATCCCGTTGAATGTCAATGAAAAGCTCCCCCGCCTGCGAGCGGCCAATGCCCGCCACCTGCAGGCTAACGGCCATCCCCCTTCCGCGGCCGATCTGGCACGGGCACTGGTGATGCCCAAGGCGGAGGTGGAGGAGCTTTTGGCCTGTGAGCTGCGCAGCGTCACGGTGAGCCTTCAAGGGGCACTGCGCTCGAAGGCAGATCCCTCCGAGCTGGTGGATGTGCTTCCCAGCCCGGAGCCAGCGCCGATGGACCGGGCGGAGCAAGCCGAACGCACCGCGTCGGTGTGGAAGCTCTTGGAAAGCGCCAACCTCACCCCCAAGGAAAAAACGGTGGTGATGCTGCGCTTTGGTCTTGATGGCACCAACGAATGGCGCACCCTGGCTGAAGTGGCCCGCCAGTTGCAGTGCAGTCGCGAATACTGCCGTCAGGTGGTGCAGCGTGCCTTGCGCAAACTGCGCCGTGCCGGGATCGAAAGCGGGCTGGTGCAGGAATGAAGCCAGGGGGGGAAGGACCCCCCATCCAGTGGGGCATTCCGCCCCTGGGTTCCCCAGGCTTGGCACCCACAATGGCTGCATTGACGCCCCAGTGGCGCACGTTCAACAGGAGTCAGCCATGTCCGTCGCGTCTTCAGCCGCGGGCCCCCAAGCCAGCCAGTCCGTTCTGGAGCCCGAAATCGTCAACGATTCTGTTGTCGATGCCAACCTCCTTTCTCGCCTGCTTCGACGTGCAGGACGCACGGTGGCCAGGCCAGCTCTGGAATGTTTTGAGATGTTGCTGGATGGGAGCACCCCCCATCAGGCACGCCTCACGGTTCTGGCGGCCCTCACCTATCTGGTGCTGCCCATCGATCTGATTCCAGATTTCATCCCCGTTGCCGGATTTGGAGATGACATGGTGGCCCTGACAGCACTGTTGGGTCTGTGCTCACGGCATATCACCCCCCAGATCAAGGCCCGGGCCGAGCGCAAACTGGATGACTGGTTTCCCAAAGCCTGATGCGTTCGATGGAGCCCTCCCCCCAACTCACGCCAGACCAGCTGGATGATCTCCAGCTGTTTTTGAAGGATTGGCTCCGCCACACAGGGCGCACTCAGGCTGATCTCAGGCGTGCGCTCAGGGCTTCTTCGATCCGCATGCCAGTGCTGGTGGAGGAGCTCCAGCGCATTCACAACCAACAGGGACTGGGGGGGCTGGCCGAGCAGCTCTGCCAGATCGAAACCCTTTGGCACACGGAAGAAAAGGATGCCTCACCTGAGGTTGGGGCGTCCACCTTTTCGGCCTTGCCCGATGCGATGGACCAGTTGGATCTGCTGCTCGATGAAATTCGCAGTGCGACGGAAAGCCCCTCTTGAGCAGCTGCTCTCCGGCCGAATGGGCCGGATTGAGGCACCATGGATCCACTGCTCGCCTGGCCTTCCCATGATGGATCCATCGCTGTTCCGTTGTCTTGGGAGCCTCGGGATGATGGGGCTGCTTGCTTGTTTTTCCCCCGCGCTCGCCCAGTCGGAAACCTTCATCCTCAAACCTGGCAGTCAGGTGGGTCCGACCACGGAAGTCAAGCCAAAAAATTGTGTGACGGCCCAAGATGGCAGCGTCACCTGCGATACAGAGCTGGTGAATCCACCTGGAAACACTCCCGCCAAGCCGCAATTCAACCCCTTCCGGAACTGACCATGGCGTCCATGCCCCCCGGGTGGTGGTCCGACAGCGGCTACCTGAGAGCAGTGGATCGCTTTGAGCAAGGGATCGCCAAGTTGCTTGGCGCGTTGCTGCTGCTCGTGATCCTCTTGGCCAGTTTCGAGCTGGTGCGTCAGCTGGCCTTCGCTGTGGTGCAGCGACAAACCGTGTGGCAAGGCGATGCCCTCATTCTCTTTTTTGGTGAGCTCCTCAACATTCTCATTGCTTTGGAGCTGCTGCAAAACATCACGGCCTACCTGAAGCGCCATGCAGTGCAGATCCAGCTGGTGTTGCTCACGGCCATCACAGCGGTGGCCAGGAAGCTGATCGTTCTGCCAGGCCCCGGCGACTCCAAACCGATCATGGTGGTGGCCCTCGGCTTGACTGTGTTGTCGCTTGCGGGCGCTTACTGGCTGATGAGCAACGTCAATTGCCTGGGTTCTCTCGCCAAAACAAGGCCAGCCAAATCGTTCCAGGATCAGGATCCGTTGCCACCACCCGATGGCGACGACCGGCCCTGATCAGCAGGCTGTCTGCCCTACGAAGTTGCCGGGGCTTCCCCTCATCGGCGAACTCAACACTGGCATTGCCTTGCAGCAGGCAAACCCATTCATCCTCCTCCTGCTCGTACCAAAACCCTGGGGGACTGCTGGCTGCGCAGGAATGAATCCGCTCCAAGCGCATCGACTCTGTCGCTAACAAGACCTCCACGGTTTCTTGTCCCAGGGGTGGAAGTGTTCCCCCCAGCAGGCAGGTGGCCTCGCTCCCATGCTCCTTTCTTGCAGGGGGTGCCGGCTCCCCCCAACGCCGGCCAATCTCGAAGCCGTGGCGTTTGGCTAGGGCCACCACTTCATCGTGATGGCTGCACCGCCGCAGAGCCTCCCCCAGGGCTGGGTCGCTCTCGCTGAGGGAGAGGAAGGCATTGAGCTGGCGAATTTTTTCGCGAAACAGCGTCAGATCGGCCTCGGCCACGGCAACGACCCCTCAGATCAGCGTTTGGCTCATGCGCCATCGAAGGAAAGGCACACCAGCAAACAGGATGACCTCCTCCTCGTCCACGCTCCAGCCCAACCGCTCCAACAGAGGCCGAGAGAGCTGGCTGGCCTCGGTGTGCAGGCGACTGTGACCTGAACTGCGGGCTTGCTGCTCCATGCTCCTCACCAACTTGGTGGCCAGACCCTTTCGGCTGGATCGGGCGCGGCAGTAGAGCAGGGACAACCGATCGGAGGGATCGAGCAGGGCGAAGGCTTCCACGGAGGCCGGACGATCGGGGGTGGTGCCCACCAGGCCGAATCCTCGATCGAGGGCTGCTGCAAAGCTTGGATTGTTCAAGGGGTGGTGGGCCCAAGCGTCGATCTGCTCGGGCAGGTAATAAGGCAGAGCGAGGGTTTGCACAGCGTCCGCGTAGGCCTCCACCACTTCGGGCCAATCGTGCCTCTGGAGAGGCCGCACCAGCGGCTCAGGAGGCCCAACAACGGGCAAAAAACCAGCCTCAACCGTGGCAAAAGCGTAGGCTATCGACCGTGTTGATCCCCCTTAGCATGGCCAAACAGGTGGGTGGGGCTCGATGACACGCCGCGCGCGCAGTTTGTTGCTGATCGGCCTGGCCATGTTGTTGGGTTGGCTGATTGTTGGGCCCCGCCCCGCGCTCGGGGCAGACAACGGGTCTGTGATGGCTGGATCAGTTCCGATTTCTGGTGCTGCTTTGTTTGGCCAACATTGCGCCGGTTGTCACGTGAACGGGGGCAACGTGATCCGCCGGGGGAAGACCCTGCGTTTGGCTGCACTGCGCCGCGCAGGCCTGCAAAGCGGCGCCGACGTGGCCCGGGTGGCTGCTCTTGGCCAAAGGCAGATGGGGGGGTATGGAGACGTGCTGGGATCTGGCGGGCCTGAGGCCGTGGGGGAGTGGGTGTGGCAGCAGGCCCTGGCGGATTGGCCTAAATCTTAGGAAAATGTGACGAAAGTCCAGCAATGATTCGGATTGGATTCGCCTGAAGAGACCCGTCCATTGTTCTTTTTTGGCTGTGCCAGCAACGTTGCTGTCTATGGAGATGTTTCTTGGAGCGGCAAACTCTTTAGAAGGAATGTGGTGTGAGAACCAACTTCAATGACAACCATTCGCAACGCTCTTGTGCGCGGCTTTGGTGCTGCTCTCGCAAGCAGCGCCCTCCTCGCCGCTCCCTCGTTCGCTGGCACCGAGCCTGGCGCTCAGCAGCTTCAAGCCAGCGATCAAGCTCCTCTCGAGCTCAGCCAGTCCTCCCAAAAGGACACCCAGATTGCCCAGACCTACATCCCCCTGGTGGGCGAAGTGGGCACGGAATCTGTGCAGGGCACTGGTTTCTACCTCACTGTTGGAGCGGGTGCAGCTTGGCCCTCTGACGTGAACGTTCGGACCCGCAATTTCGATCCCAACGAAAACGGAGACCTCACATTCGGTGGTGGTTTCTCGGTGGATGCCGGCTTGGGTTACGACTTCGGTGCGATCCGTACGGAACTGACCTACGGCTACACCCGCTCCAGCATCAACAATGTTCAGTTTGACAATCAGGACTTCGACGCCTCAGGCATTGTCAACAAGAACGATGTGATGGCTAGCGTTTACCTCGATGTGCCTTTCGGTGCCTGGGTTCCCTACATCGGTGGCGGTATTGGCTATACGAACCTCAGCACCCCCGGCCTCAAGTTCGAGGGTGATCGCTTCGGCAGCGCCAATCAGGGTCTGTTCGGCTGGCAGGGCAAGGTTGGTGTGGCCTATGCCCTGAACTGGAACTCCGACATCTACGTTGAGGGTACTTACTCCGGAGCTGAAGGTTTCTCCTCCAGCAATGTTCGCTACGATTCCTACAACGATTTCGGCGCCAAGCTCGGTTTCCGTTATCGCTTCGGTGCACCTCCGGTGGTTGTGGTTGAACAGCCTGCGCCCGCTCCTGAGCCCGCTCCTGCTCCCATGTCCATGCCTGAGCCCGCTCCTGCTCCTGAGCCCGCTCCCATCCGCGGCCTCTGGTGAACAGGGCTTGGCCCAAGATCATTTGTTCAGGAGCGGCTCGCCGCTCCTTTTTTTTGTCTGCATCGCCGCGGGAGCCCGCCCGACGCTTCCCCTCAGCCTCTTCCTAGAGGGCCTGAATCCAGGGGTGGATCTCCACAGCGGTCCAGATTCCCTCCCGCCAGTAGATGTCGTCCTTCACCAGCCTCTCCACCTCGGCGAGGCTCTCGGCCTCATAAAGACCAAAGACATGGCTTGTGGTTTCGGTGGGGCCGATCGTCAGCAGTACGCCTCTGGCCTTCTGAGCTTGCAACCCTGCCAGGTGTTCCTGGCGAAACGGCGTGCGTTTCTCGATGGCGTTGGCGCAGTAGGTGCCCCAGAGGACAAACTTCATTGCGAATGCAGCGACTTACCCGCCAAGGTAGGGCCTGCTGCTGGCTTGCCATGGTTGGACCTCTCCACGCTGCCGCACGCCTGAGTGGAGTGATCGAACCGGTGATTCCCCGGCTCGGCGAGCTGATGCAGCGGCGACCCGATGTCCTCTCCTTGGCCCAGGGGATGGTGGGCTGGGAGCCGCCGCCAGGGGTGATGCAGGCCGTTCGCCAATCCCTTGATGCTCCTGGCGTCGCCCTCCATCGTTACGGCTCCACTTGGGGGGAGCCGGCCCTGTTGGAGGTGGTGGCTCGCCAATTGCAGGCCACCAATTCTCTCCAGCTGGAGGGAGCCAGCTTGCTGGTCACCACCGGCAGCAACATGGCCTTTGCCGCCATCGCTCAGGTGATCTGCGACGCGGGCAGTGAGGTGATCTTGCCTTGCCCCTTCTATTTCAACCATGCCATGGCCGTGCAGTTGGCTGGTGGAGTGGTGGTGCCCGTGAATGCGGGGCCCATCCCCGATCCGGCCATGTTGCAGAAGGCCATCACGCCCCGCACCCGGGCAATCGTCACCATCTCACCCAACAATCCCAGCGGCGTGGTGATTCCCCAGGCTGTGCTCAGGGCCATCAACCATCTCTGCGCCGAACATGGTCTCTTTCACATCAGTGATGAGGCCTATGGGCTGTTTGTGCACGGCTGCGTGCCCCATTTCAGCCCGGGCAGTCTGTCGGGTGCTTCCGCCCATACGGTTTCGTTGTACTCCCTGTCCAAGGCCTATGGCATGGCGGGCTGGCGAATGGGCTACGGGGCCGTGCCCCAGCTCCTCCAATCCGCCCTGGCGAAGGTGCTCGACACGGTGCAAATCTCACCCTCGCTCCTCAGCCAGCAGGCGGCCCAGGCGGCCCTCAGCACCGATCTCTCCTGGGTCAAGGAGCGCGTCGCCAGCCTGGCGCCTCGCCGCGCCCTGCTACTTGCGGCGGTGCGGGGTTGGCAATCCCAGGGATGGCCCGTGCAGCTCTGGGCTGAACCCGATGGAGCGTTCTATGGGCTCCTGGTGGTGAAGGGGGCGGTGCACCCTTGCGGCCAGAGGTTTTCTAGCGATGGCCTGATGGAGTGGTTGGTGCTGGAGGAGGGCGTGGCGGCCGTGAGCGGAAGCGCCTTCGGGTTGGAGATTCCCGGCGCCTGCGTGTTGAGGGTCAGCTACGGCTTGCTCGACGCAGACCAGCTGGCGGCGGCTCTGGAACGGCTTGGCCGGGGGCTCGGCAGAGTGCTGCAGAGGCCCGGGGGCCATCAGGGCTGATCCAGGCCCTGACGGAGCTCGGCACAGAAGCGGCCCGCCGCGGCCGCCCCGTCCTCACCCGCCTGCGCCGCGGAGGCCATCACCTTCACCAGGGCGCTGCCCACGATGGCGCCATCAGCGCCCCAGCCTCTCACTTGACGCGCCTGCTCGGGACCGGAAATGCCGAACCCCACCGCCACCGGAAGGGCGCCCTGCTGCTTGAGAGCCTGCACGAGCGGCTCCACTCGGCTTTCCATCGCGGACCGCACCCCCGTCACACCCGTGACGCTCACCAAATAGGTGAAGCCTCGGCTGGTGGCATGGATCTTTGCCATGCGCTGCATCGGTGTGGTGGGAGCCACCAGCAGCACCAGATCCAAGCCATGGCTGGCGGCGATGGGGGAGAGGGTCTCTGCCTCCTCCAGAGGCAAATCGGGCACCACCAGACCAGAAGCCCCCGCCTCGGCAGCCTGCTGACAGAAGGTCTCCATACCCCTGTTGAGCAGGGGATTGCTGTAAGTGAACAGAATCACAGGAACGGTGAGCCGACCTTGAAGAGACGCCAGCAGCTCGAAAACCGCCGCCGGGGTGGTGTGAGCCGCCAAGGCCCGCGAGGCGGCGGCTTGGATCACCGGCCCATCGGCCAAAGGATCGCTGTAGGGAATGCCCAGCTCGATCAGATCAGCCCCGTTCTCCTGCAGGGAGAGCAGGGTGGCGGCGGTGCTGGCGAGGTTGGGATCGCCGGCCATGAGAAAGGGCATCAGGGCGCAGCGGCCCTGTTCGCGCAGCTGGGCGAAGCGCTGGCTGATGGCGCTGCTGTGGTCTCGGAGGGCCGAGGGAGTGGGGGCAAGGCTCATGCTCTGGAGCCTATGGGGTCGGGGGGCTGGGCGCTGGGGTTTCAGGGGGCAGCTGGCCCACCTCTTTGAGCAGCCTCGCCTGTTCCTCTGGGCTGAGGGCGTCGAAGCGCGCCAGGAGCTCCGCATCGGTGCGGGCGTCGTAGGTGGCGCGATAACGACGACGCTGCTCCATGTAGGTCATTTGTCCGCTCACCACCCGGAAGAGATAGGAGCCCGTCCAACCCAAGACAACAAGCATCAGGAGCGAGGAGGCCGCCAATCCGGGGGAAAACCCCTCAAGGCCACCGATCTGGAACCCCCAATAACCTGCAGCACCCAGGGCCAAGACCCCCAGGCCAACCAGCAGGGACTGGCCACGGGTCAACCGCCCACCTCCCCCTGGCCCGCCATGCGCAGATTGAAGAAGGGAGCAAAGAGAATCAGGCCTGGAAAGAAGAGAAACACCAACCCGTAAACCACGGTGCGTTCGATCTTGCCCATGACGGTCCAGCGCGTTTTGAGCCACCAGAGCAGGGCCAAGGGCACCACCACCAAATAGAGGCCGCCGAGAACGAGATAGGCCCCGAGCACGAGCAGGGAGCTGCTGGAAAGATGGCTCAAAAACCCTGGCAGGGCCACAACATGGAGGCGGAGGCGGTCGAAATCTAAGATGCCCGGGCGGGGGCATGGCGGAATCGGTAGACGCAGCGGACTTAAAATCCGCAGGTCGCAAGACTGTGGGGGTTCAAGTCCCCCTGCCCCCATCGCTCAGAGGCTTCCCCGCATGGCATGGAAGGGATTAAACCTGGCTGGCAGGGCGACCAACACAAAAACCCCGGGGCGGGCCCAGGGGTTGGATGGTGGGTTGGCTATCGGCAGGTGGGTCTGAAACCGTCTGCTGTCAAAGTGGATTGCACGTGCCTTCGAGCCAAAGAGGCTGGGCAGGGGAGCAGGCAATCAGCCCAGGCCGATCTGGGAGAGGATGCCCTGGCCGGTGAGAAGCTCGGTGGCCAGGCCAATCACAAAGCCCAGCATGGCCAAGCGGCCATTCCAGGTCTCAGCGAAGGCAACGAATCCGAAGCGGGGTGCGGGGTCAGCCATGGAAGTTTGAGAAATGTTTAGTGAACTGTAACCCAATATGAAGAGGCTGGGGGGTGGGTTGTCCGTACTGCTTGCCCAATCGAGCGCCTGGCGGGGATCGACGCAGCCCCTGCAGAAGGGCCAGGTGAAAGAGCGGCTCAGTCTTGGCTGCGGGCGGCCTTGACCTGGCTAGACCTGATGCATCGCCGAGGCAGGCAGCGCCCTTGTGGACACCTGCTGATTCATCCGGCGAAGGGCGCCCAGATCAGGCGCCCCCAACCTTTCTCACTTGGGCTCCATCACCTCTTCCATCGGTGGCCCAAACGACCTCCCCCCTGCAGCAGGCGCAAAGCTGCCGAACTCCCCTGGAAGGGGATGAATCCAAGCCTTCACTTTCTCTCCCCGGCGGAGCAAGGGCACCGGAGCGGGGCCCACCATCCCTGCGGTGCGTCCCTCTGGCAGGGGGTAGCGGATGGTCACCCGTTGGTTGGCGTGGAGGCGACCCGTGCTGGGCTGGCGAATCACCTTCACCACCCGGCCAAGCACCTGCCAATGGCTGGCGACCTTGGCCGCGCTGAGCACCTCCAGCTCCACCACCACCGGCGCTTGGCGTTGTTGCTCCGCATACGCCCAGGGGGGTAGTTCTGCGCGGGCGGCCAGGGGAGAGGGGAGGCCCAGTGCCAAGGCGCCAGTCAGCAGAAGGACAGGGCACCGGAATCGCCAGGTTGGGTGCATGTTCAATGCCGCCATGGGATCAGAGCCCGATTCTGCGCCGGCCCCAGGCCATCCCCAACCCGTAGCCGATGAGGAGCACCAGCAGCCAGGGGGTCAGCAACAGGGTGGCCAGAGCGAGCTGGTTGGCTTGGGAGCGGCGAAGGCTGTTGGCACCAGGGTGCCCATGGTGTCGCGCAGGGGAGAACCAGGCTGCTCAAGCCGGGCCATCCAGCACGAAACGAAAGCGCACATCCCCCAACCGCAGGCGGTGGATGGCCTCATTGATCTGGGCCATGGGCAGATGCTCCACCACCGGCTGGATCTGGTGGCGGGCACAAAACTCCACCATCTTGCGCAGGCTCGCCGGCGACGAGGTGGGGCTGCCGGTGATCGCCCGACGCGTCATGATCAGATCGAAGGCGCTGACGGGGATGGGCTCGAGCACGGCCCCCAGCAGATGAAGACGGCCCAGGGGGGCTAAAGCACCGATCACGGCAGGCCAATCAAGGGGCTTGTTGACCGTGTTGATGATCAGATCAAACCGCCCCGCCTGGTCGGCCAGATCGGCCAAGGGCACGATGGCGTGGGCACCCAGGCGCCTGGCTTCCTCCGCTTTTGCCGCAGAGGTGGTGACGGCCGCAACCTCGCAGCCCCAGGCTCGACAAAATTGCAGCGCCAGGTGACCCAACCCCCCTACACCGATCACCGCCACCCGCGCCGTGGGGGACACCCCCTCATCGATCAAGGGAGCAAAGACGGTGATCCCACCACAAAACAGGGGGCCGGCGTCGGAGGCGCTCAGAGCGGCTGGCACCGGAATGGCCCAGTCTTGATGGGCTGTCACCTGGCTCGCGAAGGCTCCCGGGCGACCAAGGATGGTTGATTTGGCGTTTGGGCAAAGATTGGCTCGACCCGCCAGGCACTGTTCACAGTGCCTGCAGCTTCCGGCAAACCAGCCCAGCCCGCGCAACTCCCCGATCAGGCCAGGATCCACCCCCTCCCCCACCGCGATCACCCGCCCCACGGCCTCATGACCCGGCACCAAGGGGTAGCTGCTCAGGGCCCAGCTGTTGTCGATCATGGACACATCGCTGTGGCATAGCCCGCAGTGGAGCACCTCCAGCAGCAGCTCCTCGGGGCCAGGCTGCAGCGGCGGAGCCTCCACCCGTTCGAGGGGGGCTCCAGGAGCGGATGCTTGCCAGTGGAAGGGAGCCATTGAAGGTCCTCTCGAAACGGAGTCTCCTCTTCATTTAAACCACTTCAAACGATGAAGCTGGCTTTGTTACCCTCAAGCGAGCAGCACCAGGCTGAGGGCCATCACCGCCATGCCCGCCATCAGGCTGCTGACGGCCAGATGATGGGCGCCATACTCCCGGGCGGCGGGGAGAAGCTCATCGAGCGACACATACACCATCACCCCGGCCACTCCGGCGAACACCAGCCCAAACATCAGAGGATTGGGGAACGAGCGGAACACCAGAAAACCCAACAGCCCTCCCAATGGCTCGGCCAAACCGGAGAGAAACGACAGCCAAAACGCTTTGCGGCGGCTGCCGGTGGCGAAATACACAGGCGCAGATACGGCCAGCCCTTCCGGGATGTTGTGAATGGCGATCGCCACGGCGATGCTCACTCCCAACCGCGGGTTGGAGAGGGCGCCGAGAAAGGTGGCGAGCCCCTCAGGGAAATTGTGGATCGCCATGGCCAGGGCGGCAAAGAGTCCCATGCGCACAAGGCGCCGCCGATTGGCTGGGGTGGCTGCAACGTGCATCCCTCCGCCAAGGCTGGCAGCAGGCGCGGCATCTCTTGTGGTGTGGAGATGCCCGATGGCTTGGCTGGGTTCATGTACTGGCAGCCAGCCATCCACGATGGCCATGGCGGCCACCCCCGTGAAAAAAGCGAGCACCGCCGCCCCATACCCCCAGCGCGTGCCGAGCAGGGGGGTGAGCACAAGCCGTGCCTTGGGGAGAATCTCCACCAGCGAAACGAACACCATGGCGCCGGCGGAAAAGCCGAGCGAGAGGGTGAGAAAGGAGCGGTTGTGGCGGCTGGTTCCCAAGCCAATCAGGCTGCCAATCCCAGTGGAGAGCCCTGCGAGCAGGGTGAGGCCAAAGGCCCACTCGCTGTTGCTCAGGGTGAGCGTAGGGGGCAAAGCGGGTTGGGGTGCGCGTGAACTTCCATCCTCCTGGGTCTGAGGGAGGCGTCAACGTCCCACCCGTCTGGCTGCCGCCAGCCCAGCCTCGATGGCGCCTTCGAAATAGCCCGGCCAGCGCAGGGCCGCCTCTGTGCCGGCCCACACCACCCTGCCGTGGGGTTGCTGCCCGATCGCTCCGTAGGTGCTCCAGGTGCCCGGGATCTGAAAACTGGTGAAGGCCCCTGCGCTCCAGGGCTCTTCGTTCCAGTTCTGCAGGATCAGCTCCAGTGGGGAGGCGGCCCTGGCTCCCCAATAGGCCTCCAGATCGGAGAGCACGGCCTGGCGGCGTGGCGCCGCGGCTTGCTGCTGCCACTGCACGGCCCGCTCCGCGGCGATGAACCCCGCCAGCAGGCCGGGCTTGCCCCCGGGCGGGGAGCAATCGCTGGTGAGCTCCAGCGTGGGGAGATTGCCGATGCCCAGGCCGTTGAGCCCATCCTCACGCCAGAAGGCTTCGGGATAGACGGCGAGGACCTTCACCATCGCGCCCATTGGAGAACGTTGCAGCAGGCCCGTCAGGGTGGCTGGCAAGGGTGGGCTGAACTGAATGGCCCGTCGCAGCGGCGGTGGGATGGCCACCACCACGGCCCGAGCGTCCAGCCGTTCCCTGCTGCCGTGGTGCACCCGCACGTCCGCTGCCGTCTCCTCGATGGCCGCCACCGGCGCCCGCAGCTGGATGCAAGGGGCCAGTTCCTCCGTGAGCCGTTGGGCCAGTTGGCCCATCCCCCCTTCCACAAGCCAGGCTTCCGGCGACTCATGCTGGGGGGCGACCGACTGGGTCCAGGCCAGGTGGAGCATGGAGCTCTCCCATGGCTCGAAGCCCCCCGATCCCCCCACCCGCGTCAGCCAACTGAAGGGGTAGCGCGCCAGGGGGCAGGCCCGCCGACGGCTGAGCCAGGAGGCGATGGTGGTGCGATCCAGCTGCAAGGCGCCGGGGGCGGTCCAGGGGGTGGCTGGGGGCACCTGCTCCACCAGGTGGTGGAATTCCCGCTGGAGTTGCAGGGTCTGCACGATCTGCTCAGGGGGGAGGGGCAGAGCGTCTGGCCGGAAAAACACCACGCTGCTGGAAAAGTCGTTTTCCAGGCCTGCCCGATGGGCAACCCCTTGCCAGTGGAAGATCCCGTCGCCCTCATAAAACGCCGGGAAGGGTTTCAACTGGTATTCATCCAGCAAGGCTTTGAGCAGGTGGTGCGTTCGACCTCCCCACTGCCCCCCCAGATCCACCACCAGGCCTTGAGAGGTGGTCGCGCTGTGCAGTCGCCCGCCGGTTCGCTCCCGGGCTTCCAACACTCGTACGTCGAGCCCTCTGCGCAGCAGCTCTCGGGCGCAGACCAGGCCCGAGAGACCCGCTCCCACCACCACCACGTCGACGGATGCCATTGATTGGGCCTTGTGCAGCGATCTGGTGGCCATCTTCACGGCTGTTGGCTATCGGCACAACGCGGAGGTAGGACTTGCTAAAGAGAGATCGCCCCCTCGCTGGGTTGACTTCTTTGAATTCCAGCCCCAGGGCGGGCGCAGCCGCCGAGACCGTGATTGCCCTGGAGGGCGTGAGCAGTCGTTACGGCCCCACCCTGGCTCTCAGGGATGTGAGCCTGGCGATCGCCAAAGGGGAATTTTTCTCCCTGGTGGGCGCTTCAGGTTGCGGAAAGACCACCACCCTGCGCCTGATCGCTGGATTTGACCAGCCCCAGCAAGGCCGCATCCTGCTGCAAGGCCTCGACCTCACCGCTGCGCCTCCCCATCGCCGGCCGGTGAATCTGGTGTTTCAAAATTATGCGCTCTTCCCGCACCTGAACGTGTGGGACAACGTGGCCTTCGGGCCCCGCTCCCGCCGCTTGGAGCCGGCTGAGATTCGCAAGAAGGTGGGGCAGGCGCTGGAGGTGGTGGGCCTCTTGGAGTTGGCTCGGCGCCATCCCCACCAGCTCTCCGGAGGTCAGCAGCAGCGGGTGGCGCTCGCACGGGCGCTGGTGAACGCCCCGGCCGCTCTGTTGCTGGACGAGCCTTTGGCTGCCCTCGATCCAAATCTGAGGCAGGCCATGCGCTCCGAACTGAAGCGCATTCAGCGGGAGGTGGGCATCGCCTTCCTCCTTGTCACCCATGACCGTGAGGAGGCGCTCAGCCTCAGTGATCGGTTGGCGGTGATGCACCAGGGCCGACTGGAGCAGGTGGGCACGCCGCGGGAGCTCTACGACAGGCCTCGCAGCGCCAGCGTGGCCCGCTTCATCGGTGCCGCCAACCTGCTCCCGGCGGCGGATGGGGTGGGCTGCCGCTTGCTGCGCCCTGAACGGCTGGCGCTTAGCCTCACCCCTCCCCAAGCTGGTCAACAGGGGGTGCGCGCGCGGGTGAAGGAGGTGGCTTTTCATGGACCCACCCTGGAGGTGCGGCTGGATGCGTCCCCGCAATCGCTGGTGGCGATTGCGACCAGCGTTAATCTTCCGCAAAATCTTGCCGTTGGTAAGGAGTTTTGGTGCGTTTGGGATCCTTCCGATACCCATGCCCTCCCCGATGGCATCCCATGAGCCACGGGATCCCGTTATGACGTTCATCACCTCCTCCCGATCCAGCCGTCGTCACTTCCTGCAGCGCCTTGCCCTGGCTGCCGGGGCAGCGGGGCTTGGGCCTCCCTTGCTCCAGGCCTGCGCTCCACGTGGCGGGCCGCAGGCCGGAGGCGCCAAGGAGTTGGTGATCTCCTCCTTCCCCCTCTACATCGACACCGACCAGCCAGGTCTGCCCGGCACGGTGAAGCGTTTTGAGGAGGCCACAGGCATCCGGGTGCGCTATAGCGAAGACATCAACGATGTGCGGCAATTTTTTGCCCGAATCCGTCCCCAGCTCGCCGGAGGTCAGCTTCTCCAACAAGACCTGATCGTGCTCACCTCCTGGATGGCCGAACGGATGATCCGGCTCGGTTGGCTGGATCCGCTGCCGCTGGCGGAGGTGCCCAATGCCAAAAATCTTCGCCCCCCCCTGCGCAACCCCTCCTGGGATCCGACCCAGCTCTATTCCCTGCCCTGGCAATCGGGCATCGCCGGCATTGTCTACAACATCAAAGCCACCGGACGGCAGCTGCGGAGTGTGGATGATCTCTTTGATCCCGCCTTCAAAGGGCGCGTGTCGGCCCTGTTGGAGATGCGCGACACCATGGGCTTGCTGATGCTTGCCGATGGCAAGGATGTCACGCGCCCCACATGGGAGGCGGCTCAGCCGGCCTTCGAACGGCTGGAGAAGGGCCGCCGCGATGGCCAGATCCGCCGCTTCACGGGCAATGATTATCAAAATGATCTGCTGGCGGGGAACCTGGCCGCCTGCATCGGTTGGTCTGGTGATGTAGCCCAGCTGGCGCTGGATCAGCCGGATCTGCGTTTCGTGGTGCCGGACAGCGGCGGCATTCTTTGGGCTGACGTGATGATCATGCCCAAGGGCGCTCGTCACCCCCAGGCGGTGGCCCAATGGCTCAACTGGGTGTACGACCCCCGCCAGGCGGCCCGCATTGCGGCGGCGGTGCAATACATCTCCCCTGTGGAAGGGGTGCGCGAGGTGTTGGCCGCCGATCCGGCCACGGCCAAGCTGGCCGAGAACCCCCTGATGTTCCCCGATGCCGCCATGGAGAAGCGGCTGCACATCTTCGGGCCCCTCAGTGAGGAGCAGGAAGCCAGATGGGAGGAGCGCTTTGCCCGCATCACCGAAGGCTAAGCCCCGGCCGGAAGGTCGTCGCTGGGGCTCTTGGCCCTTGTTGGCTCCGGGCCTGCTCTGGCTCACCTGCCTCTATCTGTTGCCGGTGATGGCCTTGGTGCCCCTCTCCCTCTCCGAGCCGGTGAATCGCTTCACCCTGCACAGCGAGTTCCGCTGGCGCGTGGTCAATTACTTGGAGGTATTGAGGCTGTACGGGCCGATTTTGCTCCGCTCGTTTGCTTTTGCTGCAATCGCCTCGGCGCTGGGCGTCGTGTTGGCCTACCCCTTGGCCTATGCCATTCGCTTCCATGGGGGCCGCTGGCGCCCCCTTCTGGTGGCACTGGTGGTGCTTCCCTTCTTCACCTCCTATCTGGTGCGGGCCATCGCCTTCACGACCCTGCTGGGGGATCAGGGCCCCCTGCTCCAGCTGTTGAACGCCCTTGGGCTCCGCGAGGGGCTCAACCGGCTTGGTCTGCTCGAAGGCGGCCGCTTGCTCCACACCCCTGCCTCGGTGATTCTTGGCCTGCTCTACAACCTATTGCCGTTTTTGGTGTTGCCTTTGGTGGTGGCCATGGAGCGGATTGAGCCCCAACTGCTCGAGGCCGCTGCGGATCTGCACGCCGGTCCCATGGGACGGTTTTGGAGGGTGGTGTGGCCACTATCCCTGCCAGGGTTGAATGCGGGGTTGCTGCTCAGCCTGATTCCAGCGGCTGGTGATGTGGTGAACCCTCGCTTTCTGGGGGGGCCCAATCAACAGATGATCGCCAACACGATCGAGAGCTTGTTGCTGGTGCAGCTCCAGGCGCCGAAGGCCGCTGCGCTCACCCTTCTGCTGATGGTGTTGATCAGCCTGGGGGTGTGGCAATTGCGCCGGCGCGGTCTCCAAGAGCTGCCCCTGCCATGAGAGGTGTTGGCCGCTGGGGGTTGGGTCTTTGGAGTGCCCTGGTCTACGGGTTGCTGTATGCCCCCATCGCTGTCACGGTGCTCTTCAGCTTCAACGCGCCGCGGGGACGTTTCAACTTGGTGTGGCAGGGCTTCACGCTCAACAATTGGCTGCACCCCTTGCGGGATCGGGCTCTCACGGAGGCGTTCTTCGCCAGCGTTGCCCTGGCCCTCGCTGCCGCTCTGGTAGCGGTGGTTTTGGGGGGGTTGATGGCTCTGGGGCTGAGCCGGGCGCGGGTGCGCGGCGCCAGGGCGATCGAGCTGCTTGTCGCCCTTCCCTTGACCAACCCGGAGATTGTCTTGGCCTCAGCCCTGCTTTACCTGTTTGTTGGGCTGAATCTGCAGCGGGGGCCCATCACCCTGTTGCTGGCCCACAGTCTCTTTTGCTTGAGCTACGCCACGCTCACCCTCAAGGCACGGCTGGCCGGTTTTGATTGGAATCTGGAGCTGGCTGCCCAGGATCTCGGAGCGCCGCCGTTGGCGGCCTTCCGGCGGGTGACCCTGCCGCTGTTGGCGCCCGGGATGCTGGCGGCGGGCCTGCTCTCTTTTTCTCTTTCTTTTGATGATTACGTGATCAGCAGCTTCACCGCTGGTGAAACGGTGACCCTGCCCCTGTATCTGGCTGGTGCGTTCCAGAGGGAGATTTCCCCTCAAATCCAGGTTCTCTCCACGCTCGTGCTGCTGGTGAGTGCCGCCCTCTTGGCGCTGGGCCTGCGGAGCAGCCCGTCGTCGTCCCGTTCAGGAGATCTGACCCCCTAGCCTCCTTGCAGGGCCATGGGCCGCTGGATCCTCGCCCCAGAACTCCGCCTTTCATCCCTTCTCCCCGTTCGTTCCTCTCCCTTCCCCATGGCCAGCAAATGGCAGAACTTCCTGCAAAATCTTGGTGAATGGCGCGGCTCCTTCGCCACCCTGGATACCGCTGGCCAATGTGTGGACATCTCACCCTCCATCCTCAGCCTGGAAAGTGCAGAGGAGGATCAACTGGTGCGTTTCAGCCTGCGCCGTTGGCCACCGGGCTCGGCGCTTGCAGCTGGTGGGGGTCCGGATGGGGAGATGGGTTCGCCTACGCGAGACATCCAGCAGGACTACCGCTCGTTAGGCCGCCAGGTGGTGTTTTTTGAGACGGGCACCTTTTGCAAGGGATCCCTGCAGGTGGCACCGAACACGGCCTTTGGCGGTGAGTTTGGCTTCATTGATGCAGATCGACGCCATCGCCTGGTGGTTCTCTACAGCCCGACTGGAGCGTTCGATCATCTGGTGTTGATTCGTGAGTTCCGGGCGGGGGCCAATGCTCTTGAGGGTCCTGCCACCACGGCGGAACAGTTGTTGGGGCGATGGCAGGGGGAGGCGGCCACCATCACGGCCGACTGGCCAGAGCCCGACGTGCAGCCCAGGGAGTTGGAACTTGGGGCTGGCGATCTGCAGCACCTGAGGTTGCTCCCCGACGGGGGCTTTTGCGCCCTCCCGGGTCAAGTGAGTCACCGGGAGGGGTTTGTCCTGGAAGGGGGCTGGCTTCCTGAGGCAGGACGGATGCAGCGCTTGATCCGCCGTTATGACGCCACAGGGGCCTGGCAATCGGCAACCCATGAGCGCCTGGTCAAGGTGGCCTCCCGCTGAGTGGAAGAGTCTTCTGCCGGGCTGGAGCGGCAGGTCGCACACCTGATGAGTTGAGCCGCCGGCGTCCCTATCGACGTTCTTTTGCCCATGGATGCGGCGGAGGTGACGGCGAGCTTCTTCAGTTTTCTGGATCCTATTTTCTTGAAATCAACCAGAAACTGCTGGCCCTTTTTGTGTGCTTGGCCTATCCTTGTCAATCAGAATGAGCCGCGTTTCTGAGAGTGTTGCATGGAGCTTGTGATTAACATAACTCAATTCCCGGAATGAATTCCAATCACCAAGAGGCCTCGACCTCAAAGCCGGCGGTGCTTCCATTTGCTTCCATTATCATCCCAACCTTCAATGGGGGGAGCAGGCTTGAAGCGGTGCTCAAGTCCTGCCTGATGATCAAAGGGGTGGCGATCGAGATATTGCTCATCGATGACGGCTCAACAGATGGCAGCCCCGAGCGAATCAAGATCAAATTTCCATCTGTGAAGCAGCATCGCCTGCTTCGCAATAGTGGATCGGGTTCGATTGGTCGTAATTTCGGACTTGCAAAAGCAATCGGGCGCTACGTCAAGTTTCTTGATCATGATGATCTGATCCAGCCCCGTGGATTCAAGTGTGAATGCCAAGAGGCATTGAGAAGCGACGCTGATATCGTCATGTCGCGCTGGGGCGTTGCAAGGATTGATGAGAAGGGTCGTTTCCTAAGCGAGGATCGCAAGATCTTTTCACCCCCTGATCCACGTCGATTGGTTGAAGCCATCTTGTTGGGTGAATCGACTCCCTACACTGCCGCTGCTCTTTACAAGCGCTCCTTTCTTGGCGGCGAACAGTGGGATGAAGCCGCTACGATGATTGATGATTTTGATTGGTTTTGCCGATTGGCAATCAAGGGTGGCGATATCAGGCGGGTTGAAACCTTGAGTTATTTTTGGTGCCTGCATCATGCCTCCATTCAAGGCCGTAGCCATCAGGATGCGAGCATTTACCAAAAGCTCACTTTCGCCCGCTACAGAACCTATGGAAAAATAGAAAAAGCCCTGCAGTACTCCGGCGAGCTTACGACGATGCGCAAGCAACTTCTGGCGCAGAAATATTATACTTTCTTGCGGTGTTTTGCCCGCTACGATATGAAGAGCTGCTGGCAGGCTCTGGAAAAAATCAAGCGCCTGGATCAGCGCTTCAGTGTGAATGCATCCTGTGAGCCGAATGCCAGAGCAGTTGGCTTGATTCATGCCGTTGGGTTGCCAACGTTCTTGATCGGTTATGGGGTGTGCCAGCGCTTCAGCGATGCAGCTCTCAATCTTGGTGAGGCGTTTCGTGCGCTTCGCTCTCCCGTTAGGCGGCCTGCAATTCAGGCTCGCGATAGGGAATGAAGTTGGCTTTGCGCGTGCCGCAGATCGGGCAGCGCCAGGATTCGGGGATTGCCTCAAAGGCCGTGCCGGGAGCAATGCCCGATTCGGGATCCCCCGCAGCGGGGTCGTAGATCATCGAGCACACCTTGCAGATCCATTTGCCTGGCGATGGTCGAGCTGCCTCGCCAGCCCTTCCTTTCCCCTGCAGCTCTTCCAGAGCCACCCCGTAGCGCTCTGCGTGGTGCTGCTCGATCGGAGCCAAAAAGCCGAAGTTGCTCGCTGCCTGGCGGAAGATGGCAGCGTGGTCTCGGGCCTCGACGATCTGCTCCTCAAACTCCTGCGCGGCTTTGTCGTCGCGGTCGCTGCGGGCCCGGGCGGCAAACTCGGGGTACATCGTTGTGTACTCATAGGTTTCTCCTTCGATCGCCAGCTCCAAACAGCGGGAGAGGATCTCTTGCTTCTGCTGGGGGCTCAGAGCCGCGGGATTCTCTATCCGCAGCTCGGGATGCAACAGGCGGAAGTGAGCAAAGGCGTGCTCCGTCTCCTGGTTGGCCGTGTCGCGGAAGAGGCGTGCCAGATCGCTGTTGCCCAGCTGCTTGGCCAGCTCAGCGAAGAACAAATACTTGCGGTTGGCCATGCTTTCTCCGCCAAAGGCAGCTTCAAGGTTGGCCTGGGTGCTGGAAGGGTTGGAATCCACGGCGCGACTTGGACCGGCGCTGTCAGGGTATCGCCCGCTCCAGGCGATCTTCGCAAGGCGGAACGTAATCTGATGCCCCCCTGAAGCGATCCCATGCATGCCGTGCCGCTGCAGCTGGCTCCCGGCAGCGACCTGCGCCGCAGCCTGGAGGAGTTTGCCCTTGCCCGGGGAGCTTCAGGCTTTGTGCTTGGGGTGGTGGGTGATCTCTCGATGGCCACTTTTCAGTGTCCTGGCCAGCCCCAGCCCGCCGTGATTGAGGGTGACTTGGAAATCATCACTCTCAACGGCACCTTCTCCCCTGAGGGTGTGCATCTTCACCTGAGCCTTTCCGATGGCAGCTGCCAGGTGTGGGGTGGCCATCTTGAGTTGGGCACCCAGGTGCGCAAGGGAGCGCACTTGCTGATGGGTGTGTTTGCCGCACCCGTCCCAGAGCCCCACCCCGCCGCCCCGGCAAACCGCCATGAAGTGGAGATCGCCGTGCTCAGCGGCTGTCCTTTTTCGGCTCGTGCCCAAAGGCTGCTCCGCACCCTTGGCATTCCCCATCAGGTGCAGCTGGTGCGCACCGCCGAGGAGCGGGCCGCCGTCGAACGCCGCAGCGGCCAGTCCAAGCTCCCCCAGGTGTTCATCGACGGGCAGGCCATCGGCGGCTACGACGCCTTGGCCGATCTGCACGGCCAGGGCGCTCTGGAGTCCTTGCGAGCGTTGTGAGCCCGCCGTCGGTCAAACGGTTGCTGCCTTCCTCCCCGCCAAGACCCTCCGCCGCCGCCTTCGGGCCCAAGCGAGGCTGGCGGCGGCACCGGCGAGAAGCAGGGGTCCGGGCACTTGGTTGTCAAACTCCCGGGCGATCAGCGCATCGCCCGCATCTGGGGTGCAAGGGTTGAGGCGGCCACACCTCTGAAGGCAACAAAATGTCCTGACCGCAGGGGCTCTCCTTCTTCGGAATTTCTTCACCTGGTGGGAACAGCGCTCCCCTGCGCGTCCTGCCAGCTGAAGTGGCGGCCAGGGGACCTTGCTTCCCGCCGTTATGGCGGGCGTTAGCCCTCTCCATCCCCCCTACCAGCAGCTAAGACTTCAACAGGTGCTTCGTTGCTTTGCAAACCGGCCCTCCCCAGCTCGATGAGCGCAGGCGCATCACCCAGATCGTGCGCCGCCAAGGCGGCCGGGCCGATGCCTTGATCGAAGTACTCCACCAGGTGCAGGAGCTCCAAGGCTTTCTACCTGCAACGGCTCTGCAGCAAGTGGCCAAGGAGATGAAGCTGCCCCTCAGCCGGGTGCAGGGCGTTGCCAGCTTCTACCACCTCTTTCGCCTGGATCCGCCCACGGCCCATCGCTGTGCCGTATGCCTGGGAACCGCCTGTTACGTGAACGGAGGGGCCGATCTGGCCAGAGAGCTGGAGGCTCGCTTGGGGGTGCGGCTGGATGATCCGGCTGGCAATGGTCTCTGGGCCCTGGAGCACGTGAGCTGCCTGGGGGCCTGCGGACAGGCTCCGGTGTTGGTGGTGGATGGGGCCATGGTGACGCGGCTGCTGGTGGAGGATCCAGCCCGATTGGCTCAGCAGCTGGACCAGTCCGGCCTGCCCCAATTCCAGGGGAGGCTCCCATGAGTGCGCCTCCGGTGAAGTTGCGCTGTTGCGATGCCAGTGGTTGCCGCAGCGTGGGCAGCTCTGCTCTTCTGGCCGCCCTGGAGGCTGCCCGCGATGGCTTGGGGCTCACCGCTGAGCAGCTGGCCATTCAGCCCGTCGGCTGCCTGCGGTTGTGCAGCCGCGGGCCCTTGGTAGCCGCCGATGCCGCCGATGGATCTCTCGCGCTCTTTGGGGGGGGGGCCGCGGGAGTTGGCGGTCGATCTGGTGCGGCGTGTTGCCCCTGTGGTCTCACCAGCTCCTGCTTCCCAGCCCGGGACCTCCTCCTTGGCGGTTCACCAAATCGATCCGGCCCATCCCTTCTTTGCCTTGCAGAGGCCTGTGGTGCTGGAGGGGTGCGGGCAGCTGAATCCCGAATCGATTGAGGAGGCCCTCGCCGCAGGGGCGTACGCCCAGTTTCAGCGCTGCCTGCTGGAGCGCACACCCGAGGAGGTGCGGGAGCAGGTGAAGCGCAGCGGCCTGCGCGGTCGTGGGGGTGGTGGCTATCCCACCGGCCTGAAATGGGACACGGTGGCCCTGCAGCCCCCTGGCCCGCGCTATGTGGTGTGCAATGCGGATGAGGGCGATCCAGGGGCCTTCATGGATCGGAGCGTGTTGGAGAGCGACCCCCATCGCCTGTTGGAGGGGTTGGCGATTGCTGCTTTTGCCGTCGGCGCCAGCAAGGGTTATGTGTATGTGCGGGCGGAATACCCCTTGGCGATCGAGCGGGTGCGCCTGGCCCTGCGCCAGGCCCGTGGGAAGGGACTGCTCGGCGAGGCCATCGCTGGCTCCACCTTCTCGCTCCACTTGGAGGTGCGTGTGGGCGCCGGCGCCTACGTGTGCGGGGAGGAGACCGCCCTGCTCCATTCGATCCAGGGCCAGCGCGGCACACCCCGCACCCGGCCCCCCTACCCGGCCCAGTCGGGCCTTTGGGGCGCCCCCACCCTGATCAACAACGTGGAAACCCTGGCCGCCGTGCCGGCCATCCTCAGGGAGGGTGGCGACTGGTATGCGGCGATGGGCACCAAGGGCAGCAAGGGCACCAAAGTCTTTGCCCTCTCAGGGTCGGTCGCCAATCCTGGCCTGGTGGAGGTGCCGATGGGCACCACGCTGCGCACGGTGGTGGAGACGATGGGGGGAGGGGTTCCCGATGGTTCGGCCATCAAAGCGGTGCAGACAGGTGGCCCCTCAGGAGGTTGCATTCCCGCTGCGTTGCTGGACACCCCCGTGGATTACGAGAGCCTGCTCAAGCTCGGCTCGATGATGGGCTCCGGGGGGCTGGTGGTGATGGGAGACACCACCTCCATGCCCGCTGTGGCACGCCACTTCATGCGTTTCAGCGTGAACGAGAGCTGCGGCAAATGCGTTCCCTGCCGGGCCGGCACCGTGCAGCTGCTCCAGCTGCTTGATCGGGTGGTCGACCATCAGGCCACTCCCGCGGATCTCGAACAGCTCGAACAGCTTTGCTCGATGGTGAAGGCCACCAGCCTCTGCGGGCTGGGCCAGGCGGCGCCCAATCCGGTGTTGAGCACGCTGCGCCACTTCCGGGCGGAGTATGAGGCCGCCTGCCGTGAGCCCAGCGAGTGCCTGAGCGCCACCCACTGCCAATTGCCCGCGTCATGAGCGTTCTCACCCTCCACATCGACGGCCAACAGGTGGCGGTGCCCGAGGGGGCCAACCTTCTGGAGGCGTGCCGCACGGCGGGCGTGGCCCTGCCGGTGCTGTGTCACCTGGATGGCCTCAGCCCCGTGGCTGCTTGTCGGCTCTGCCTGGTGGAGGTGGAAGGCAGTGGGCGGCTAGTGCCAGCCTGCGCCACGGCGGCGAGCGAGGGCATGGTGGTGCGCAGTGAATCCCCCCAGTTGCAGGAGTTTCGCCGCATGGCCGTGGAGCTATTTTTTGCCGAGGGCAACCATGTGTGCGCCTTCTGCGTGGCCAACGGCAACTGTGAGTTGCAGGATGTGGCCGTACAGGTGGGCATGGACCACTCCCGTTTCCCGTATCAGTACCCCCAGCGGTCTGTGGATGCCTCCCACCCCCAGTTCAGCCTCGACCACAACCGCTGCATCCTCTGCACCCGCTGCGTGCGGGTGTGCGATGAGATCGAAGGGGCCCATGTGTGGGATGTGGCCAACCGTGGAGCCCACTGCCAGATCATCGCCGGGCTGGATGAACCTTGGGGTGACGTGCAGGCCTGCACCTCCTGCGGCAAGTGCGTGGATGTGTGCCCCACCGGCGCCCTCTTTCGCAAGGATGACACCACCGCTGAAAAACATCCCCACCGCGATTGGCCCGCCGCCCTGCGCTCCGCCCGCGAGCGGCAAGAGTGGCACAACCAATGACCTGCCCTCCAACTCCCGTGCCTTCCCCTCCCATGTCACGTCTGCGCTTCGCCACGGTTTGGTTGGCCGGTTGCTCGGGCTGCCACATGTCGTTTCTGGATCTCGATGAGTTTTTGTTTGACCTCGCTGAGCAGGTGGAGGTGGTGTATTCCCCAGTGGCCTCCGATGCCAAGCACTATCCCGAGGCGGTGGATCTGGTGCTGGTGGAGGGGGCTGTGGCCAATGCCGACAACCTGGCTCTGGCGCGCCAGGTGCGCGAGCGCAGTCGCTGGGTGGTGGCCTTTGGCGACTGCGCCGTGACGGCCAATGTGCCGGGCATGCGCAACCTCTGGGATGGGCCGGAGCCGGTGCTGAGCCGAGGTTATTTGGAGCTGGCTGATCATGGGGCCCAACTGCCCTGCGCCCCGGGCATCGTGCCGGAGCTGTTGGAACAGGTGTTGCCCCTGCATCAAGTGATTGCGGTGGATCTCTGGCTGCCGGGCTGCCCCCCATCGGCGGCGCGCATCAAAGAAGCCCTGGTTCCCTTGCTGGCCGGAGACTTGCCCCGGCTCGAGGGAGCCCAGATGCTGCGTTTCGGCTGACCACACCTGCTTTTTCACCGCTGCTTCCATGAGCCGCATCGTTTTGATCGATCCGGTGACCCGCATCGAGGGCCACGCCAAGATCACCCTCCACCTGGACGAGGAGGGGCGACTCCGCGACAGCCGCTTCCACGTGGTGGAATACCGCGGCTTTGAGAAGTTTTGCGAGGGGCGCCCCTTCACTGAAATGGCCGGCATCACCGCCCGCATCTGCGGGATCTGCCCGGTGAGCCACCTGCTCTGCGCGGCCAAAACAGGTGACAAGTTGCTGGCGGTGCGGGTGCCCCCGGCGGCACAGAAACTGCGGCGCCTGTTGAATTTGGCCCAGCTCACCCAGAGCCATGCCCTCTCCTTTTTCCATCTGAGCAGCCCGGATTTTTTGCTGGGATGGGAGAGCGATCCGGCTCGCCGCAACGTGTTTGGCTTGATGGCGGCCGATCCTGATCTGGCCCGCGCCGGGATTCGGCTCAGGCAGTTTGGCCAGCAGATTTTGGAGCTGCTCGGTGGCAGGAAGATCCATTCCGCCTGAGCCGTGCCAGGAGGCGTGCGCACCCCCCTGAGCGAGGAAGCGCGCGACTGGATCCTGGCTGGCTTGCCGGAAGCCCGTGCCACCGCTGAGTTGGCCCTGGGGTTGTTCAAAGGCCTGCTGGATGGTCCCCTGCAGCGGGAGCAGGCGGTGTTTGGCTCGTTCCCAAGCCTGTTCATGGGCTTGGTGACCCCGGCAGGGCTGTGGGAGCACATCGACGGGGTGATCCGCTTTCGGGGGGCTGACGGCGCCATCGTGGCCGATGGCCTCAGCGAAGACGATTACACCACGTTTTTGGGGGAGGCCGTGGAGCCCTGGAGCTACCTGAAATTCCCCTATTACAAACCCCTGGGCTATCCGGAGGGGCTGTATCGGGTTGGTCCTTTGGCTCGCCTGAACGTTTGCGAGGCCATCGGCACCCCCTGGGCGGATCGGGAACTTGCCGAATTTCGCCAGCGGGCCGGTGGCGTGGCTCTCTCCAGCTTTGCTTATCACCACGCCCGGCTGGTGGAGATCGTGGCCTGTCTGGAGGCCATTGAGGCGCTGGTGGGGGATGGGGAGCTGCGCACGGGCCGGGTGCGCTCCCGGGCCAGCCTCAACGCCAATGAGGCCGTGGGGGTGAGCGAAGCCCCGCGGGGCACCCTCTTTCACCACTACGCCGTCGATGACGAGGGTCTGCTGACGCGCGTGAATCTGATCATCGCCACCGGCCAAAACAATCTGGCGATGAACCGCACCATCCATCAGATCGCCAAGGAGTTTCTCCCCGATCCAGTGCCACCCGATGCCGAGATCCCGGAAGCGATCCTCAACCGCATTGAGGCGGGAATTCGCTGTTTCGATCCCTGCCTCTCCTGCTCCACCCATGCCGCAGGTCAAATGCCTTTGCAGCTGCAGCTGGTGGCCCCGAGTGGCCAGGTGTTGGCGGAGCGGCGGCGTGAGGGCGGCTGAGATGGGGGTGCGGTGTGATCTGCTGATCGGGATCGGCAATCCCCTGCGCGGGGATGATGGCGTGGGGCCCGCCTTGCTCGATGCGCTGGCGGCGGAACTGGGAGGCTGGCGCACTGCCAGCGCCGAGTTGAAAACCGTGCATCAGCTCACGCCGGAGCTGGCTTTGGCGGTGGTCGGCGCCCAGCGAGTGCTGTTTCTCGATGCTTGCATGGCTTCGCCCTCGGCTGAACCCTGGATCGAAAGGCTCCGGCTCCCGGAGACTCCGGCGGAGTTCTCGTGGTTGCTGGGGGGCCACCAGTGGGCCCCCCTCCACTTGTTGGCCCTGGCGCAAAGCCTTTACGGCTGGCGAGGGGAAGGGGCCTTGCTGCGGGTGCCCGCCTTTGCCTTCCCCCATGGACCAAGCTTTTCCACCCCCCTGCTGCAGGCCTTGCCACGGGCCAAGGAGCTGATGCATGGCTGGTTGCTAGGCGATGAACGCCTGATGGCCACGGGGATCCGCAAAACTACCTTGCAACTCGACCAGTTGGAGAGGTCTTCTCAGCCGATGGAACACCAGCCATGACAGGACTATCCCATCAGGGCTGGACAGCGTTCGGGGCCAGCTTCACGGCCATCACCTTGGCGGAGCTGGGGGACAAGACCTTTTTCATGGCTCTGATCCTCGCCGCTCGTCACCGGGCACGCGATGTGTTTGTCGGGGCCTTTCTCGCCCTGGCTGCCGTGACCCTGCTCTCCTTGGCCATGGGCTACGGCCTGCGTGAATTGCTGCCAGCCTCTGTGGTGCCCTGGCTGGCGGCGGCCTTGTTTCTGGGCTTCGGAGTAAAGCTCCTTTGGGATGCCCAGGGCATGTCTGCCGAGCAGGCCCAGGAGGAGGAAAAAGATGCCGAGGAGGCGATCGACAAGGCTGAGCGTCAGCGCTCCCTACGCACGGCCGGGGCGGTGATTTGGGAGGCTTTTGTCCTGGTGTTTCTTGCGGAATTGGGGGATCGCACGCAATTCACCACGATCTTTTTGGCCACCGCCCCGGCGTTCACCTTTGCGGGTTTGCTGGCGGGCACTCTGGCGGGTCATGCCCTCGTGACTGGACTGGCGGTGGGGGCTGGCAAGTGGATCGGCGGCCGCTTGAGCGAACAAGTTCTTTATCGGCTCAGCGGCGGCCTCTTTCTTGCGTTTGGCTTGGTGGCGCTACAACAGGCGCTTCGCTGAGGCCATGGCCATGCCCCGCCCCTATCAACCGTCTCTGCTGCGGCTCCTCCATGGAGCCACTGCTCTGTTGGCGTTGGGGGCTTGGTGCAGCGGTCTGATGGTGTACAGCCGCTTTGATGGCCGTTGGGGTCGGCTTCCTTTTGCTCTCGGTGGTGAGTGGATTGACATCCACGGCACTGTGGCGGTGTTGCTGTGGCCGGTGGCAGTGATCTTTGCCGGGTATGCCCTCACTATCGGTCGTCAGCGCCTGCGGCACCCTGCTAACGCCATCGCCTTGCTGGCGCTTGCCTTGGCCGTGGGCAGCGGCAAGCTGATGCAAGAAGACTGGTTGCGAGACGGGGAGCTCAACCACGCGGTGTACAGCCTCCATGTGCTGGCTTGGCTGGCGGTGGCCGGAGCAGGGCTGTCACACGTAGGAGCCGTTTTGGCCAGAGGAGGATGGCCCTTGGCCCGTTCCATGATGAGCTTGCGGGTGCGCGCTCAAGATGGGCCGCGCGACTGGTTGGGGCAACTGCGACGCCATTTCACTCGATGAGCGCTTGGCGGGCTAACCGGGAGCAGTGCCGTTGTCCAGCGGCTTCCCGCCACCAGGGTTGTTGATCTCGAACTCGAGCAGATCCTGGGCCACCAGGAGGAGGGCGACACCCATCAGGGCGAGGGCTTCGCCACGGTGGTTGTCCCCTGTGAGCTCAAGGGTGCGGGCGGTCTGCAGGTGCTGGGGCCAGGTCAGTCGCATGCCGCCGTTGGGGGAAGCTCTGATGATAGTGATACGAAACGTTAATCAATCGCCGTGGCTTCATACTCCGAAATACTGACAGGCGCCTGCCCCCGTAGTCGTGACTACCGGCCTGCCGCAAATCCGAGGTAATTTAAATTTGTGACTTCTCGTTGACAATGCGCCATGGGTGACTCTCTTGCTCCATCGCTATCAATGGAACTTTCGATCGGCCAGCAATTTGAGATCGAGCGCTTCAGTCGGGCCATCGATGCAACGGCCGATCCTGAGGATCTCAAGGCGATCGCCAAGCAGCTGTTGCAGGCCTGGCATGCCCAGAAGGCTGCGACCAACTGGGTGATTGGCCAGCAGTTGGGGGTGACTCCCGGATGCGCTGAGCCTCCCTCGATCTAAAAGCTGGTTGGGTCTCTTTCCGGGGCTTCATCAGGCCCCTGCAAAGTTCCCCACCCTTGGCTCAAGGTCCGCCCTGGCCAATCACATCAAATCAAGCGGGCAGCTATAGTACAGGCGTACTGCCCTGGGGCCATGTCCATTTCCTCCCCCTACGCCGTGTTTCGGGCGGCTGACCTGGAGTTGTGTCCGTTTGCTTCTGCTGTTCAGCCATGCCCTCCTGCTTCCACGCGAGCACTCGGCAAATCGCCGACTCAAAAAATCCGTTCAACCCTTTCCCAGGGGAAACCAGCCCGCCATCGTCACCTTTGCCACGCTCTGCAGGGAGAATTATTTGCACACAACATTGCTGACCTAAGTCAAGAAAAATAAAGCCTGCGGAGATGAATGGATCGCCCGATCAATTCATCGGTTCATTATCAATTTATCGGTTCATTTTCCCTTAGCTCGCCCACCAAGCGCTCCACGACCATTTTCAAGAGCAGCGACACCAACCCCACCCCGCCCAGCACTAACGCAGCTCCGTAGGCAAGTTCGGTATTGTATTGCTTATAGCTATCCTCCACGAACAATGGCAACGTTTGGGTTTGGCCAGCGATGTTGCCGCTCACCACAGCCACCGCTCCAAATTCTCCAAGGGCTCGGGCGGTGGTGAGCACCAGGCCGTAGAGCACCGCCCAGCGCACCGAGGGCAGGGTCACCTTCCAAAAAACCTGCCAACTGGTGGCTCCCAACGTGCGTGCCGCCTCTTCCTGATCCCATCCCTCTTCTTCCAGCAGGGGAATCACCTCCCTGGCCATGAAAGGAAAGGTGACAATAATTGTTGCCAGCGCCATGCCCGGCCACGAAAAAATAATCTTCCAGCCCAAGCTCCCCACGATATTTTTGAAGAGTCCATTGGTGGGGCTGTAGAGAAGCACCAACATCAATCCCACCACCACTGGCGAGATCGAAAACGGCAGATCGATCACGCTCAAGAGCAGCGCTTTGCCGGGAAACTGGCGACGGGCAATGGCCGTGGCGGCCGCCAGGCCGAAGATGGTGTTGGCAGGCACGGCGATGGCTGCCATCAGCAGCGTGAGCCGGATGGCAGAAAGGAGGTCGGGGGAGGTGAAGTGCTCCAGAAAGGGTTGCCATCCCTTGGCGAAGGCCCCCGCCACCACTTGCAATGCAGGCAACAAAATCAACACCGCCACGTACAAGATGGCGATCAGGGGGATGAGAACCGATGCGCTCGGCTTGGGAAAGGCCAGGCGCAGACGTCGAAAGGAAGCCATACGAGCAGGAGGCAGGCAATTTGCTTTAGGTGGCCAGGGCGGGATTGGCTTCCCAGTGGCGACCCCACACCTGCAGGCCATTGATCACCAGCAAGCTGACCAAGGAAAAGCCAAGCATCACCATGCCGATCACGGTGGCGGAAGCAAAGTCGTATTCCTCCAGTTTTTGGATGATCAAGGTGGGGGTGATCAGGTCTTTGAAGGGCACGTTGGAAGAGATCATCACCACTGAGCCGTATTCGCCCACGGCTCGGCTGTAGCCCTGGGCGACACCCGAGAGAATGGCGGGCATGAGCTGGGGCAGAACCACCCGCAGCAAGGTTTGGCGGGGAGTGGCCCCCAAGCACCAGGCCGCCTCCTCCTGATCACGCTCCAGCGCCCTCAGCACCGGCTCCACGCTGCGCACCACGAAAGGGAGGGAGATGAAAACCATGGCGATGGCCACCCCGATCCAGGTGAACGAGACCTTCACACCAAACATGGCCTGCAGCGGCGCGCCGAGCCAGCCATTGGTGCTGTAGAGCCCTGCCAGCGCCAGGCCCGCCACGGCGGTGGGCAGGGCAAAGGGCAGATCGATCAACGAATCCAGCAGCCGCTGGCCGGGAAACTTGCAGCGCACCAACGCCCAAGCGATCACCACGCCAAACACGCCATTGAGCAAAGCCGCCACCAGGGAAAGGCCAAACGTGACCCGGTAGGCGGCCAGGGCCTCAGGTTGGGTGGCCAGATGGATGAACTCCGCCGGCCCCACCGCGAAGGCCTTGAGGGTCATGGCCCCCAGGGGGAGAAACAACACCAGGATCAGATAGAGCCAGGTGATCCGCCACGACCAACTCAGCCGCAACCAGCGAGGCAAGGCCAGGCGACTGGCCGTGCGGGAGAGGGCCATGACGGAGGGTGGGGAGGCCATTGGAAGCTATCACCGGGTCAGGGTTGATGGGACGGTTTAGCGGTAGGGAAACGGCAAATCATCGGGGGCCTTGCGGAGCTCGCCTGGAACTCCTTCCCCTGTGCATCCCAGCCCCTGGTGAAAGGGACTGATCCCGGGGAGGTGCAAACAGAGAAAAAGATCCTGCCGATCCAATGGGCTGAGCTCACCATTGCTGCTCCAGTGCAGGCTCCAGGGGGCAAGGGGCTGGCTCATGGCAGGGGAGGGATCAACAGGTCGTCTTCGCCTATGGCGAGGAGCTGCCCATCGGCGCGAAAGCGGCTGAGGATTTTGGTCACCGTCACCCGGGTGAGCCCGCAGAGATCGGCCAGGCCCCGGTGGGTGAGATTGAGTTCGCTCAGGGAGAGCCGGCAGCCATGACGGTTCACCTGGCCGAAGGAGGCGCCGATCCACAGCAGAAGCTTGAGCAAGCGGGCGTCAGCCGAGCGAATGCGCTGGATCACGGCCAACTCGGCGAGCATTTGCCGCTCTCGACGCAGATGTTGCTCGCGCTCCACGGCGGAGGGCTCGAGATGATCCACCACCACCGTGGTGAGGCAATGCAATTCCAGGGGAAAGAGGGGCGGATCTTCGCTGCTGATCACATCCCCCGGGCCCCATAGGCCGAGGGTGATCGACTCACCCTCCAAATCCCAGGTGAGGGAGCGCACGTAACCCTCGACCACCCGCCAGCTCATGGCTTCGGGCAACACGTCGTTGGGGTGAAGGGTGAGTCGCAACGGGCGCTTTTGAAGGCTGGCTGTCATGGAGAAAGGAGCAAGAGGACTGGCGGAGGCGAATGGGGGGAGAGGCGTGACATTCGGCGACAACAAAGGGAGAGCAGGCGGGCCATGGGGCTCGACGGGGAGATGCAATAACTATTGCACATTCCCGATTGGCTTAGTGGTATTGCTGAGCACCAGGGTCTGGATGGCGTCAGATGAAGAACATGGGCTGGGTCTGCCGCAGCGCATCCCGCTCCCGCAGGAGATCCACCAGGGTGAACCGGGCCAGGACGGCGGCCCTGGCCTCGTCGGCCCTCAGGTCCAGGGCGGCCACGGCTCGGAATTCCGGGGTGTCGCGCTCGGGCTCCTGTTCCGAGCGGCGATCGCCTTCCAGGCACGCCACCACGGCGCTGATCCGGATCTCCTCCGGGGGCAGGCGCAGCTGAAAGCCGCCCCTTGGTCCCCGCAGGCTTTTCAAGAAACCTCCTTTGCGCAGGCTGGTGAGCATCTGTTCGAGGTAGCGCTCCGGGATGGCGTGGCGGCAGGAGATTTCGCGGGTTTGCAGCAACTGGCCACTGCTGCTGGCCTCTGCCAGGTCCATCAGGGCAATCAGGCCATAGTCGGTTTTGGCGCTGAACACCATGGGCCGCCTCGTTGTTCCAGCAGGCTCAGAACATAAAACGGTTTATCGATCGGGAACTGCGCAACCGTGTATCTCTGGGCACAGGGCTGGCGCGCGGCGCTCTGTAGGTTTTTTGTGTTCCCTACCGGCAAACCGTGAAACCCCTTCCTCCAGTTGCCCCCCTCACGCCTCGGCGCATCTCGCTGGTGGCTGTGGCTTCTCCTTTAGCCCTGGTGGCGGCTGCTTCTTTGGCTCTGCCTCTGGCGCAGGCCCAGCAACCCGCCAAGCCCCAAAGCCTCACCCTGGTCTCCTACGCGGTGACCAAGAATGCCTACGACCAGATCACCAAGCTTTTCGCTGCCGAGTGGAAGAAGAAAACGGGGCAGACCGTCACCTTCAAGGGCAGCTATGGCGGTTCAGGCTCCCAAACCCGTGCGGTGATCGATGGCCTGGAAGCTGATGTGGTGAGCCTGGCCATGGGAGCCGACATCGCCAAAATCGAGAAAGCCGGCTTGATCAACCCTGGCTGGCAGAACGAGGCGCCCAACAACTCCACGCCGGTCAACTCCACCGTGGCCACGTTCATCCGCCCGGGCAATCCCAAGAAAATCAATGGCGACAAGCGGCCGTGCGATCGGCGAGCCGCTGCGGGGCCACCAGGGATGGGTGGGCTCGGCGGCCTACAGCGCCGATGGCCGCCGGATCGTGAGCGCCGGGAATGATGGAACGGTGCGGCAGTGGGAGGCGACAAGCGGCCGTGCGATCGGCGAGCCGCTGCGGGGCCACCAGCGAGGGGTGTTGTCGGCGGCCTACAGCGCCGATGGCAGCCGGATCGTGAGCGCGGGTGGGGATGGAACGGTGCGGCAATGGGAGGCGAAGAGCGGCCGTGCGTTCGGCGAGCCACTGCGGGGCCACCAGCGAGGGGTGTGGACGGCGGCCTACAGCGCCGATGGCAGCCGGATCGTGAGCGCCGGTGCGGATGGAACGGTGCGGCAATGGGAGGCGAAGAGCGGCCGTGCGATCGGCGAGCCGCTGCGGGGCC
>JBJTWN010000182.1:0-2822 GCA_046081785.1 Cyanobium sp.
CCTGGTGCTGTTTTTTTACCCCAAGGACGACACGCCCGGCTGCACCATGGAAGCCTGCGCGTTTCGCGATGGTTTCGCTGACTTTCAAGCCCTGGGCGCCCAGATCTGGGGGGTGAGCGGCGATGATGCGGCCAGCCACCAGCGTTTTGCAAAGCGTCACCAGCTGCCCTTCCCCCTGCTGGTGGATCAGGGCAACCAGCTCAGGCGCGCCTTCGGTGTGCCCAACGCCTTGGCATTGTTTCCTGGTCGGGTCACCTACGTGATCGATGGCGATGGCGTGATCCGCCACGTGTTCAACAACCTTCTCGATGGGCCCGCCCACCGACGCGAGGCCCTGGAGGCGGTGCAGCGAATCGCCGCTGCAGCCAGCGGTGGCTGAGCCCCTCTGGCGGCAAGCGGGACCGCTCCTCGAGCTGGCACCCACCCCCGGTCTGCGCCCTGACCCCAGGGCGGGTGTGGTGGAGTTCATCGGCGGCAGCTATCTGGCGGCCACGCCTCAAATCAGTTATCGGCGCTTGCTGGAGGCCCTGGCCGCCCGCGGCTGGACCGTGCGGGCCTGGAGCTATGTGCCAGGTTTCGATCACCAAAGCCAAGCCAATGAGGCTTGGCGAGCGTTCCGGCAGGCGAGGGAGCAGGCCTCCATGGCCTCGGGTGATCCCATTTTGCGTTTGGGCCACAGCCTGGGCTGCAAGCTCCATTTGTTGGCACCCGACAACGGACGCGCTTGCTCTGGTCTTGTCGCTTTGAGCTTCAACAATTTTTCGGCGGAGCGCTCCGTGCCGCTGTTGAGTGAGATTGGCCAGCAATTTGGCTTTCGCACGGAGTTCAGTCCCTCACCCACCGAAACCTTGCGTCAGGTGTCGCGCAGCTATCGCCAACCCCGCAATCTGCTGGTGCGCTTCCGCAGCGATGGGCTCGATCAGAGCCGTCGCCTGTTTGGGGTGTTGCAGGAGCGGCCCGATGACGCCTCCTCCCTCTTGGAGCTGCCCGGCGATCACCTCACCCCGGCAAGCGCGGGTTTGCGCCGCCAACTGCTCGGGGATTGGGCCGATGATCCAAGTCGGCAGCGACAGATTGATCGCCTGGCTGAAGCGATCGCTGGTTGGAGCCAACCAGGCGCTGGCTAGAAGCGCTGCAATTCAGGCGCCATTCAATCTCAAATGCATCATGATCTTGACGGCAACACATGGATGGTTGACAGATCAGCATGGCTGGTGCATTTTGTGGTGATTGTTATTTGCTCCTGCCAATGGATTCTTTGATCCGTTATTACATCGAAGCCTGGCAACGTGGTTTCGATTATACCGGCCGCTCTAGCCGGCCCGCATATTGGTGGTTTTATCTCGCTAATCTTATCGTAGGTTTTTTGTTGGCTTTGCTGGTCAATGTTTCAGACTTCTTTTTCAAAATTCTAGTCATTTATGCGGTGGCTAGTGTGTTGCCAAACCTTGCCATCACGATCCGTCGCTTGCGTGATTCCGGCAAGCCGTGGCCTTGGATTTTCATCAGCTTCGTCCCCTTCATTGGAGGGGTTTGGCTCATCATTTTGCTGTGTCAGCCCTCGCTTGGCCCGATCGGCTGAGGGGGGGGAGGCCAACCGGCCTTCGCACGCCCCCTCTCACACCCGCAGGGCATCGAGCACGCTGCGATCCTCCAGCGTGCTCGTGTCACCACTTACCTCCTGGCCGGAGGCGAGGGCTCGCAGGATCCGTCGCATGATCTTGCCGCTGCGGGTCTTGGGCAGGGCCTCGCTGAATTTGATCACATCGGGCCGGGCAATGGGACCGATCTCCTTGCCCACATGGCCCTTGAGTTCTGCCATGAGGGCGTCATCGCCTTGGCGGCCGGCCTCCAGCGTGACAAACGCCACGATCCCTTCACCCTTGAGGTCATCGGGCCGGCCCACCACGGCCGCCTCCGCCACGGCGGGATGGCTCACCAGGGCGCTTTCGATCTCCATGGTGCCCAGCCGGTGGCCCGACACATTGATCACATCATCCACCCGACCCATCACCCAGAAGTAGCCATCGCCATCTCGCCGGGCCCCGTCGCCGGCGAAATACACGTGGCTGCCGTCCGCTGGCCTGATCTCCTCCCAGTAGCTCTTGCGGAACCGATCCGGATCGCCGTGCACCGTGCGCATCATCCCCGGCCAGGGGCGCCGGATCGTGAGGTAGCCGCCCTGGTCGGCAGCTTGAGAATGGCCCTCATGGTCCATGATGTCGGCCACGATGCCGGGCAGGGGCAGGGTGGCTGACCCTGGCTTGGTGGGGGTGGCGCAGGGAAGCGGGCTGATCATCACGCCGCCGGTTTCGGTCTGCCACCAGGTGTCCACCACCGGGCAGCGGTTGCCACCGATCACATCGCGATACCAGATCCAGGCTTCCGGATTGATCGGTTCCCCCACGGTGCCGAGGATCCGCAGAGAGCTCATGTCGTACTGGTCAGGAACCTCGCGACCGCTCTTCATGAAGGCACGGATCGCGGTGGGAGCGGTATAGAAAATCGTGCAGCGGTGCTTCTCAATCACCTCCCAGAACGCGCCGGGCTTGCTTGGGCGTGGAGCGCCCTCGTACATCACCGTGGTGGCACCGTTGGAGAGCGGGCCGTAAACGATGTAGCTGTGGCCCGTGATCCAGCCCACATCGGCGGTGCACCAGTGGATGTCGTCTTCCCTGATGTCGAAGATCCACTGGAAGGTGAGATGGGCCCAGAGGTTGTAGCCGGCGGTGGTGTGCACCACCCCCTTGGGTTTGCCGGTTGAGCCGGAGGTGTACAGCACGAACAGGCGGTCTTCGCTGGCCATCGGCTCGGCCGGACAG
>JBJTWN010000183.1:0-4039 GCA_046081785.1 Cyanobium sp.
AGAGTGCGGCGCAGGCAGAATTGCACGCCATTCGCCAACACCGCAAACAGCTCAGCTGCTTCACCGGGCTGAAGCGGCACAGCCTCTTCGGCAAGGGCGATTTGGGTCAGGCTGAAGCCCGCATGCAGATTGGTATCTCCACCACAGCGGGCCACCACCTCCGCCAGGTCGGGCCGATTGGTGTAACGGGCCTGGCGCAGATTCAGCCTCCATGCCCGCTCGCCCCGCACCAGACACAGCTCGCGCAGCTGCTGGCCTGGATCCACAAGCCAGCCCTGCAGGAGCATCAACCTACCGCAACGGCTCAGGCGAAAGGCATCAATTGCCGCTACCACACCATCGCTGCTGGCCCGATCCACCGCATGACTGATCTGATCGCGAGGATTGGTTGTTAACCACTCCAACGTGGAGAGCACCCGGCCCAGGAGATCGAGATCTGCCAGATGACTGCCCGCCTGCGGGTGCTTGCGCAGCTGGGCTAGGGCATCGGTGGCGCTTGCGGATGCTCCGGCATTGAGATCCAGCCAGGCCAGTGCCACCTGGGCATGGAACGCCGCGTCATGGCCGGGGTGCACAGCCAGCACCCCGACAAGCTGCTCATGAGCTCGGCTGATCTCGCCCAGGCCCCGGCAGCTCAGCGCCAGAAACAGCTCGGCCCAGGGCAACAGGTCGCCTGCCTGTTCGCCTGCTGCCACCACCACTGCCAGCGTTGGCGCCGCGACCTCGAAGCGCTCCTGCTCATAGGCCCAATGGCCCAGGCGGTATGCCGCCGCTGCCGGCAGTCGGGCCGCCAGAGGCTCTACCACGTCGAGCCCCAGGCGCTCCAACACGGCCTCCACCTGGCCGTCATCCACCAGGGCCTGCAACTCCGCCAGCTGGTCCTGCAGCACTGCGTCAGCTTTGCTGCTGCCGACCGGGTGGAAACGCCGTTGGATTGGCCGGGGGGTGCCTGGGCGGATGCCGTGTTGCTTGGCTGGTGCTGGGGGAGAGGTGGTCCTGATCGAGACCGCCGGCCTGGGCCTCAGAGACGGTGATGGCCGACCCGCTGGGCTGGGGGTGGTGGATGGGCTTTCCCGCTCCTTGTCCCCCCTGCTGGTCTGCTCAAGCTGCAGCCAGAGGTTGGCTTGGCTCGGGTCCTCAAGCAAGTTCCGCTGAAGATCTTGCCGGTCCAGGGTCTGCAAACTCACCGCTGGCACAAGCCCAGTGCGACACTGGGGACAATTTTTTCGAAACTTAGCACGGGGAGCTCGATCCTCGAGGCGTAATCCCAAGGCAGTTTCCTCGAATGAATAACTTGCCAAGCCCCGAGCACATGAAGTGAGATTCACATTCCGGCAACAGAGTGAATCCCAATGCAATCTATTCTCTGGCTTTAAAGAATCGCCTCAGCTATGCCCTGTGGCAAGAACTGCCAAGTGGCTTCCTGCTCCAGTTCCGCTTTGGCGTCAAGTTGTTGCTGCTGAGAGCCGGGCGGTTCCACTCGCTCAGCAGTTCAGCCGTTGGCGTGTTGATCGGCAGCGCCGTCGGATCCTGCAGCAGCTGCTCGTTGCTTAGCACCAGCCGCGGCAGCTAACGCCTGGCCCGCTCCGCCTCCAGCGGGTGTGACAGCCACCAGAGGAGGGGCCATGGTCCTGGCGATGCCCTCCAGGACTGACTCAAGCCCACACGACTGCCGGTACCGCCAGAAGCGGAGCTGCAGGCCAACAACGCGGATTCTGGAGTGATGCGGCTTGCCCTCCTCGCTCGCGACAACCTCATCGAGATCGCAACCATTCCCGCCAAAGGCCTGCACCACGCCTGCCCCGCCCGCATTCAGGCCCTGGTGATGGAGCGCTGGAAGCCATGGCAGCAGCGTTGCTCCACTTCAGCGGCCCTGCCGTCTTGGCTTGCCGGTGGGCAGAGCACACCAAGGTGCTGCAGCACCAGCTCAAGCGACTGCTCCACAGTGCGGGGTTCGTGCTCGGCCACGACGGTGTGCACCGGTAGCTGGGCCCTCACCACAGCTGTTTGGATCCGCTAACACTTCTCGCGGCCCCCAGGGGGGAAATGGCAATTCAGCAGCACCACCAGATGGCCCAGGTGCTGATAGAGCAGCGCCAGCATGAAAGGGCGGGCGCGCTTCAGGTTGGCGGTGTTTTACATGCCCAGGGGCTGGCAGGCATGGGATGAAGCTATGGCGGCCTGGGGGAGGTGTGCGGGCGCGGGCCGGCGCCCGACAATCCGTGGAAGCACGGAAGCCGGCCTTGGTAGTGCAGGCATACCATGAGGGGATCGGATCTGTTGCGCCCTCGCTACGGTGAAGAAAGCTCAAACCCTTCAGCGCTGCTCGACTTGGCGCCGCAGCCCCGGCTGGAGGATCGCCAAGGTTGGTCGACAATCTGGCCGGCTGCCTGCTGCTGCTGATTTCGTTCACCACCAACTACGGCGATGACAAGCTCACCCACTTCCGCAGGCTCCCGGCCCATGAGAAGGTCGGAGTGGGTCTCCACTTTGCCGCCCTGGCGGCGCTTGCTGGCGATGTTCAACTGGCGACCCGTGTACGACATCGAGCAAGAAACCGAGAGATTAAGGATCGAATCGCTCGAAAGCGAGAAGCTGGCGAAGCAGCTCGAGAGCGAGTTCGAGCAGAGAGAGCTCGAACGGGACAAGCGCTTGAAGCAGCTCGAGATCGAGAACAGGCGGCTCGCCGAGCTCGGATCCAGAATGGATGCCTTGTTGCTCAGTGCCGATTCCTCCTCGCAGACACCTCCCGCAACCGGCTCCAATTGAGTGAAGCGCTGGCGGTGATGCTGGAGGAGCTCAGGCCGCCAACGGGCTGAGCTGGGCTGCAGGTCGTGAGGTGCTTGCCGGCCTTGAGAGGCCCGGGCATCGCAAGCAGGCCCTTTTCCAGCAAAGAAGAAGCCTGCCAGTGGGCGGCGGCATTCGTGGACTGGTACGTGCATGAGCACCGCCACAGCGCCATCCGGTTCGTGACCCCGCAGCAGCGGCACAGCGGCCACGCTGCTGCCATCTGTCACCAGCGAACGTTGGTCGATGAGCAGGCCCGTGATCGGCACCCGAGGCGGTGGTCAAGGTCCGTTCGCTGCTGGCAACAACCCGCCGCTATCTGGATCAATGAGCCGCCAGATGCCACAACAGCCGAAGAGGAGTTACTCTTTCTGCAGGTGGCATGAATAGGCGCCAACCGGCGACATCTTTCCTGAAAGTCACCGACGCGTGGTGCATGGGCTATAATTGCTGGATCTAATACCTTTGAAAGCTGAAGCGCGACATTGCCGTAAACTAATTCTAAATAAAGTTTTAAAACCCTGAAATGGATCCAGTGAAACTTATCGCAGAGTTCAATTCTCTGGCTGTCATGGCTGGTTATCATAACTTTCGTTTCGTCATTGACGGCGGCTTCTTTAGGGGGAGTTTTTCAGAGGCAATCATTTCCCAGCTGCCATCAGTGAACTGCATTGGGTTCGAGCCCAATCATGCTTTATGCCTATCATGGAAATCCAAGAATCCTCAAAGCAATCGCATTAGACTTGAGAATCTAGCCCTCGGTCGCGATGATTCCTATGATACTTATTACGTGAACAATCTTTTCCCAGCAACAAACTCACTTTTGCCGCGCCCCCCTAAAAGCAGATCTCAGTCGCCTTATTATCCCAAGGAAGCGCATCTTTCTCGGGCCCCTAGCGTTAGAGTTACTTCATTAGATAAATATTGCAAAAAAGTCCATCTCCAATATCTTCTTGCTAAAACTTGACCTTCAAGGGGGAGAACTTGAGGCATTAGAAGGTGCAAGATATTTACTTAGCAGAGAGAATATTGCCATTGTCTATACCGAGGCGGTATTCATTCAGAAGTACGAACATCAGCCGTTGTTACGCGATCTATGGAGTCACCTTTCGGCTCATGGCTATCGGCTGCATTCTTTACACGACATAAAAACCGGAAGCTACGGTCGAGATCAAAATCTATTTAGAAACACTCAGTATAATCAGTGTGACGCAGTTTTTATTTCTAATGCTTTGGCCAATCTTCTCGAATC
>JBJTWN010000184.1:0-28894 GCA_046081785.1 Cyanobium sp.
AGACGATCCTGCGCTATTTGAACCGCCTGGTGCTGGAAACGTCGGATCCGCGCGAGCGGGGCAGTTGCCTGAGGGCGAATCTCGCAGGGTTGTGGCGCTATCGCATAGGGGACTATCGCGTGATTTGCAGCCTTGAGGATCACGAGCTTGTGGTGCTCGTCCTGCAGATCGGACATCGACGCGATGTGTATAAATGAACTTGATTACCCAGTTCGCTCCGCGCACTGGCAGACGCGGCCGTAGACTGGTACACAGATACCAGTTGAGTCATGGCCCGCAGCGCGATCCAGTTCCAGAAGGGCCTCTCACTGCGCCAGTTCCTGCGCCTCTATGGCACTCAGGAGCAATGTGAGGCTGCGTTGGAGAAGGCTCGCAGGCCGTCGAGCACCAGCGGATTGCCGGGGTCGTCTCGGTTGTCAGAAACGATGAGCCGTGGGGACACGAACTACCAGATGTTGAAGACACACTCTCAACCCACTTTTTGCTCAGGGCAAGACTGCGGCTGCCGGCTGGGCCCATGAGGGGTAAGGAGCCAAGTGCTCACATCGTGGGGGGGGGCTGACGGGTTGGCGTGCAAGAGATTGCAAGAGATCGGTCGGGGCCGCTGGGCATCCAGTCCAGAGACCAGCCGCACAGGTTGGCGTTCAATGCGGGCGCAAGAGGGCACCATGCCGGCCCAGAAAGCCAGGCCAGGTGCGGCTTTCTCTTGCACTTTCTCTTGCAGGCAAGAAAAAGGGGTTCCCGGCATCGCCGAGAACCCTTGCTACTACTAATCGGGGCGACAGGATTCGAACCTGCGACCTAGTGCTCCCAAAGCACCCGCGCTACCAAGCTGCGCCACGCCCCGACGGTCTGAAGAATCATAGAGGGCTTGGGGGACGGGCCTTGCGGTTGGCGGGGGCGTCGGTACAACGGCTTGCGTGCGGGGCTGGGGTCCATGCGGCGGCTGGTGAACTTGGGGTGGGCGGCTTGGTTGCTCGCGGGCCCGCTGCTGGCGGTTCATGGCCAGAGCCGGGAGGCGCAGGTGAGTGATTTGGGCAGCAACACCGCCTTGCCTGCTGCGCTTCAGCCTTATTACATCCCCACGCCGCAGAATTTCGCTGAGCGTGCTGCGCCCGGGCGCCGTGGGACGGCAGGCCTGGCGGAGCAGAGCGGCGCGGCTTCCGCTGCGGATGGCGTTCCCTTGATTGGCTATCCGATCAATCAGGCGCCGATTGAGATCAGCCCGTTTGGCATGCGCTATTCCGAATCCAGGGGCGCTTGGAAGATGCATATGGGCATCGATCTGATCGTGACAGAGGGCACACCGGTGCTCGCCGCCGCTGGCGGCAGGGTGATCCTGGTGGATGAGGTGAGCGGCTACGGCCTCACCGTGGTGGTGGATCACGGTGGCGGCTGGCAAACCCTCTATGCCCACCTGTTTGAAATCGCCGTGCAACCAGGCGATGTGGTGACTCGCGCTCAGCCGCTGGGGCGGGTGGGCGACAGCGGACGGGCCAGCACACCCCATCTGCACTTCGAACTGCGGCAGCGGCGCGGCGCCTCCATGGTGGCCATGGATCCTGCGCCGTTTTTGCGGCCCAGGGTTCCAGGGGCCGTCGTGATGAGCCGCTGAGGGAGCACACTGGCCATGCTCTCCCCACTGGCCATGGCTCCTCCCCCCCTGGCGTTGCGTCAACGGCTTGTGATCCTTGCCGTGGTGTTGACCCCCCTGTTGGTGCTTGCTATTTGGCTGGGCAGCAAGGGATTTTTCTCCCCCCCTTGAACGCGACGCCGCTGGCGATCGAGCGTCCTGGCCTGGCGTTGCAGCACCATGGCTTGGCTCAGCGGTCGGGTGAAGCGGGGTGGCCATGGTCGCGGGAGATGCTCACGATGCTTGGCGCAAACAGAAAGACAGAGTCGCCCAGCCGCTCCGATTGGCCATCGATGGCGTAGACGCCTCCGGAAACAAAGTCGATGATGCGTTGGGCTTCCTGCGGATCCAGCCCCTCCAGATGAAGCACCACCGTTTTGAGATGCTGCACGGCCAACACTGCTTCGCTGGCCTCGTCAAAGCAGCTGGGGCAAAGCACCACCACCTCGGGCGACCAGTTGCCGAAGGGAGATTCCATGGCGCCTTGAACCTCGACGCTTCTGAGGAACCATAACGGTCCATGCAAATCTTGCCCTTGTTCAGCGCAGGCCCCCCCGCGTCTCTGCCCCAGCGCTGGGAGAGGCCGGGCCTGCGCTTGGAGCTCTGGCCGGGCTGGCTGCAGAGCACACCTCTCTCCCCCCGGTCTCTGCACGACCACCTTCACGACAGCGTGGCCTGGCGCCAGCCGGAGGTGACCGTTTTCGGCAGGCGCCATCCGGTGCCGCGGCTCACCTGCTGGCTGGGCGATCCTGGCTGCACCTATCGCTACAGCGGCCTTCTGGAGCAGCCCCAGCCTTGGACGGAGCCCCTGCTCCAGCTGCGCCAGCTTCTGGAGGTTCACCTGGGCGAGCGGTTCAACAGCCTGCTGCTCAACCGCTATCGGGATGGCCGCGATCGGATGGGGTGGCACGCGGATGACGAACGGGAGCTGGCGGCCGGCTACCCGATTGCCTCCCTCAGCCTGGGGGCCAGCCGCACCTTGCGGTTCCGGCCCCGTCCAGGCACGGCCGGCCAAGGAACCGAGGATCTGGCTCCCTTTGGCTTGCCGCTGCACGACGGAGACCTCTTGGTGATGCACGCCCCCACCCAAAGCCATTGGCAACATGCCTTGCCTGCCCGGCTGGCCGTGCGGGAGGAGCGGCTCAACCTCACCTTCCGCCTGATTGCTCGCCCGCTGGCGCCCTAGCCCAGCCAGGCCACCGCATCGATCTCCACCCGGGCGCCCTTGGGCAGGGCCGCCACTTGCACGCAGGCCCTCGCCGGCGCCACCCCAGCGCCAAACACCGCCCCGTAAAGAGCGTTCATGCTGGCGAAATCAGCGAGATCGACCAGATACACCGTGGTGCGCACCACCCGGGCAGGCCCTGCTCCCGCTGCCTCGAGCACGGCCTGCAGATTGCTGAGCACCTGGCGGGTTTCGGCCTCCACATCCCCCGCCCCCACCATCTCACCGGTCTGGGGATCGAGGGCGATCTGGCCGGAGCAATAGAGCCACCCTCCGGCTTGAACGGCCTGGTTGTAGGGACCCACCGGCTCTGGCGCCAGGCTGGTGCGGATGGCACGGGGATCGGATGTCACAGGTTGGCCACCGCCATTGCAAGATGCATGGATTGAGCTTATGGCGCCGTTTGCCAGCCCCATCCGCACCGCCCGGGCCGCGGTTGACCGTGCAGGACCTGTGGCACCGCTACCCCGCCATGCCGCCCAATGCCTGGACCCTCCAAGGGCTCTCCCTCAGCCTGGACCAGGGGGAGTTGGTGGGTTTGTTGGGCCCCTCCGGCTGCGGCAAAACCACCCTGCTGCGCTTGATCGCTGGTTTTGAGCGCCCGGCGCGCGGCTCCATCCTGCTCGCCGGCCGCGAGGTGAGCACGCCCCAGAGCTGCCTGCCCCCCGAATCGCGCGGCGTGGGCATGGTGTTCCAGGACTACGCCCTCTTCCCCCACCTCTCGGCCTGGCAGAACGCCTGCTTTGGCCTCCACCCCCGCGGTCGGAGCCAGGCGGGGACGGTTCCCTCCCGCGAACGGGTGGCTTGGTTGCTGGAGTTGATGGGTTTGGGGGGCTTGGAGCAGCGCTACCCCCATGAACTCTCCGGTGGCCAGCGCCAGCGGCTGGCCCTGGTGCGGGCCCTGGCTCCGGGCCCCTCCCTGGTTCTCCTCGATGAGCCCTTCTCCAACCTTGATGTGGAGGTGCGGCTGCGCCTGCGCAGCGAGCTGCCTGAGGTGCTCAGCCGCTGCGGCACCTCCGGTTTGCTGATCACCCACGACCCTGAGGAGGCGATGGCCATCTGTGATCGGGTGGCGGTGATGCAGGCCGGCGTGTTGCACCAGTGCGGGCCGCCGGAAGATCTGCTGGCCCATCCGGCCACCCCCTTTGTGGGGCGCTTCGTGCTGCAGGCGAACAGCCTGGCGGCCCGCCAGGACGGCCCACTGGTGCTCACCCGGGTGGGAGCGTTGCAGCGGCTGGACAGCCGGGGGCAACTGCGCAGCGGCGAAGGGGCTTCTGGCGAAGTGTTGATCCTGCCGGAGGATCTCACCTTTGACCCCGATCCGGACGGGGAGTGTTCGGTGTTGGGGCGGGAATTTCTCGGCCAACACTGGGCCTACCTGGTGCAAGCGGGGGAGCAGCGCCTGCGCCTTCGCCTGCCCCTGAATCTGCTCTACCCCCGCGGTCAACGGGGGCAGGTGCGCTTGGCCGGCCATGGCAAGGGCTGGCTGTTTCCGGGCGGCGAGCGCCTGCGGGCCGCTCCCGCCGAGCTGCTGCTTTAACGCAGCTCCCGCCGCTGCAGCTGGCGCGCATAGGGCCCAAACCCTCGCAGACAGGCGGCTCCGCAGTAGCTCCCGAGGCTGATCGCCTCCGCCAACCCCCAGCCGGCCGCCAAGGCGGTGCTCAAACCGGCGGCGAAGCAATCGCCCGCCCCGTAGGCATCCACCAGGGGGCCGGCCAGGTGGGGCGCGCTGAAGCAGCCCCCAGGGGTGGCCGTGCTGCCCGCCGCCGCCTCGGTGGCGATCGTGAGCCGCGCCGGTGGGGGGCCAGGCAGATCGGCGGGGATGGCCTCGGCAGGATCGAGGGCACTGCCCACCAGTGCATCGAGAATCACCCCGCTCTCCAACAACACCGGCCAGCGCAGCCGCGGGGTGGCGGCGAGCATGGGGCAGCCGCGGGCCAGCCGCAGCCCGGCGGCATCGGTGGCGGTGACAAACACCCCATCAGCCTGGTGCAGCTGCGGCCAGGGCAGGGCATCCTCTGCGCAGGGCATCAACCGCTCGCCCAGCACGGTGATCGTGCGCTCGCCTTTGCCATCCACCCAGCTCACCCCCCGGCGGGTTGGTGCGTCACGCCAGGCCACGTGCAGCTCCAGGCCGAGGGCTTCCAGATCGCTTGCCGCCTGCTCGCCCACCCGATCTCGCCCGAGGGCTGTGTAGAAAGCCACGGGTTGTCCCGTGAGCTTGGCCATCTGCACGGCCGCAACGGCCCCACCGCCGGCGGGCAGATCCATCCCCTCGCTGGCGATGGCAATCGAGCCAGGCGCCGGGATCTGGCTCACCCGCAGAAAGGTGACCACCTCCACATGGCCCACCACCGCCAGCCGCAGGGCGGGCAACTCCGGCAACAGCTGCTGGGGCACCAGGGACTGGCGGGCTGGGGCCGGGTTGGAACGATCAGCCACGCCAGCCATCCTTGCTCGTTCTCAGGGCGGCGAATTGCTTGGCATCGCTGGCCTGCACAAACAGATTGGTCTGCCGCTCCAACGCCAGGGAAGACGGGATCGTGGGCAGCCCTCGGCGCCGCAGCGACCTCACCTCCTCCAGGCGACGGGCAATGGCGGGCTGGTGGGGGGCCCGGGCGGCGGCCCAGCGCAGGTTGGCTTCGGTGTATTCGTGGGCGCACCAGACGCGGGTGTGCTCCGGCAGGGCGTTGAGCTGCTGCAGGGAGTGGTGCATCTGTTCGGCTGTGCCCTCAAACAGCCGTCCGCAGCCTGCGGCAAACAGGGTGTCGCCACAAAACAGCTCCTCTTGCTGGCCCGGCTCCAGGGCGGGCAGGTGGTAGGCCAGATGGGCGCGGGTGTGCCCTGGCACCTCGAGCACCCGCACCGGCCGGCCGAGCAGAACCAAGTCATCGCCCTGCTGGACGCCATGGGTTTGCAGGGGAATGCGCTCCTGATCGGCCGCTGCCGCCACCACCTCGGCGTCGGGCCACCGCTGCAACAATCCCGCCACACCGCCGATGTGGTCGGCATGGTGGTGGGTGAGGAGGATGGCCACGAGGGTCAGCCCCCGGCGCTCCAGCCCATCCTGGATGGGTTCAGCCACGGCCGGATCCACCACAACGGCAGAGCCACCTTGCTGGAGCACAAACACATAGTTGTCGTTCAAAACGGGAACACAATCGATCTCCATTGCCGTGCGGAGCCCGCGCAGAGAGCAAAAACTAGTGCCTTTTGGTCTTAACATCATCAGGTTCCGGCCAATCTGGGCGCATGCAACCCGTGCCAGGTGGCCTCAGCCAGCTGGTCAGGCGTCAAGCAGGTCGCCACGTCAAACACGCCAAACGTATGAGTCCACTGACCAGACTGTCTGTATTTTTCATCCTTTCACCTGATTACTGGTCCCATACAACAGTGGCAGTAGCCTCTGTATTAGAGCAAGCTGACAATCTAGATATCCATATTTTTTCAGAGGGAGTGAACGCGCGGTGGTTTGCAAAGGTTCAACGGCTGGTCGATCATCGTGATTCCACGATCACATACCATCCTTTTGACACGGCCCTCACGGAAGGGCTCAAGGAATGCGGGCATCTAGGTTTGTCAACCTATTACCGCTTATTCATTCCTGATCTTTTTGCTGACAAGGTCGATCGGCTGATCTACCTAGACTCCGACATGGTGATTTGCTCGTCCCTTCACGAGCTGGCCAATCAGCCTCTGGAGAATTGTGTGATTGGTGCGGTTCCTTCTTTCAGTGCTCAGCAAAACCAGAAGAAGGCAATCAGCCTGGCCCACGGCAGAGATTCATCCTACTTCAATGCGGGTGTCATGCTGATCAACCCCCAAAAATGGAAGGAGGAGAGAGTGCGAGATCAATGCCTTGTCTTCGCAGAGGAGCATCCGGAATGCATTCAATTTGCCGATCAAGATCTGCTCAATTATGTGTTGGCTGGTCAATACAAATCATTGCCCTTGGGCTGGAATGCCACCGTCGAGATGTATGGCGATATCGACCCTGAGGATCTCGATGGTTGCAGCCTGGATGAGCTGAAAACCGCCCGAGCCAATCCCCACATCGTGCACTTCAATGGTTGTTTCAAGCCCTGGCATTTGAGCTATCGCCATCCCTTCAAAACCCGCTACACCAACTTGCGGCGCCGCTTGCAAAAAACCCCTTACGTTGCCGACGATTTCCCTTGGCCCTACCTCGCCAAGCCCCTGCGCGTCCTGCAGCGCCAGGTCTCTCAGTAGGGTCTTGGCACCGGCCCTCGCAACCGCCGCAAGCCCCCCGTGATCACCATCGCTCTGGCCAAGGGCGCCCTTTTGGCCGATTCGATCCGCTGCTTCCAAAGCGCAGGCCTGGATTTCTCCGCCCTGCAGGACCCTGATCATCGCCAGTTGATGGTGCCCAGCCGCTGCGGCCAGGCCCGCGCCCTGCTCGTGCGCAATGCCGATGTGCCCGTCTATGTGGCCTACGGGCAAGCCCAGCTGGGGGTGGTGGGGCACGATGTGTTGCGGGAGCATCAACTACCGGTGGCCCAGCTGGTGGACCTGGGCTTTGGCGCCTGCCGCATGGCCGTGGCGGTCAAGGCCTCCAGTGGCTACGAGCGCGCCCTCGATCTGCCCGCCCACTGCCGGGTGGCCAGCAAATTCACCCGTTGCGCGGAGGCCTTCTTCGAGCAGATCGATCTGCCCGTGGAACTCATCCATCTCACGGGCTCGGTGGAGCTCGGCCCGCTCACCGGCATGTCGGAAGCGATTGTCGACCTGGTGGCCAGTGGCCGCACCCTCAAAGACAATGGCCTGGTCGCCATCGAAACCCTGTTCGAGAGCACGGCCCGGCTGATTGGCCACCCCCTCGCCCTGCGATTGGATCAGGGAGCGCTGCAAGCCGTCGTGGGTCGCATGGCCGCCCCGTCCCCGGTGTCGTCCTGATGGCGTCCCTTGACACCGGCCGACTGAAGCGGCTGCTGCCCTACCTCGCCGCCGATCGTCGCCGCCTGTTGCTGGCCCTGCTTCTGCTCATCCCCCTGGCGCTGGCGGGGGCCCTGCAACCCCTCCTGGTGGGTCAGGCCATTGCCGTGCTCCGCGCCGAGCCCGTGCTCCCCTTCCTGCGGGGCTTGTCCGTGCCCCAGTCTCTGCGGGTGCTCGTCAGCCTGTTGTTGTTGGCCGTGCTGCTGCGGCTCTGCTTGCAGGGCAGCCAGAGCTACAACGTGCAGGTGGTCGGTCAGCGCCTCACCGCTCGCATCAGAGAGGCCCTCTTCCGCCATGTGGTGGCCCTCTCCCTGCGCTTTCACGACACCACCCCCACCGGCAAGCTCGTCACCCGCCTCACCAGCGACGTGGAGGCCCTGGCGGAGGTGTTTGGCAGCGGGGCGGTGGGGCTGCTCGGCGATCTGGTGAGTTTGGTGGTGATCAGCGTCACCATGCTGATGATCGAGTGGCGGTTGGGGCTGATGCTGATCGCCCTGCAAATCCCCGTCACCCTGGGCATGCTCTGGTTGCAGCGGCGCTACCGGCGGGCCAACTATCGGGTGCGGGAGGAGCTGGGTCAGCTCAACGCCGATCTCCAGGAAAACCTGCAGGGCTTGGAGGTGGTGCAGATGTTTCGCCGCGAGGGGGAAAACAGCCGCCGCTTTCGCCAAACCAATCAGGCCTACCGCCGGGCGGTGGATGGCGTGATTTTTTACGACAGCGCCATCTCCGCCATGATCGAGTGGGTGAGCCAGGCGGCCATCGCCCTGGTGCTCGCTGCGGGGGGCGCCCTGGTGACCGCCGGCAGCATGGGCCTCGGCACCCTCACCACCTTCATCCTGTTCTCCCTTCGTCTTTTTGATCCGTTGCGCCAGTTGGCCGAACGGTTCACCCAGATCCAAGGGGGTTTGACGGCGGTGGAGCGCATCGATGAGCTGCTCAGCCGGCCGATCGAGATCAGCGATCTCCAGGAGGCCTCCCGGAGCGAAGCGGCCCGGCGCAGCGCCGAGCGGCGCTACAGCCCGGGTGAGGTGGTGTTTGAGTCGGTGAGCTTTGCCTACCGGCCCGATGATCCGATCCTGCACGACCTGAGCTTTCGCATCAGCCCGGGCGAGCATGTGGCGATCGTGGGACCCACCGGATCCGGCAAGACCACGATCATTCGCCTGCTCTGCCGGCTCTATGAACCGCAGGCCGGGCGCATCCTTCTCGATGGCATCGACATTCGCGAATTGCCGGTGGCCGTGCTCCGCCAGCGGCTGGGGGTGGTGCTGCAGGACACATTTCTGTTCAGCGGCAGCGTGGCCAGCAACGTGCGCCTGGACTGTCCGCTGAGCGACGCCGAAGTGGAGCGCCTCTGCCTCGATCTCGGCTTGGGAGGCCTTTTGCAACGGTTGCCGGCCGGCTTGCACACCTCCTTGCGCGAGAGGGGCTCGAACCTCTCCTCGGGGGAGCGGCAACTGCTCGCCGTGGCCCGGGTGGCCGCCCGCGACCCCTCGGTGTTGGTGATGGATGAGGCCACAGCCTTCCTGGATCCCTCCACGGAAGCCACCCTGCAACGCGACCTGGATCATCTGCTGCAGGGCCGCACCGCCATCGTGATCGCCCATCGCTTGGCCACCGTGGAGGCCGCCGATCGCATCCTGGTGTTGCGCAAGGGGGTGTTGGTGGAGAGCGGCACCCATCGCCAGTTGCGGGCGGCCGGGGGCCTCTACGCCCAGCTGGCGGATCTCCAGGAGAAGGGGTTGGCCACCTTTTGAAGGTCTGGCTGGAGCGCTTCCTCCAGCCAGTCGGCCATCAGCTGCGCCACCTCCAGCGGCCGCTGCACCATCGGCAGATGGCCGGCGCCCTCCAACACCTCCAGCCGGTGATCGCTTGCATAGCCGGCGAGATGGCGCACGTAGCGGGGTTCCATGACCTGATCTCGGCTCCCGGCAATCCAGAGGCTGGGCACGGTGAGGGCCCGGGTCAGGCGGGGCAACTGCTTCACGGCGCCCCGGTTGGTGCTGCAGGCCAACAACCCCCTGGCAGCGCGGTGTTCCGCCAGCAGCGGCGCGCGCAGCGCCCGGAGCAGGGGCCAGTGGGCCAGGCCCCGGGGCCTCAGCCCGAGCAGGAGGGAGCCGCCCCGGCGCAGCTGGCGGAAGGGACGGGGTTGATACACCCCTCCCCCAGCGGCGATCTGCACGAGCCCCTTCAGCTGATCACCGAGCGGCGCAGCCGCGTGGAGGGCCACACTGCCCCCCAGGGAATGGCCCACGAGCACCACGGGCTGGCTGCCCACCTCCCGCTTCACCCACTCGGCCACCCAGCGGCCGTAGCTGCTCAAGGAGGGCTGCAGGCTTCTCGGTCGGGGGGTCGAGCCAAAGCCCGGCAGGTCGGGGGCGAGAAGCGTGCAGTGGGGTTTCAGCTCGTTGGCGAGGGGCTCCCAGAGCCTGCCGGACAACAGCCAGCCGTGCAGGGCCACCAGGGTGAGGGGGATGGCAGGCTCGCCGCTCACGCTCGACCGGGCAAGGAAGGCCTCAACATCGCGCAGCCTGGCCGCGATCCGCGAAGATCTTCAGACAGCGTTGTTCTTCCTGAGGCCGAAACCTTGCCGGTGGACTCCCCCACGCCAAATTCCCAAAGCCGGGAGGCGCTGTTCACCAACCTCTACGGAGCGGGCTACCGCTGCTGTGATCTGCCGGGAGCCCGGCTGGAGGCGGTGCTCAGCCAGGAGCGGCCGATCGATCTGATCGAGCTGGAGGCCCTCTGCGACGCCGTGGGATGGAACCGCCGACCCCTGCGTCGCGTGCGCAAGGCCCTGCAGCACAGCCTGTTGCGGGTGGGCCTGTGGCGACACGACGAACGCTTGCCGCGCCTGGTGGGCTTTGCCCGCTGCACCGGCGACGGCGTGGTGGAAGCCACGGTGTGGGACGTGGCCGTGCATCCCCTCTACCAAGGGGCGGGCCTGGGGCGCCAGCTGATGGACTACGTGATCAACAGCCTGCAGGAGCGGGGCGTGGAGCGGGTGACCCTCTTCGCCGATCCGGGCGTGGTGGAGTTTTACAGCCATCAGGGCTGGGAGCTGGAACCTCAAGAGCGGCGCTGTGCCTTCTGGTACGCCCCGTAGCGCTCGGCCAACCGCTGCGGATCCTCCCCCCGAAACCAGGCGCGCCGCAGTTGGGCATTGCTCCAACAGGTGCGCAGCAGGCCCAGTTGGCGCCAGCGCCTGCCATCCACCCGGAAGCGACCGGCCAGGGTGCGGATCGGCAGCACCGCCCGCAGGCGCCAGACCAGATCCAGGTCTTCCATCAGGGGAAGCGGCCGAACCCCGCCCACCTGCTCGAGCACCTGGCGGGGCACCAGCAATCCCTGATCGCCATAGGGCAGCTGGGCCACCACGGTGCGCCAACTCACCAGCTGCTCCACCAGCCGCAGGCCAAGCGATGGGCCGGCAATGCCGAGATGGAAGGCCCAGCAAGCGGTTGGCCCCTGTTGCAGCGCCGCGTTGATGGTTTCCGCCCAGCCCTCTGGCAGGCGGCCATCGCCATGGAGCAGAAGCAGCCAGGGCGCCGCTGTGGCAGCGATTCCCTTTTGCAGTTGGCCGCCTCGGCTGGGCGGGCAGGCAAGCACCCGGGCCCCCGCCAAGCGGGCCACGCTGCGGGTGGCATCGCTGCTGCCCCCATCCACCACGCACACCTCCTGCACCAGCCGGGGCGCCCCGGCCAGATCGGCCAACAGGGCAGGCAAGCGCGGCGCTTCGTTGCGCGCCGGGATCACGACGGCCAGGGGAGCGCTCATCGCCAGGCCGCCAGATCCAGCGCATGATCCAGATCTCGCCGTTCGGCCAAGAGCACGGGCTGGATCCCCACCGCCGCTGCCGCTGCCAAGGTGCTCGTGAGCACCCGCTCGCTCCCCCAGGGGATGGGGTGGCGGGCTCCGGCGAACAACCGGCAGCTGGATGTGGTGGGGCGAAGGCCAATCAGCCAGTAGCCGCCATCGCAGGCGGGCCCCACCACCACCTCAGCGCTCCGCAGGGCGGCAAAGGCGCTGAGCAGATCGCTGCTGCAGAGCTGGGGGAGGTCGGTGCCCACCACCACCAGCTGCTGGATGCCCTCCCGCCTGGCTCGCATCACCTGGCGTTGCAGACGCAGCCCCAGGCTCCCCTCGCCCTGGTGCACCAACCGCTGCACCGCCAGGGCACGGCCCCAGCGGCGGCCGGCTTGCGGGCCCACGCCGCTCACGGCCAGCACCACCTCGATGGCCTGCCCTTCGGCCTGCCCTTCGCTGGCGGCTTGCTGCGCCGCGGCGAGGCCGTGCAGCAACAGCCTGGCCTGCGCAGCCGCCGCACGGGAGACGCCGATCGAGGCGGCCAGCCGGCGTTTGCAGCGGCCCGGTGCAGGCCAGCGCGCCATCAAGACCAGCTGTTGGCGCGGGGGGCTCCTCCTGAGGCCGTGGCGGAGCCCCGACCCGGCGCTCACTGCTGACGCGGCAGGTTGGCGGGGCGAACGGTGACCTCCAGCGTGTCTTGCAAGCGGCGGATCCGCATCGGCAGGGGTTGGCCGATCTTGGCCTGATCCACCGCCAGCTGCACATCGGAGGGGTTTTTCACCACCTTCCCATCCACCTGCTCGATCAGGTCGCAGGGTTTGATGCCCCCCTGGGCGGCGGGGCTGCCGGCCACCACATCCACCACCACGATCCCGTTGATCTCAGGCAGGCGGCATTGGTTGGTGCTGCTGTTGATCTCCCGCGCCAGTTGGGGCGTCAGGGCTTCCAGGCGCACACCGATGTAGGGGTGGCTGACAAAGCCCCGCTCCAGGATCTGGGCGGCGATCTTGCGGGCGGTGTTGATCGGGATGGCGAAGCTCAAGCCGGCGCCTGGAGCCTGGCGAGTGGCCGTGTTGATGCCGATCACCTGGCCGCGGTCGTTGATCAAGGGCCCGCCGCTGTTGCCGGGGTTGACCGCCGCATCCGTTTGCAAATAAGGCACCCGCTGACCTTCACCGACGGCATTGGTGCGTTGGATGGCGCTGATGATGCCCGCGGTGACGGTGTTGTCCAAACCGAGGGGATTGCCGATGGCAATCGCCCACTCGCCGGGCCGCACCTTGCTCGAATCACCGAGGGGAGCCACCGGCAACCCGGTGGCCACCACCTTCACCACGGCCACATCCGTGAGGGGGTCTTCCCCCAGGACCTTGCCCGCAAAGCTTCGGCCATCGGGAAGGGTGACGCCCACCTCGGTGGCTCCGTCCACCACGTGGGCATTGGTGAGCAGCACCCCGTCGGAGCGGGTGATGAAACCGGAGCCCTGGCCCTGTTGCTGTTGGATGGAGGGGCCCTGACCAAACAGGCCGCCGAGCGGGTTGAGGGTGCGCTTGATCGTGTCGATGCGCACGACGGCCGGGCCAACCTTGTCCACGGCGGACACGATCACGTTGCTGGTGGGCTGCAGGGGGGCGGCGGCCGGGGCGTCGCTGATCCGCAGCTTTTCGCTGACGGGGCCTTTGGGCTGCCACCCGCCCGTGCAGCCGCTCAGCGCCGCCAGCAAGGCCACTGCGGGGACAACCTGGGAGGTGAGGCGGGTCACCATGAGAGGTGAAGGAGGTTCATCATTAAAGGGCAGCGATGAACAGGAGCAGCCCCCCTGCCCTGCTTATATTCCGTTGTTCGATGACGCGGGGGGAGGGCGGTGCAGCACGGTGAGGACCTTTGGCCCCAGGTGCAGGACGCGCTTCAAGCCACCCTCAGCAAGCCCACCTTCGAAACGTGGATCCGGCCGGCCCGCTGCCGGGAGTTCAGCGACAACCGCCTGAACCTGGAGGCGCCGAACAGCTTCGCCTGCACCTGGCTGCGCAAGCACTACCTCAGCCAGATCGAGGAGCTGGCGTCCGACCTGGCGAAGCGCCCTGTCACGGTGTCGGTGGAAGTGGCGGCGGAGCCCATCGCCGCCTCGGGAACCGCAGACCATGGTGGCGCCCAGCCCATTCAGGCGGGGAGGGCCATCCATGGGGGGGAGTCCTCCGCCAAAGCCGTTGCCAGAGGCGGCAGCAGCGAGGCTGGGCGCAGCGACCATCCGGGCGGGGACGCCGGCCTCAATCCTCGCTACGTGTTCAGCCGTTTTGTGGTCGGCTCCAACAGCCGCATGGCCCACGCAGCCGCCTTGGCTGTTGCTGAAGCCCCGGGGCGAGAATTCAACCCTCTGTTTCTCTGTGGCGGGGTCGGACTCGGCAAGACCCATCTGATGCAGGCCATCGGCCACTACCGCTTGGAAATTCACCCGGATGCCAGGGTGTTTTACGTTTCAACAGAAACCTTCACCAATGATCTGATTCAAGCGATTCGCAAAGATGGCATGCAGGCGTTTCGCAATCGCTACCGAGCGGCCGATTTGATCCTGGTGGATGATATTCAGTTCATTGAGGGCAAGGAATACACCCAGGAAGAGTTCTTTCATACCTTTAATGCTCTGCATGAAGCGGGTCGGCAGATCGTCATCGCCTCCGACCGCCCGCCCAGTCACATCCCCCGCCTGCAGGAGCGGCTGATCTCCCGTTTTTCGATGGGGCTGATTGCCGACATCCAAGCGCCAGACTTGGAAACAAGGATGGCCATCCTCCACAAGAAAGCCGAGCAGGAGCACATGTCCCTGCCGCGTGAATTGATCCAATACATTGCCGGCCGCTTCACCTCAAACATCCGTGAGCTGGAAGGGGCTTTGACCAGAGCCGTTGCCTTTGTGTCGATCACCGGCCTGCCGATGACGGTGGAATCGGTGGCGCCCATGCTCGACCCCCTCGGCACCAATGTGGAAGTCACCCCCCAGCAGGTGTTGGACAAGGTGGCCGAAGTGTTTGAAGTGGCGATTGAAGAAATGCAAAGCCCTAGCCGCAAGCGTGCTGTCAGTCAAGCCAGGCAAGTGGGCATGTTCCTGATGCGTCAGAGCACGACCCTGTCGCTGCCGCGAATCGGCGAAGTGTTTGGCGGCAAGGATCACTCCACGGTGATGTATGCCGTGGAGCAGGTGGAGAAGAAGATCAACAACGATCCCGCCTTGGCCCGGCGCATTCAACAGGTGAGAGATCTTTTGCAAATTGACTCACGAAAGCGGCGCTGATCCATGGCCTATAGTCCGCGTTCTGCATGCAGGTTGCCCCGCTGATGAGACGGGTTTTGCTGGTGATGATCCAACCGCCGGGTTGCAGCGGCGTGCAAGGATTAATTTACAATAAACTTCTTCCCTATTTCGATAGCCAGGGCTGGGAAGTTCATTTCGCTGGCCCGGCTCCCTGGCTGTTCTCAGTGTTGACAGAAGAGCTGAATTATCCCTCTGAACGCCTGCATTACACAACCAATGTTTCTGCATCGCATCGCTTTTCTGTTGAGAAGAACCGCCACGCCAAGAGATCCATTCCCTATCTTTTCTTTGGTGGTTTGCAATTGGTGTCCCGCCTCGTTGAGCGCCTCATCGGCCATGACAGCGATGCCTACCTCCTGCGTGGCCTTGAGCAAACAGTGCGCCAAGCGGAGCGCGCCTGGAATTTTGATCTGATTGCCGGCAAAAGTCCAGATTTCAAGGTATTGAGATTGGTGAGTCACATCACCCGATCACTGCAGAAACCTTTCTTGGCGATGGTGGTGGATCCCTATGGAGCTCGGGATGAAGCTGGTTTTTATCCGACAACCCCTGAATTGCAGCGGGAGATTCTCGATCAGAGCTGTGGCACGCTCTTCATGTCTCCCCTAACCATGGACCGCTATTTGAACGCTGGTCTCGTTTCGCCAACCAAGACCCATTATTTTACAGATAGCTATCCCGAAATGGCCGAGCTCTACCAACACCAGCGCAGTGCGCTGGCCAGCCGGAGCGGCGACGCCAGAGCGGGGCAGGGGCAGCTGCGGTTGATCTACCTTGGCATGTTGCCTGAATGGCGACCGATTGAGGCCTTCTTGGATGCCTTCAGCGATGTTGCCAGCCAGGCGGATGGCACTGCTCCCTTTGCGCTGTCGATTTTTGGCTATGTCTATCCCGCCGCCCAACAACGCATCCATGCCGACCCGGGTTTGGCAGAGCTGATCCAGGTTCACCCCCTGGTCTCCTACACCCAATCGCACCTGCTTGCTGAGGATGCAGACCTTCAATTTGTGGTGATCGGGCCCCGGCACCTGGATAACTTTCCTTCCAAGTTTTTCGAATACCTCGGTCACCACAAACCCATCTTGGTGTTGGGGCCGCTGCAGAATCCCCTCAAAAAGATTGTGGATGATCTGCAGATTGGTTGCTATGTTGATAGCCGCGATTATGAGGCGATTCGCGATGCCTTGCTGAAGCTACAAAGCAACTACAGCTTCTACAAGGATGCTTACCGCAGAAACGCTGATGCCATCGAAGCCTTCAGCGCCCACCGCGTGGCCGAACATTTTTGTCGCCTGTTGGATGGCGCTCTGGCCCTCCAAGATCGCCCTAGCCTTTCGTGACCGGCTCACTGCGATCCAATCCTTCCACCTCCCCCTCAAACACCCGACTGACCAGGATATCTGAGGCTTCAATCGTCATCAGGTCTGTTTTGGAGAGGGTGCTGCCCATTTCCGTGAACAGGCGGTTGGCTTGTCGCATGCGTGCGCGGTCGATCGCATTGCGAATCGAGCGGGCATTGGCAAAGTAGGGGAGTTGACGGCGCCGTTTGATGTAGAGGGAAAAGGCTTCAGTGGCCTCCTGGCTAAATCGATAGTTTTCACTGGCAAGAATCAGTTTGGCAATCGCCAGTAGTTCCGCGTCTGTATAGTCTGGGAAGTCAATGTGATTGGCCACCCGCGAGGACAGGCCTGGATTTGATTGATAAAACACATCCATTCGCTCCTTATAGCCGGCAAAAATTACCACCAGATCGTTGCGACTGTTTTCCATGACTTGCAAGAGGATTTCAATTGCTTCCGCTCCGTAATCTCGCTCGTTATCTGGCCGATAGAGATAGTAGGCTTCATCAATGAAAAGCACGCCACCCATCGCTTTTTTCAACATATCTTTTGTTTTAGGAGCTGTGTGGCCAATGTATTGACCAACCAGATCATCACGGGTTGCGGTCACCACATGGCCTTTTTTCACGTAGCCCAGGCTGTGCAGAATTTTGGACATCCGCTCCGCCACTGTGGTTTTACCTGTGCCTGGCCGCCCCGTGAACGACATGTGCAAGCTGGGGGGCGTGGTTTGCAATTCCATTTGCTCCCGCGCACGGTTGACCACCAGCAGTGCGGCGATTTCACGGATGCGCGCCTTGACAGGTCGAAGACCGATCAACTCTTCATCCAGATCACTCAAGAGCTGGTGGATGCCTGCGGCGTCGTAGGCGCTCTGCAGATTCACGCGGGGCTCATCTGCCTCCAAGGCCTCAGAGAAGCTCATCAATCGCTGCGGCAAACGACTGCTCACCTGATCCGATCTCTCCTGCTTCCTCTTCGGCTCGCAAGGTCAAATTGACGTAGGTGCGACCAAAACTGATGTCGGGAAAACGCCCGGCCTGCTCCGAGAGTGCGTTCAACTTTTCCAAAAAAACCCTGGTGCTCTCGTAATCAGCGAATTCGATCCGCCTTTCCAGGCGTTCAGGACGCGAGCGGTGAGTCCATGGATGTGCCATACGGCCTAGACTACGCCTGCTCCGCTGCCTGCGAATCCAACGCATCCAGGCAGTCGGTGCGGGCTTTGCTCAAACGGGCAGCCCAGGCTGCCGCGTAGGCCTGGTTGGCCGCCTGTTCGGCAGGTGCCGCGCTGGTGAGAGGGTGGGGAAAGGTGCCACGGATCGCCGCATTGGTGACGCAAAACATCGCCTTTTGAAAGCTCATGCAGATCTTCACTCGCACGTCCCCCTCACCCCTGCCCTGCTCCTGATACCAGCTGTGCAAACGCTCAGGCAGGTGGCGATACATGTCCTGCATCAGCAGACTGGGCGGAATTCCTGCCCCCATCGTGGGCAGGGGATCGGCAAAGAGGGCCCCGTAGGCAAAGGCAGCCTGATCAGGAGGAATCTGGCGGGCCTGGGCATTGAATGACACCGTGCCAAGGAAGGGGGTGCCGCGCAAAAACACCGCCTCCACGTAGGGCACGGCGACATCCACCAAAAAGGTGAGCCCCGCCTCCGGTGGCAGCACCCAAAACGCCTGGTCGCCCACCCGCACCTGATAGCTGATCGGGTTGGCCGCCGCCGCCACCAGCCACTGCTTGATGTACTCGACGACGTCCTCAATCGAGGCCACGCTTCCCTGTTGCTCCGCTTTGGCCAACGCCAGAAACAGATCGCTCATCACCCGCCAGAATTGCCCCAAGGCGTGGGTGGTGGCAGCGGAGCGAATCAGTTCGGGGAGAAACTCTGGAAACAGGGGGTTAAGCAGTGCCAGGAGCGGATCCCTGCGGGTTTTGCAGCGGATGATCGCTGCACAATTCTCGCGAAAGGATTCACCATCCAAATAGGCATCCAGCCCACCGGTGCCATGCCAGAGCATGGCGCGCATGCAATATTCTGCATACTCAAAATTGATTCGGTCGTGGATCAAATGCCTCCAGATCTTGGCCGGGCTGAGATCGCCATTCAGAAATTTAAAGATCGGGAATGGATTAAGAAACTGCTCTTCGGCCTGATAGATCAGATTGCGACTGTAAGCATCGAGCACCACGCCATAACTCTCCAACACATCCACCACTTGCATCACGTGGCATGGCGATTCGGCCAGCAGGGTCTCGCCCACCAGAAGGCGTCGTGCCAATTCCGCCCCATCCGGTTGGCCGCCGCTGCGCGTCAGCAGCTCGGGGATGACTGGCATCAGCCCACCCCCTGGCCAACGAGGGCCTGGAGCATCGCCGGCACCTTCGCCATGGCGGTGGTGGTGCTCTCCGAGAGCCTGCCCAACAGGCTTGGCAGCAGCCCCAACCCCACCACGGCCAACGCCAGGGCGGTGGCGGGGATGGTTTCTCGGGGGGCCACGGGCGCCAGGCGGATGTCCAGTCGGCTGTGAAGGGTGCGGTCCTCCACGGGAGTGATCGCCAAACGGCCAAAGAAGACCCGGTTGACCAGGAGCAGGAAATACACCGCCGTCAGCCCGGAACCCACCATGCAGAGCAGCGTGGCGGTGGGGAAGGCGGAGATGGCACCGCGAAACACCAAGAACTCGGAGATGAAACCACACATCCCGGGCATGCCAGCGCTCGCCATCACCCCGAGAATCATCAACGTGCCGGTGAAGGGCAGGCCGCGCTCAGGGTTGAGCAGGCCGCGCAACACCTCCAAATCGCGGGTGCCGGTTTTGCGATATACGATGCCCACCAATAAAAATAGCAGGGCGGAGATCAGCCCATGGCTCACCATCTGAAATTCGGCCCCCAGCAAACTCACCGGTGTGGCAGCCGCCGCCGCCAGCAGGATCGAGCCCATGTGGCCCACCGAGCTGTAGGCCACCATGCGCTTCATATCGCGCTGGGCAATCGCCGCCAAAGAGCCGTAGAGCACGGAAACCGCCGCCCAGATCGCCAGCCATGGGGCCATCACGGCCCAGGCTTCAGGGAAGAGACCCAGGCCAAATCGCAACATCCCGTAGGTGCCCAATTTCAACAACACCCCGGCCAACAGCACGGAAACCGGCGTGGAGGCTTGGGTGTGGGCGTCGGGCAGCCAGGAGTGGAAGGGCACCAGAGGAATCTTGATGCCAAAGCCCACCAACAACATCGCCAGCAACACCAACTGGCTGCCCAGGCCCAATTGCTCGCTGCTCACCGGCAGGAAACTGAAATCCAGTGAGCCGCGCAGCACCGCCAGGGCCAGGAAGGTGGCCAAGATCAGAAAGCCGGAAACGGCTGTGAACAGGAGAAACTTGGTGGCTGCCAAGGCTTTGCCGGCCCCGCCCCAGACGGAGATCAGCAGCCACAAGGGGATGAGTTCCAGCTCGTAGAACAACAAGAACAACAGCAGGTTTTGGGCGAGAAAGGCGCCATTCACCGCCCCGCTGATGAGCAGCAACAGGGCGAAGTACATGCGGGGTCGCTGACTGATGTCGCGGGTGCAGATCACCGCCACCAAGCTCAGGGCGCCGTTGATCACCACCAGGGGCAGGGAGAGACCATCGATGGCCAGGCTGTAGGTGAGGCCCAGATCTTGGATCCAGGGAAGCGTCTCCTGCAGTTGCAGCCCCCCCTGCTGGGGATCGACCGACAGGAGCACCACCACGCTCCAGGCCACCTGCAGGCAGAGCACCACCAGGGCCGCCTTGCGCATCAGTCCCTCGGCGGGCCGGCCAGGCCAGAGCACCAGCAACAGGGAGCCCAAAAACGGAATCAGCAGCAACAGGCTCAACATCGGTTCAGCCTCCCCTCTGCAGCCAGAAGAGACTGGCAAAGAGCACCACGATGGCGGTCATCAGCGTGAGCACATAGCTCTGCAGTTGGCCGCTCACGCCGAGCTTCAGGCCCCCAGCGGTGGCCATCAAGGCCACACCCACCTTTTCGGCCAGGCGGCTGACAATCTGGCGATCGAAGCCATTGGTGAGCCGCGCCAAGCCGGCCACAAAGGCCACGATCGTGTGTCGATAGAGCCGATCGGTGTAGAAATCCGCTGCCAACAGATCCTGCAAGGCCCGCAGGGGCCGGACCACCGAGCGGGAGGAGAAGCTGCCCACCGGCACAAACACCTCGGCCACCAGGCCAAGCACCCCGCTGATCAGCACCAGGATCCCCGCCGTCGTCGAGACGGCTCCCAACCCCAAGGAGGGCTCCAGCCGCTGCATCACCGCGGGCAGCAGCGCCACAATCACCCCGAGGCTCACCATCGGCAGGGCCATCAACCAGATCACCTCGGGTGTGCGTTTGGTCTTCGGGTGGGGCTGATCGAGAAACACCTGTCGATACACCCGCACCAGATTGAACACGGTCAGGCTATTGGTGAGCAGCACCACCCCTGCAAACAGGGGGGTTTGGGGCAGAAACACCTCCACCAGCCGAGACAGACACCAGAAGCCCGCCAAGGGAACCACGCCCGTCAGGGCGGCACCACCGAGCAGAAAGGCGCTGGTGGTGGCGGGCATCCGTTGGGCCAGGCCGCCCAACTCCGTGATGTCTTGGCAATTGGTGGTGGCAATCACGCTGCCCACACTCATGAACAACAGCGCCTTGGCCAGCCCATGGGCCAGTAACAGCAACAGGGCGATCGCGGGTTGTTGCAGGGCGATCGCGATGAACACCAGCCCCAGATAGGAGGTGGTGCCATAGGAGAGGGCCCGCTTCAGATCCACCTGGGCGATGGCCACCAGGGCCCCGGCCAGGGCGCTGATCGTGCCCACCACCAGCAACACGTCCACGGCCAGAGGGGAGAGCCGCAGCAGGGGCATCACCTTCACCAACACCAGGGCGCCGCAGGTGACCACGGCGGAGTTGCGCAGGATCGAGGCGGGGTTGGGCCCCTCCATGGCCTCATCCAGCCAGAGGTGCATCGGGAACTGGGCGCATTTGCCCATCGGACCGGCGATCAACCCCAGGCCGATCAGGGTGCCCGCCAAGGGCGTGATCTCGCCGTTGGCCAGCGCCGTGGCCGACCAGCGATCCAGGGCGTCAAAGGAGAGGGAGGGGGCCCAGGCGGCGAGCGCCACCACCGCCATCAACAGCAACACATCCCCCACCCGCTTGGTGAGGAAGGCATCGCGAGCGGCGGTGACCACCAGGGGTTGGGCGTACCAAAACCCCACCAGCAAATAGGTGGAGAGGGTGAGCATCTCCAGCAGGAAGTAGGAGATGAACAGATTGCTGCTCAACACCACCCCGGCCATGGCCCCTTCAAAAAAGCCCCCCAAGGCGTAGAAGCGCGCCAGCGACCATTCCTTGTCGAGATAGCCCAGGGCAAACACCTGGCCCACCAGGCTCATGAAGGTGACGAGCTCAAGGGCGGCAAGGTTGGTGAGCGAGAGGTCAAAACCGATGTGAAGGTCGAGATCGGCCACCCGAAACCAGCTCCAATCCAACTGCTGGGGGCCTAACTGCAACACCTCCTGGATGATGAAGCTGCCATGCAGCACCGCCACCAAGGTGATCAACAAGTTCAGATAGGCCGCTGGGCGGGGGCCATTGCGTTTGATCCAACCTGCCGCCCAGGGCAGGGAGAGCAACACGCCGCTGAATCCATAGAGGGGAATCAGCCAGGCCAGCTGAATCGGGAGGGGTAAAGCGGAAACCACAGGGGAACTCATGATGGGAACCCCTTTGCGGGGGTGGTTTGAGGCTGGAACGCCGTGGAGGGATCAGAGGGCCGCCCCGGCCAAGGCAGGGGACGGGGCGGATTCCAAGCTGATCAGCCAGGCGTCCAGATCTTCACCATGCTGCCGTTCCTCGCGCCACAGATCGTGGAAGAAGGCTTCATTCTCCGCATCGCCGAGACGCTGGCAGAGGGCCATGGCCTCCGCGTAGTGGCTCACCAGCTGCCACTCCAGCTCCCGGTTGAGCCGGAGCAAACCAATCAATGTGGCGGCGTGTCGGGCGGGCTGCAACTGGGAGGCGCCGGGGGCCACCCCGAGTTGGATCATGCGCTTCACGATCCTCTCGGCGTGCTGCATCTCCTCCACGGTCTCCCGGCGGAAGCGGTCGGCGGCGACGCTGTCGCCCCACTCCTCGGCCAACACGGCTTGGGTGAGATATTGCTGCACCGCGCTGAACTCCAGGCTGAGGGCCCGGCCGAGATCGGCGAGCACCCTGGTGTGAACGGGGGGTGTGGCCATCAGAGGCGCCGCGCGCCGCTGGCGGAGAGGGCCGGCTCCACCTCCTGGTGGGGACGGGCAATGATGTGGGCGGCGACCAGGCCATCGCCCACCCGCTCGCAGGCATCGGCCCCGGCCCGCACAGCGGCGTTCACGGCTCCGGTTTCGCCGCGCACCATCACGGTGACGTAACCGCCGCCCACAAACTCCCGGGCCACCAGGGTGACTTCAGCCGCCTTGGTCATCGCGTCTGCGGCCTCGATCGCCGGCACCAGGCCCCGGGTTTCGATCAGGCCCAGGGCGATGCCATGGCCTGAAGAGGGTCCCTTGGGAAACGCAAGGGCAGAGGGTTGGCCGGGGGCCGCGGGGATGCCTGCTCCGCTGCCCCGGCTGAGGCCGCCTTTGGCGGGGGCGGCAGGGGTCGAGGCGGCGGAGGGGGGAGGGGCGTCCGCGCTGGAGGGCTCGCCGCCGCCGGGTGTGGCCGCGCTGTCAACAGCGCTGGCTTCGCTGACGACCGCGGCTGGGGCGGCCATCTCCACGACGATCTCAGGAGGGATGGCCGGAGCGGCAGCCGCTGCGGCGCTCACTTCCGGGAGCAGGGGCAGGGGGGCTTCCTCGGCGACGGGGGGTGGGGGAGCGCTGGCCTTGGCAGGCACCGTCCGACGCGCAGGGGTGCCGCGTGAGGCAGCCTGAGATCCGGTGGCCTTGCGGGCGGGGCGGCTGGAACGAGAGGTGGGGGCCATGGCGCGGAGGAAGAGTGGCGGGGATGGGCGGGGAGATGGGCGGCGTGCGGTCCGCCATGGAGAGGCCTCAGCCGTCGGGTTCCCAGAAATCGATGATTCCGCCGATCGTGAGGTCGGTGTGCACCTCTGGATTGCCGCAGGCAAAGCGGGCGGCGCTGCCGCTGGCGGTGAACACCCAATTGCCGACGTTGGCTCCCACCGGATCAACAGCGACGCTGAGCTTGCCTTTGCTGGTGCGCAACACCCGCAAATCCATGTGGGCCAATCCCTCCACCCGTTGGGTGCAAACCAGGGAGCCAGCCACCTGCATGATCTCCATCAGGCCGCTCCCCCCTGGCTTGGAGCCCCTTTGCCGGCCTGACCCGTGGAGGTCTGGCCACCGTTGCTGGCGGCGTCCTTGGCGGGGGCGGATTTGCCGGCGTCCGGATCCCAATGGTCGATGATCCCCACGATGGTGAGATCGCTGGGATAGGACTTGCTGCCGGCGGCTTCCCGGGCAGCGGAGCTGCCCACGCAAATCACCCAATCGCCCGGCACGCAGCCCACTGCGTCGACGGCCACCTTTTGCGTGCTGCCATCGAGAACAACCTGCAGATACTTGTGCTCGAAATCGGGGATCCGATTGGTGGAGACCAGCGGTTTCACCACTTTGCAGATGATCATCTCAGTGGGCTCCTGCCGTGGCGAAGGAAATGGTGGAGCCCACCGCTTCGGCGGGCACATGCCGGTCCTGATCCCGAACCGTGAGCAACACGTGGATCAAGCCCTGTTGGTAAAGATCCGCGTAGCGGGATTCGATCGCCGCTTGCACCCTCCGGGCGTGGAGCACGGCGCGCTCCTTGCCGCCTGGCACCTGGCCGTGGTAATCGAAGCGCACCACCACCGGAATGGGCAGGCCGCGGGAGACATTCAATCCCTTGAAGATCTTCACGCCCACATCGAGATCGGGCGCGCCTTCCTCCACCGTGTCCATGTAGGCGAAGTAGGTGAGGTTGCGCAAGTGGATCTCCTTGAAGCCGATGCCCACCCCGATGAAGCGCTCGGCGTGGCCGGCGTCGGGGTAGTGGCCGCCATGAAACTGGCGCACGTAGTCGATCTGGGAGAGGTTGTTGGCGATCAGGCGGCTGATGAAGCGCACCATCCCCCCATCCGGCGTGGAACCCGCCGCTTGCTCCACCAGGGTGACGATTCGCGCTTCTGCTTCGGCGGCGGAGAGATGGCGGGTGGCGTCGTAGACCGCCATGGCATCGAGCCAGGTGTCGAGGCGGGTGGTGCCATCGCGGCCCGGCACGTGCACGCGGATCGCGTCGGTGTCGGTGTCGATGCCCATCAGCAACAGATCCACCGAGGCGCCACAGCAAAAGCTGTTTTCGATGGCGGTTTGGAAGTCCGCCAGCCGCTGCCAGCCGCTGCTCGTCGCCTCCTCATCGTGGCTGCAGTGGGCGGCGCAGCCTTCGTGGGATGGATCCCGGGAGCTGAAGTGATAGAGCACCGCCTTCAGATAGCGGGTGTCGGCATGGGCTGGATTCGGCAGCCCTTCGCGATAGCGCCGATGCTCGGTTTTCACCCAACGGTTGACGGTGTTCTCCACGTCGAAGAGGGCACCGGCATGGGGCCGTCGCCGCACGGAGCTGAAGGGAATGCGCAGGGCGGAGGCCACGGCATGGGCCAAGCGACCGTCGGCGCAGGGGGTGATGTCGAGCAGATGGAAGCCACACTCGAGCAAGAAGGCGTTGAAGGCCTCGGCGGCCGGTCCACCCGGGCGGCCATCGAGGGGATCGTCCTGGAAAAAGGAGGCACTGGTCTGCTCGTAGGTTTCAAACAGACACCAGGCGAAGAGCGTGCGCATGTCCAGCTGGGTGACCCAGGCCGTCTCCAGCAACGCTGCGGGCAGTTCAAAGCCCAGCTCGGCCCTGGCCAACTCCTGGGCCCGCTCTTCAAAACGATCCTCGTGTTGCAGGGCTGAGATCCGCTTGAGCACGGGCACCAACCGGTCGAAGGCGCCCTTCACCCGGGTGTCGTAGGCCTGCAGGGCCGCATTGGCCTGGGCGTTGGTGAGCGGATGGAGCGTGCTGGCGCCCGAGCCTCGGCGCAGGGGCCGCCTGGGATCCAGCTCTGCAGGCGCTTCGCTGGTCACCTTGCCCGAGCGCACATCGGCTAGTCGTGCCCTGAAGGCCTCCGGCGAGAGCTCCCAGCGCCGACGGGGGGAACTCGCTGCCTGCAAACGCGGCCCAGTGACCGGACGTCGTGGCATCGGGATCAGCCTCGGGCTCCGCCGGACACCGTGATGAGGGATCCGGATGCGGTGTTGCCGCTCGATCCGGTGATCTTGCTCACAGGCTCAGGAATGGCCTCGTTGCGCTTGGCTTGGAAGCTGGGCATGGCCGAAGTGGGGCCTGAACGCGAGGGGTTGCGGCGACGGGCGGAGGGACCCTCAGTGCCGGTGACATGGCGGCCACGGTTCCAATCGTCGCCGGTGATCGTGAGGCCGCCGGAAAGACCCTCGCCCGTGATGCGGGAGGGGGGGCGCTCTCCGGGGGAGGAGGCAGTGGCCTCCGCTGCGGCAGCAATGGGGGAGGCTGGAGTGAGGGGGCCACGAGCCTGATCGCGGCTGCGCCGATCAAAGCGAAACTGCTCGGTTCCGGTCACCTTGCCGGCGGCCATGTCGAAAGGGCCGGTGATGCGTCCGCCATGCTCATAGGTGCTACCGGTGACAGCGCCGGTGGTTTCCCGCTGAATCTGGGCTTCGCGGGCGGGAGATTGCACGCTGAACTCCTGCCAGGGCGCGCTGGTGAGCGGCTGGGGAAAATCCACGGGCAGGGCGGCGTCGGTGCCGCAGGCAGAGGCCAACTGGTCCGGACCCACGTAGGGGGTGCCGCTGATCGCTTCGCAAGCTCCCCGCTCGGCTCCGGTCATCACGCCGCCGATGCCCGGTTGAATGCCGCTCATCACGGTGCCCATCCGCACGGGGGTGCGCTGGCGGATGTTTTGCACCTGCTTGGTGCTGCACCAATTGCCCGCTTCCTCCATGCCGGCGTAGGGCGTTCCCGTCACGATCTTGCAGGTGCCCGGCTCATCGCCGGTGACCTTCTCTGAACGGCCCGTGCGGGTGCCGCTCACCACTTGGGAGCGGGGGGTGACGCTGAAGCCCACCTTGGGGGCCTCCGGGGCGGGGCGGACGCCGCAAAAGCTGTCGTATTGCTCCGAACCGATGTACTCATCGCCGGTGACGTTGCGGCAGGAGCCGGGCTCATCGCCCGTGACACGGCCGCTGCGACCCACGGTGGTGCCCGTGATGCCGGTGCCCCGCAGGGTTTGGAAGGCACCCACCTTCTGGGGCGCCCGGCCCCCCACCTGCGCTTGGTCGGTCACGTATTGATCGCCGGTGAGTTGACGGCCCGAGCCGGGCTCATCACCGGTGACCTTTTCGGAGCGCCCCACCAGCACGCCGGAGACCGGCTGGCCGGCCACCGTGGTGGTGCGACCCACCTTGCGGGGGGTGGAGGGATTGACCCCGCAGTAGGCCTGGCTCTGATTGGCCGAGAGGTATTCCGTGCCCGTGACGAGCTTGCAGGTGCCGGGTTCATCGCCGGTGACCTTTTCGGATCGGCCCACTTGATTGCCGGTGACCCGGTTGCCGTGGCTGGTGGCGGTGACGGCCACCTTGGCGGGTTGGGTGCCCAAGGGACCGGTTTGGCAGAAGGTGTTGAACACCTCCGACCCCAGGTATTCCGTGCCAGTCACCACCCGGCAGGTGCCGGCCTCGTTGCCCGTGGTGGCCAGGGAGCGGTTCGACTGGGTGCCGGTGACGAGTTGACCGCGACTGGTTTCGGTGAGCCCCACTTTCCAGTGGGCATCTGCCGCTGCCGCCAGCTTGGCGGCTTCCTTGGCGCCGTTGCGGTTGGGCCCCGTGGGGCGTGATCCGCCATTGCGAGCGCTGCCCGCCGAGCCCACCTTGCATTTGAGCTCCCGCACCTTCTGGGCCAGTTCGCGACTGCTGAGGTCGGGATTCACCTGGCGGGCCACGGAAGCGGCGGTGGTGGAGGTGGGGGTGCTGGCGGATTTGCCCCGCTTCGAAAGGGCTTCACGGCGGGCCAACACCAGGGCGCGGCTGGGGTTGTATTGGGCAGCCCGCTTGCTGCTGGGGCGCCTGTCGCCGAGGCTTGGGCTGGATCCGGAGCTGGCCGCCCTGCTGCGGGCGTCGCCGTTGCCCAGAGACAGCGAGGGCATGTCTCGGGAGGATGGGCGGGAGCTGCTCACCGATGGGGTGGCCTCCTGGCATTTGCAGGGAGCTTTCGCCTGGGGAGCGGGGCTGGCTTGCTGGGGCTGGCTGCGCACCACATCGGTGCGAGTGCGGTCTTTGGCGGTGCTAGCCCGCTTGCCGCGGAGGGAGAGGGCCTCGCGGCGGGCGAGCACGAGATCGCGGCTGGGATTGCTCACGGGCCGCGCACCCTTGCGGCTGGGGGCGGGGGCGCTGTCGCTGAACCGCACGGTGCGCTGCGGAACTGCAGCAGCGACACGGGGCGTGGACGGAGCTGGGGTGGCTGGCGCGGCGGCAGGGGCCTGGTCGGCTCGGCTTTGGCGAGCATCGGCAGCCGTGCGCGTCCGTATCGGCGCAGAGCTGAAGCGGCCTTCGGCTTTCTTGCCGCCGTTGGTGAGGGCTCTGCGACGCTCGAGAGCGGCTTCACGACTGGATGTACTGGCCATAACCACCCGAGATAAAAAATACCGAGAAGGACAAGGCAACCGCCCAGCAGATCAAGTCAGCGGACAGAGGTTGCAAATGAATGAAAAAACGAGAGTGGAGGAGCCAGCGAACGCATTCAGCTGGCCCCATCAATTCCACCCTGTCGGGCGCGGGGGCTGACCTCAGCGGCCTTCGAAGACCACGAAGCAGGCCCCCTGACTTTGGGTATAAGCGTCGTAACCAACCAGACGCACGTGATGGTCGGGATAGGCCCGATGGCAGGCCTCCAGCTCATTGACGATTACGCCGAGATCCTTCTCACCGAAAAACGGAAGTTTCCAGTAGGACCAATAGGTGGCCATCGCGCGGCTGGGCTGGACGTGCTCAATCAGAGGACTCCAACCTTGGGCAATGATGTAAGCAATCTGGTCGTAGATTTCGTCCTGGGTGAACGGTGGCAGAAAGCCAAAGGTTTCCAGGGTGGCGACTGTTTGATAGTCACCCACGGCACTTTTGAATGGCATGGGGTTAAAGCGAGAATGGATAGAAATCGGCCTTGCGCCGATGGGCGACGTCTGTCCCTCACCCCTCAAGGCCACCCTGGAAACTCCAGGGCGCCTGAGGGATTGGGAACTCACTGCACGTCAAGCTTGTCGACGGTGTCGAACTCAAACTTGATTTCCTTCCAGGTGTCCAGAGCAATCGCCAGCTCAGGGCTGTGCTTGGCGGCTTCCGTGAGGATGTCGCGGCCTTCCTTCTCAATTTCCCGTCCAGCGTTGCGCGCCTTGACGCAGGCTTCCAGAGCCACGCGGTTGGCGGCAGCACCGGCTGCGGATCCCCAGGGGTGACCGTGGGTGCCACCACCGAACTGGAGCACGGAATCGTCTCCGAAGATCGCCACCAGGGCAGGCATGTGCCACACGTGGATCCCACCGGAGGCCACGGCG
>JBJTWN010000185.1:0-2703 GCA_046081785.1 Cyanobium sp.
AATTTGGCCATCGATCCCCCCCCGCCAGGCGCTATGCCTTGGCCATAACTCATCGCAACGGGAAGCCTGTCATGGTGAGCCTGGCGCAGCTGGAAGCTTTTGATGGTCTGCTGTGGGTGGGGAATGGGCAGCACGCCGGGAGGATCTCTGCCCTCAGCCAGCCCACCATCAGCCGTGCCGCCCATCACGTGGCCAAAAGCCTCGGATTGACCCTTCAAAAGATCCGCAGTGAATGGCATGTGACAGGGGAGACCCACCAGTTGGCCCAGGAGCGGCAACACCATCAGATGGCCCGGCTGGCAGGGACAGGCAGTCTGCGGCTGGAAGCGGGCGCCATCTCCAGCCGCGTGCTGGCCGACCCGCCTCTGAATTCTTGGATTCTGGGTCGCCCAGATGCCATCAATCAGCCGCGCTCCCAGGCCCTGCTGCATCAGCGCGTGATTGACGCCTGGATCTGCACCAGCGCTCAGGATCTGCCCACCGACCTGGGCGAGACGGAGGTTGTGGAGCTGTTCCGCACCCCCCTGCAGCTCGTGGCCAGCCCGAATCATCCGCTGGCCAAAGAACGCGCCCTGCGCCCTGCCGACCTCTCACAATTTGCGAGTGTGGCCCTGGATTGCAACTGGTTTCCCAGGAGTGCAGACCACCTCAAGCAGCATGGCTTGTGGCGCAATCCTCGACGCCTGAACCACTACCGCAGCCATCACTGGGAGGGCCGCACGGCTGATGGGCACACCCTGGCCTATGCCTCGCCGGTGATGCTGGCGAGCAACCCTGCCCTCACCGCCCTCGATTACGAGCTCGGGCTGGAGCAGTCGCTCGCTCTCGTGGTGCGGAAGGATCTCGCCAAAGAACCGCCAATCCAAGCGCTGCTCGAGGAAATGGGCCGGCGGGTGGTGCGCCTCCAGCCTGGGCGCGCCTCCAGCCCTTGCGCGGCGTAAAGGGATCCCCCCCGCTTGGGGATCAGCCGAACCCCCCAGGGCGCTGGCGGGCAGTTGAGAGGGACACATTGGCTGATTTTGGCCTGTCGCCTGACACCTGAACGGACGGTCCGGCTCCGGGGCTGCCCACGGGGGGTTGTTGGGGCAGGGCCACCACGTTGAAGGCGATCGACCAGCGCTCCCCTTCCCCCCGGAAGGGAGCCACCGAATGGGGTTGCCAGGCAGGAAAGACGTAATACTCACCAGGCACGGGCAGCACGTAATGGGCCATGCCGGTGCGAAAGGTTTGAATCTGCCATTCCTCCGGGCCATGGAAGCAGAGCTGGCCATCAAAACGGTCTCCGCAGATCTGAGGAGGCACCTGGAGAAACAGCACGCCAGAAAAACTTCCCCCATGGGTATGGGTGGGGTTGTAGTCACCCGCACGCTGAACGTTGAGCCAAAGATCGATCAACCGCAAGCTGTAACGCCCTGGAGTCCATGGACCTCGACCCTGGGGGGGCTGCTGATCGATGACATGGCGAATCCAACGCTCGCAGCCCGGGAGGATGATCTCCTGACAGAGGCTCTGCACCACAGGATGGTGGGGGGGGAGTTCTCTTTGCAGGGCCAGCTGACCAGCAAGCTTGCGAGAGGCATCAGGGGATTGCTCAGGGGCAGCCGCCACCTGCCCGGCCAGTGTCTGCAAAGCCTCCAACAGGCTCGCCGAGAGGTGGCCGTGCAACACGTAGCGGGGAAACAGGGTGAGCATCTCCATGTCTGGAGCTGGCTCTGAGCCCATGGAAAGGGGACAGCACTGCCCCGAGGCTAGATCGTTTTTGGGCAGGGGCCTGTTTTAGCTCGCCATATAAGCCTCAATGGCTGAGCGGCTCCGGCGCAGCCCCGCCAGGGCGTCACGCTCGAGATTGCGCACCCGATCGCGGCTGATGCCAAGCACCCTGCCAATGCCCGTGAGGCTCATCGGCTCTTCGCCCTCCATTCCGTAGCGCATCTTCAGCACCCTCCCCTGCAGCTCTGGCAGCTGCTCCACCAGCGCTCGCAAATCACCCTTCAAACACTCCCCATCCACCATCTCGGCTGGCAACATCCCATCCCCGGCCAACAAATCCAGCAATTCCGTATCCTCTCCATCCCCAACCTTCGTCTCCAAACTCACCGGCTGCCGCGCCCGGCACAACAGATCCTTCACTTCCTCCTCCGGCAGCTCCACCGCCACCGCCAGCTCGCTCACCGTTGGCGTGCGCCCCAGCTCCTGGCTCAACTCCCTCTGCCCTTTCTTCAGCTTGTTCAACGTCTCGGTGATATGAATCGGCAGACGGATCGAGCGACTCTTCTCCGCAATCGCCCGCGTGATCCCCTGCCGGATCCACCAATACGCATAGGTCGAAAACTTGTAACCCCTCGTCGGATCAAACTTCTCCACCCCTCGCACCAAACCGATCGTTCCTTCCTGGATCAAATCCAGCAGCTCCATGTTCCGCTTGGTGTATTTCTTCGCCACACTCACCACCAGCCGCAGATTCGCTGCCACCATCCGCTCCTTCGCCCGCCGACCCACCTGCAGCCGACGCTTCAGCAACGGCACCGTCAACCCCGCCTCCACCGCCAGCTGCTCCTGGCTCGGACGCTCACCACCACAGCGCAACGTCAGCTCCGCCTCCAATTCCTCCAACGCCACCAGCTCCTGCACTTGACGACCCAAGGTGATCTCCTGCTCGTGCGTCAGCAGCGGCACTCGGCCGATGTCCCGCAGGTAGGAGCG